>NZ_JNKH01000009.1:0-159545 GCF_000701985.1 Butyrivibrio sp. WCE2006 | reverse complement strand
GATAAAGAATTTCCGTATCTATAGATGCCAGCTGATGCTTAGGCATATCAAGGTTTCTTTAACCTATTAAATCCTACAGTAAATTTACGCGGTCATAAATCTCCTTGACATTTGACAATAACTGAGCTTGAAGGCATACTAGATAATAGACTCTATTTATATGTAGTTAGTGTAGAAAGGTCGAATTCATACAATGTATAAAAAGATGGATAGAAATGCACCATGCTGGTGCGGGAGCGGTAAGAAATATAAGGCTTGTCATGAAGCTTTTGATGAGAGAATAATAAGTCTTCAGAGAGAAGGGAAGATCGTTCCTAAAAGGTCTTTATTAAAGACTGAGAAAGATATTGAAGGAATCAAGGCCAGCGCCAAGATTAACATGGCATGTCTTGATGAAGTTGGTGCCAGAATAAAGGCAGGCATGTCTACTCAGGATATCGATGATATAGTTGCTGATGTAACCAGGAAGATGGGCGGTATTCCGGCTCCTTTGAATTACGAAGGATTTCCTAAGAGCGTCTGCACTTCAATTAATGATATGGTTTGTCATGGAATACCATCTCCGGATGATATTTTACAGGACGGAGATATTATTAATGTAGATTGTTCTACTATATTAAATGGATATTTTTCAGACTCTTCACGAATGTTTTGCATAGGTGATGTGGATCCTGCATGGAAAAAGCTGGTTGACGTAACTAAAGAAGCTGTGGAGATAGGTGTTAAAAATGTAATTCCATGGACACCTCTCGGAGATATGGGAGATGCTGTACATCAGCATGCACTTAAAAACGGATACACAGTTGTACGTGAGATTGGCGGACATGGCTGCGGAAATGAATTCCATGAGGAGCCCTTTGTCAGCTTCGTAAGTAAGCCGGGTACAGAAATGATCATGGTTCCTGGTATGGTATTCACAATTGAGCCTATGATAAACATGGGAACAGATGAGATTTTTGTTGATGAAGAAAATGACTGGACAGTTTACACAGAGGATGGAGCACCTTCCGCTCAGTGGGAGGTAGAGGTCCTGGTTACTGAGACCGGTTGTGATATATTATGTTGGTAAGGAGACTTAAAGTAAATGCAGAATAAAGGAAAATATTACATTACTACTGCGATAGCCTATACTTCCGGTAAACCGCACATTGGAAACAGTTATGAAATTGTGCTTGCTGATGCTATTGCAAGATACAAGAGAAAAGATGGATATGATGTTCATTTCCAGACTGGATCTGATGAACACGGACAGAAGATTGAGACAAGAGCAATTGAGGCAGGTTGCAGCAGTCCTAAGGAATTTGTAGATGGTGTAGCAGGAACCATTAAGAGCCTTTGGGATATGATGGATACTTCCTATGACAGATTTATCCGAACAACAGATGAGGATCATGTACAACAGGTACAGAAAATATTCAAAAAGTTCTATGATCAGGGTGATATTTATAAGGGATCTTACAAAGGAATGTACTGTACAGAGTGTGAAGCGTTCTATACAGAGTCACAGCTTGTAGATGGAAAATGTCCTGAATGTGGAAGTGATGTACATCCTGCTGAGGAGGAAGCATACTTCTTTAAAATGAGTAAATATGCGCCTCAGCTTATTGAGCATATCAATTCACATCCTGAATTTATTCAGCCTGTTTCCAGAAAGAATGAAATGATGAACAATTTCCTTCTTCCGGGACTTCAGGATCTGTGTGTATCAAGAACCTCATTTAAATGGGGTATACCTGTAAGCTTTGATGAAAAGCATGTTGTATACGTTTGGCTTGATGCACTTACAAACTATATAACCGGAATTGGTTATGATGTGGATTCAAGCAGCGAAGACTATAAAAAGTGGTGGCCTGCAGATCTTCATCTTATAGGTAAAGATATTATCAGATTCCATACTATTTATTGGCCTATTTTCCTTCTTGCACTTGGTGAACCGCTTCCTAAGCAGGTATTTGGTCATCCATGGCTCCTTCAGGGCGGTGAGAAGATGAGTAAGTCCAAGGGTAATGTAATTTACGCAGATGATCTTGTAAGCCTTTTTGGAGTTGATCCTGTAAAGTACTTTGTACTTCATGAAATGCCGTATGACAATGATGGTGTAATCACATGGGAGCTCATGGTTGAGCGCTATAACTCAGATCTTGCAAATACACTTGGTAATCTTGTAAACCGTACAATTGCTATGTCTAACAAGTATTTTGATGGTGTTGTTGCAGATAAGGGTGTTGAGGGAGGCGTAGATGCTGATCTTAAGACTGTATGCACAAGTGCATATGAGAAAGTTGAAAAGAAGATGGATGAGCTCAGGGTTGCTGATGCTCTTACAGAAATCTTCGCAGTATTCAAGCGTTGCAATAAGTATATAGATGAGACTGAACCGTGGAATCTTGCAAAGGATGAGGCACAGTCAGACAGATTGGCTACTGTACTGTATAACCTTGTAGAAGGTATAACTATTGGTACAAGTCTTCTTGAGCCTTTTATGCCAAGGACAGCAGAGAAGATTTTCAATATGCTTAATACTGAAAGCCGTGATTTCGATACACTTTCTGAGTTTGGTAAGTATGTAAGCGGTACAAAGGTAACTGATGCTCCCGAGCAGACATTTGCGAGAAAGGATCTTAATGAGGTTCTTGCCGAAGCAGCTAAGATTACAGAAAAGCAGAAGGCTGACTTTATTGAGTCTCAGAAAAAGGCCAAGGAAAATCTCACAAAAGCAGGTATGCTCAAGGAAGCTAATGCAATTGTGATTGGTGGTGCAGAGGAGACAGATGAGTCTGCTAATGAGGCTGACGGAATTGATATTCCTGCAAAGGATGAGATCACATTTGATGACTTCATGAAGATGCAGTTCCAGGTTGGTGAGATCATTGCCTGCGAAGCAGTTCCGAAGTCAAAGAAGCTTCTTTGCTCACAGGTTAAGATTGGTAGCCAGACAAGACAGATTGTTTCTGGAATACGTAAATACTATTCTCCTGAGGAAATGGTAGGCAAAAAGGTTATGGTTCTTGTTAATCTTAAGCCTGCAAAGCTTGCCGGTGTACTGTCAGAAGGTATGCTTCTTTGCGCTGAAGATGCTGAGGGGAATCTTGCACTTATGACTCCTGAAAAGGCTATGCCTTCAGGCGCAGAAATATGCTAATCAGATAATTATAAAGACGGATGTAGTGGAATAATCTGCTACATTCGTTTTTTTATCTTACAGGAAAATCCTCCGGATTTTTCACTCAAATATGTGTCAATATAACGAATTTACGATTTTTTTACAACTATGATTAGGATATTGTGGTAAAATTGAATAGGAGGAGACGGAATTATCATCCTCTTTTTGAAATATTATAGAATTGTCTGTTTTTAACATTAAATTTTGTGTATAGCACGGAGGGGTTATCATGGCACGTAAAGAGGAAATTACCTACAAATCCAGAGACAGAGAGACGACCATTCATGCAATAAGATGGATTCCTGATGAGAAGCCAATAGCTATTTTGCAGATTATTCATGGAATGCAGGAATATATTGATCGCTATGATGAATTTGCTAATTATATGGCAAGTAATGGTGTCCTTGTTATTGGAAATGATCATCTGGGACATGGCGACTCTGTTTCTACAAAAGTGCCATATGGTTATTTTTGCAAAAATGACCCCGCGACAGTTGTACTTAGGGACGCTCACAGGCTTAAGAAAATGACTCAGGAAGAATATCCTGAAATTCCGGTTGTTCTTATGGGACATAGCTTTGGATCCTTTGTTGCAAGGGAATATCTGACAAGATATGGAACAGGTATACAGGGAGCAATCATACAGGGAACAGGCTGGCAGTCTCCGGGAACCATTAAATCAGGAAAGACAATGTGTGCAATTCTTAGTGCTTTCTTTGGTGAAAAGCATCGTTCGAATTTTCTGAATAACATGGCTTTTAAAGCATACAACAGCAGGATTTCAAGCCCAAGAAGTAAGTTTGACTGGCTATCTCACAATGAAGAGAGTGTTAAAAAATATGAAAATGATCCTAAGGACAATTTCGTATTTACCGTAAATGGATTTGAAACCTTATTTGAGCTACTGTCAAGAGTTCAGGATACAGGGAAAATGGAGGATATTCCAAAGAAGCTTCCTATACTTCTCACAGCGGGCAAAGAGGATCCTGTCGGAGAATACGGTAAGGGTGTAGAGCATCTTTACAGCATTTGGAAGGATCAGATAGGACTTCAGAATCTCGAAATAAAATTATATGACGGAATGAGACACGAGCTTCAGCAGGAAATAGGAAGAGAGACTGTATTTGCTGATCAGCTTGCCTGGATAAAAAAGACAATACTTCTCTAAAATTTATAAAATGAAATGCATTTAGCGCTCAAGCATGTTATAGTAATGCTTGAGCGCTTTTTTGAGCAGAGCACTTAGCGAGGTATTTCACGAGCTTAGTGCGAGCCATGGGTGAACACTTGACGAGGTACTGACGAGTCTAGTGAGAATCCCAAGAGCAGAGCACTTAGCGAGGTTCGTTGAGCTTAGTGCGAGCCATGCAATATAGTTTTATTTTTAGGAGAAGTATATTATGGGAAAATTATTTGATTTAGACAGTCCTATTATGAGAGCACTGAACAGGGTTGCGGATTTGATGATGTTGAATCTTGCAGTACTGCTGTTTGTCCTTATTCCGTTTACCGGAGGAGCATCACTTACAGCGATGCATTATGTTCTTCTTAAGATGGTAAGAGATGAAGAAACATATGTAATCAAGGGATTTTGGAAGTCATTTAAACAGAACTTTAAACAGGCAACAATACTTTGGTTAATTGTATTGGCTATTGCAGCTATAATCGGAGTTGATTTCCTGTGGATAAGAGCTAACAAAACAGCAATTCCAGGAATATATATCTATATTATGTTAGGAATAACTTTAATTCTTTACATGATATCACTCTATATATTCCCGCTTCAGTCCAGATTTGAGAATCCTATCAAAAACACACTTAAAAATGCATGTATGTTTTCGATTCTGGGACTGCCAAGAACAGTTGCGATGGGAGTTATTTCACTGATCCCGCTTCTGCTTTTGTATTTCTTTGATCTTCGCATTGTGCCGCTGCTTATTATGTTCGGATTCACAGGTCCTGCATATCTCATGGCACTTTTGTACAACGGACTTTTCAAAAGATTTGAGCCCAAGGTTGAAGAGGTTGATGAAGAAGAGAGAACAGATGATGACGATGAGGAGCTTCAGGCAGCTATTAAGCGTATGCAGGAAGCAAGAGACAGAAAGTAATCGCTGATATGACATAATTGACAAAGATAAATCGTGATATATAGGTAATCACGAGTGGGATGAGCAAATTGCACACAAGAATTTATAAAATTTGTGCATATATTCCTAAAGATTTTATAAACAAAAAGTAAATAAGCAATTTTTACAACGATTGTTAAAATCTTTGTATAATACTTGCATAGCCAAAGCCCAGTGCTTTGGCTATACTTTTTTATGTCAGGGACAGATGTCCCACGTATTTGCTAAGAGGAGGAAAATTAAAATGGCAAGTTTAACACTTGAGAATGTTTGCAAAGTATATCCCAATGGGTTCGAAGCAGTAAAGAATTTCAATCTTGATATCCAGGATAAGGAGTTCATCATTTTCGTTGGACCTTCAGGATGTGGTAAGTCAACAACACTTCGTATGATCGCTGGTCTGGAGGATATCTCTTCCGGTACACTTAAAATCGGTGATCGCGTTGTTAACGATGTAGAGCCTAAGGACAGAGATATCGCGATGGTATTCCAGAACTACGCTCTGTATCCTCATATGACAGTATATGATAACATGGCATTTGGTCTTAAGCTTCGTAAGGTTCCGAAGGCTGAGATCGACAAGATGGTTAAGGACGCAGCTAAGATCCTTGATCTTACAAACCTTCTTGATCGTAAGCCGAAGGCTCTTTCCGGTGGTCAGAGACAGCGTGTTGCTATGGGTCGTGCTATCGTTCGTAATCCTAAGGTATTCCTTATGGATGAGCCTCTTTCAAACCTGGATGCTAAGCTCCGTGTTCAGATGAGAACTGAGATTGCTAAGCTTCACCAGAGACTTGGTACCACAATCATCTACGTTACACATGACCAGACAGAGGCTATGACACTTGGTACAAGAATCGTAGTTATGAAGGACGGTGTTGTTCAGCAGGTTGATACACCTCAGAACCTCTATGACAAGCCTACAAACCTTTTCGTTGCTGGATTCATGGGATCACCTCAGATGAACTTCCTTGATGCTGAAGTTGAAGTTGCTGGCGACAAGGCTTGCCTCAAGATTGCAGGTCAGTCTATCGAGCTTCCTCCGGCTAAGGCTAAGAAGGTTATCGAAGGCGGCTACGCTGGAAAGACAGTTACATTTGGTATCCGTCCTGAAGATGTTGATGATTCTGAGATGGTTGTTAGCACATCTAAGGCTGTATTCGAATCAACAATCAACGTATACGAGCTTCTTGGTGCAGAAGTTTATCTGTACTTTGATCTTGCAGGCTTCCCTGTAACAGCACGAGTTGATTCTCGTACAACAGCTCGTCCTGGCGATAAGGTTAAGTTCGCATTCGACGTTGAGAAGATTCACGTATTTGATAAAGAGACAGAGAAGGTTATCACAAACTAATTATATAAAGTAGTAATACTGCAGGGTGGAAGCTATTTAATAGCTTCCGCCTTTTTTTCTCATGAATTGTTTTTAAATTGCAAACTCTTTAAATATATTCTAGAATTGAGTTATACTATAGATTCCGTATGATTTTCCTGATTATTTAGTGAGAATTTATTGGGGTATTTTGATAGAAGAGGAAGGCACATATGATAACATCACAGATTATTCAAAATAGTATTGATGAGCTCTCGGCGATCACAAGGGTTCAGCTCAGCGTAATGGACTTAAAGGGGAGAGTTGTTGCAGCAACTGCAGAAGCGCCTACCTTTGATATGGAGTTTATATCTGATTTTGCAAATTCGCCGGTAGATTCACAGGTCATCGGAGGAATGCACCTGCTGAAAATTCTGGATGAGGGAGAACTGGTTTATGTTCTTCTCGCTGCCGGTAATGGAGAAGATGCATACATGGTTGGAAAAATTTGTGTCAGCCAGCTGCAGAATCTGATTGTAGCATACAAAGAAAAATATGACAGAAATAACTTTTTCCAAAATCTGTTATTAGATAATTTGCTGCTTATTGATATATATAATAGGGCAAAAAAGCTGAGAATAGATGTGACTATTCCCAGAGTCATCATACTTGTCGAGACAAGAGCTGAGAGAGACAGCGGTGCTGCGGAGCTTCTTGGCAGTATGTTTACATCCCAGAATGGGGACTATGTCACGGCTGTGGATGAGACAAGTGTAATTCTGGTAAAATCTCTCAAGGCGGGAGAAAAATACGAAGAAATTGAAAGTATTGCGACAACTATCGTGGATATGATGAACACCGAGGCGATGCTTGATGTAAGAGTATCCTATGGTACAATTGTCAGCGAACTTAAGGATCTGAGCAAGTCCTATAAAGAAGCTAAGATGGCCCTTGATGTAGGAAAAATATTCTATGCTGAAAAGCATGTGATAGCTTACAATACACTTGGAATAGGAAGGCTTATTTATCAGCTCCCTATAAACCTGTGCAGAATCTTTATTGATGAGATATTCGGAGGACGTGAGATACCTGAGAATCTCGACGAAGAAACACTTAATACAATAAACAAATTCTTTGAGAATAACCTTAATGTATCAGAAACTTCGAGACAGCTTTTTGTACATAGAAATACCCTGGTATATAGAATTGAAAAGCTTGAAAAAGCTACCGGGCTTGATATAAGAACATTTGATGAGGCGCTGACATTTAAAATTGCGCTGATGGTTATAAGTTATATGAAATATGTAGATTCAAATCAGTTTTAAAAAGTGGGGCTTCTTTTATAAGAGCCCCACTCTATTAATCTAGAAGATTACCTGATATGAAATTTGATGGATTGTCAGGCGTTCTTGGCCAAATCAGCGGTTTGTTTTACAAGATCCTGAAGGGTGTAGCTGTTGACATAGTCGTTAACAACACGGTCAAGTCCGACCCAGAACTCAATAGTTGGGCATTCGTTGACTTTAGGACATAAAACTTCCTCACCCTGTATGCAACCTATCGGTGCAAGATCACCTTCCATAATTCTCAGGACATCACCTATGCAAATCTCTGAGGGTGCCTTGGCAAGTCTGTGTCCGCCGTTATTACCGCGCATGCTTTGTAAAAAACCTGCTTTGCCCAAAGGGGAAACGATCTGTTCCAAATATTTAACTGTGAGATTTTGTCTTGCAGATATGTCCTTTAATGATATGTATTCACCTGTGTTGTGAAGTGCAAGATCAATTAGTACCCTGAGTGCATATCTGCCTTTTGTTGATATTTTCATATAATACTTAGAACCGACTTATAAGATGTAAGGGTCGGTATTTTCCTTTCAAGTAGTTATAGATTTATGTTTTTCTAAGGAAAAACAGGAATCTATAGGTTTTTGTTTTTCTTCAGAAATTCAATAATCTATAATAACAAAAATACTAGTAAATTGGTAGGGTTTAAATAAATGAGAGATTATCCTGAATTAAAAGTAAAAACTCCGGAGGAGCGCCTTGATGAGAAATACATGAGAGCAGCCCTTAAGCAGGCAAGAAAAGCAATTGATATCGGAGAAGTGCCGATAGGATGCGTAATAGTATATGAAGGAAAAATTATAGGCAGAGGTTATAACCGCAGAAATACTGATAAATCAGTGCTCTGTCATGCGGAAATAACTGCCATAAAAAAGGCTTGCAAGAAAATAGGCGACTGGAGACTTGAAGACTGTACACTTTATGTAACCCTGGAGCCCTGTCAGATGTGTGCCGGTGCCATAGTTCAGTCAAGAATTCCCAGATTGGTTATGGGGGCAAGCAGTCCTAAATCAGGCTGCGGCGGAACTGTCCTTAATATACTTGAAAATCCGGAATTTAATCATCAGGTGGATGTGTCCAGAGGCGTCCTTGAAAATGACTGCAGCGATATATTAAAGGAATTTTTTACTGAGCTTAGGAAAAGGAATAAGGCTGAAAAGGAAGCAAGAAAAGAAGCTGAGAGATTACAGGCAGAGGCTGAGAGTACTGATGATGAATGAAATGATGAACAAGTGTATGCTTTGTCCCAGAAAATGCGGTGTAAACCGGTTGGAGAACGAACTTGGGTATTGCGGGCAAGGTGCAACTCTTACAGCTGCAAGGGCATACCTTCACGCCTGGGAGGAGCCGTGCATTTCCGGAGAGAATGGATCCGGGACTGTATTTTTTTCAGGCTGCAATATGAGATGTGTCTTTTGCCAAAATGCTGAGATAGCAAAAGGAGATGTAGCGAAGGCGATATCTTCAGAAAGACTTGCAGAGATTTTTCTTGAGTTACAGGAGAAGAAGGCGTCAAACATCAATCTTGTGACTCCGACACATTTTGTGCCGCTGATAATGCCTGCAATTGAGAGCGCAAAACGGCAGGGGCTTATCATCCCTGTTTTATACAATACAAGTGCTTATGAAAATGTGGAAACTCTTAAGATGCTGGAAGGGTTAATTGATATATATCTTCCTGATTGCAAGTATTATTCTGATGATCTTGCAGTTAAATACAGTAATGCTGCAGGCTATTTTGATATTTCCATAAAAGCAATTGAAGAGATGCTAAGGCAGGTTGGAGAACCGGAATTTTTTAATGACGGAGTAATCCCTAGAGCTGATAAAGGGGCATTTTACGAGGAAAAACATGTTCTCACCGCAGCAGAGTACAACGAATATATTGAAAATGCAGAGGATGATTACCTTGGACCTCTTATGAAAAAAGGCGTCATAATAAGACACCTGATGCTTCCGGGATGTCTTGAAGATTCAAAGAAGGTTATAGAAGAACTTCTGACAAGATTTGGAGACAAAGTATACCTTAGTGTTATGAATCAGTTTACGCCTCATGGGGATCTTGGTCGATTTCCGGAGTTGATGCAGGGTGTAAAGACTTCTGATTATGACGAACTTATCGACTATGCGATAGATCTTGGAATCGAGAATGGATTTTTCCAGGGGGAGGGAACCGACTCTGAGAGCTTTATACCTGCCTTTGATTTCGAGGGACTTTAAAATAAATATCCAGTGCTGCTGTCACCAAATAAGTTGACTTTATTACTTGTCTAAATTGTCCTCTGCTGCGTTGTCGTCAATCGCCGTACCGCCCGTTACGACTCATTCCTCCGCCTTGCAGAAGAACAATATCTACTTCGTAAAAGTCGAGGCATTTGATGACAGCAGCACTAGTGCTGCTGATTCTTATTTTATCTAAATAATATAGTCGGGAAAATTCTTAGAGCTCATTTATCAGAGCATAATTCACAATTAAAAAGTAAATATTTAACCACATATGTGCAAAAGGTAAGAAATGTGCTTGATAAGGTAAAAGATTTACATTCAATATTCACAAAGGATTGTTTATATTTATTTTAGAAATTAAAAAGATTCACACAATACTTACAAAAATATTTCTTAAATTATTGGAAATTTTAAATGCTTTCCAAGTTTGCATTTAAAAACTTACCTGACAATGATTTTCACTTCAAATTCAAGATATTAAATTTTATTTTTCAATAAAGAAGGCACCACAATGAGAATTACAAAGAGCATTAGAAAGTTAGCAACCGTAATGGCAATGCTTGCTGCAGTAATGACAATAGCAACAGGTTGCGGAAAAAAAACAGAGAGCTGGGCCTACTCCCATGAGCCTGACAAAGAGACTATTGCACTTTACGATAACGGCAAAGCTGTCTATAAGGGAAAAGAGTATAAATATACAAAGGATGATTCCTGCATAACCCTTACCGATAAAGAAAAGAATGAGATAAAGCTTCGCTACATTAAAGATGGCGATTCCATGACATTGTACGAGAAATCCGTATACAAGCTGAGTTCTGAAGAGGACCATGATGGAATAGTAGGTACATGGATTCAGGACAATGGATGGTCTTATGTTTTTACAAAAGATGGGGAATTTAGTGAAGAGGGTATCTTCTTTGGACATTATAGCGTAGATGAGAAGGAAAACTGCATTAAGCTCATGTATAACGATCCGATTGAAGATGCATATTTATATTACACACTGAATGATGATGAACTTATAATCGATTATCCATGGCCAATGACTGCCATAAACCCGGACAACTGATGTCAATGCATATGGATATAAGAGGGGTATTTATCTGATTACTAACATGCCGGATAAACGGGGGTTACCATGATCCAAAGCACATTTGTGCTTGAGATAGTAAAGTTAATTGCAGGAAACTGCACAAAAAAGAAGGAGAGGTATGTTATGAAAATGAAACGTGTTGTTTCAATGTTGCTTACGAGTGTTATGACATTATCACTCGTTGGTTGCGGGGGAAGCCAGAGTGCACCGGCTACAGATACTGCATCTGAGTCAGCACCGGCAGCAACTGAAGAAAAAAGCACAGAGAGTACTGAGGCAGCAGAGGCTGACAGTACTACAGAAGAAGCACAGGCTACATCTGATGCCGGTGATGGCGAAGCTATCGATCTGACAATGTGGTGCATTGCTACAGAGAGTGATTCAAACCGTCATTCTTATGAAGCTGCTATCGCAGATATGGCAGAGAAGTATCCTAATGTCAATTTCACATGGGAGGCTTTTGAAAACCAGTCTTACAAGACCAAGATCAAGGCTGCTGTTGCTGCAGACGAAATGCCTGACATCTTCTTTACATGGTCATGTGCATTCCTTGGTGATTTCGTTGAAGCCGGAAAGGTTTACTGCCTGGATGACACTTATGAAAATTATAAGAGCGAGCTTCCCGAAGTTATGATGGGCAACTCCACATATGACGGAAAACACTATGGTGTGCCGCTTACTATGAACATTGTTGGTCTTTTCGCAAACATGGAGCTTCTGAAGGAAGCAGGATATGAAGAGATCCCCGGAACATATGATGAATTCATTGCTTGTTGTGATGCTCTTAAGGAAAAAGGAATCATTCCTTTTGGCTGTGCAGGAAAAGAAACATGGTGTGTAACAGAGTATCTTGAGTCTGTAATTGAGAAGAGCGCAGGCGCTGATACACTTAATGACATCTTTGCAGGAAAAGCAACATGGAATAATCAGGATGTAGCAGATGCTGTTGATACTTTCCAGAAGCTTGTAAACAATGGCTATTTTGATCCTTCTGGAATCGGCCTTACAAATGACGAAGTTAAGAATAACTTCATGGCAGGAAAATATGCATTCTATATGAATGGTACATGGAACTGCGCAGACTTTGCAGCTAATGAAGAGTTCTTCCCTAAGGTAAAGGTTGGCGAATTCCCTGTAATCAACGCTGATAAGGCTAAGCTTGGCCAGCTTATCGGTGGACCTTCTGATACACTTGCTGTTGCAGCATCTTCACCTCACGCAAAGGAAGCAGCAGAGTACGCATTTGAACTTGGTAAGCTTATCTGCCACTATGGCTACCTTGATGGTTGCGGACTTCCTGCTTGGACACCTTACGGCGATACAAGTTCTGTAAACGAACTTACACAGACAGTTGCAGGTATCGTAGCTGATGCTGATACAATGGTACTCTTTGGTGATACAGCTATGAATGCTGATTCAGCTAATACATATCTTTCATATGTAGATCAGGTTTACGGATGCCTTCTTGATGGCAAACAGTTTATAGAGGGACTTTCAAAAGATATTCAGTAATAAAAACAAATAAGTCAGTGTAGACTTTATGGTCCTCCGTGACTTCTAAATAATCAGAAGACAGGGAGGACCATTTTTCGCAAAAGCACTACCAATTATATGGGAAGGTTTGTGTATGAATAAGCATGATATAAAAAAGGGATTAACCATTTTTGTTTTTCTCCTTCCGGGATTACTTCTGTTTGTGAGTATTTTGATTGCTCCGATAGCCGTGTCTGTTTACAGAAGTTTGTATGACTGGAATGGTTTTTCTGAGGGAACTTTTATAGGATTTGATAACTATATAGAACTATTCACCAACGGGTCCATCAAATTTATAACATCCTTGAAAAACTCGTTGATACTGGCATTTTTCTCCGTGTTTGTACAGCTGCCGTTTGCATTGTTTCTGGCACTTTTGCTCGGCAGAAGAGAGAGTAGAAAAGAAAGAATTTATCTGAGCATTTTCTTTATGCCAGTTTTGATCTCAACTGTGGTTATTGGTCAGCTTTGGCTTAAAATATATAATCCGGATTATGGTCTTTTGAACAGATTTCTGGATTTAGTAAAACTTGGGGATTTAAAGCATGTATGGGTAGGAGATGTAAAAACAGCCCTTGGAAGTGTAATTGTTCCCACAGTATGGCAGTATATCGGATATCACATGCTGCTTATGTATGCAGGAGTAAAGGGCGTTGATACAGATCTTAGAGAAGCTGCAATGCTGGATGGTGCTACAAAGTGGCAGGTTGACAGATATGTGGTAATACCGATCATCAAACCCATTATCAGAGTCAGCGTTATCTTTGCGGTAACCGGATCTCTTAAAACCTATGACCTGGTAAGAATACTTACTGAAGGTGGTCCGTTCCAGTCCACAGAAGTGCCCAGTACACTTTTGGAAAATATGTTGTTCCTAAGGAACAGATATGGAATGGGCAGTACGATTTCAGTTATGTTGATAATTATGTGCTTTGCCTTTGCACTTCTTATAAGCGCAGCATTTAAAGAGAAGGAAGATTGATATGGAAAGCAATTCGATTAAGGAAACAAACCCTGCTTTTAAGGTTATTACAAATATATTTTTAGCAATATGGGCCATAATAAACTTATTTCCTATATACTTTATGTTTACTTTTTCACTCAAATCAAATGACGAGATTTTTGGTGAAAATGTGATCGGACTTCCCCAAAAATGGCTGTGGTCAAACTTCACAACTGCTATGGGAACAGGAAATATGGGACTGTATTTCTTTAACAGTCTGCTTGTTACAACAATCGCAATTGCAATCTCTATTATGGCTGCGATGATGGCAACCTATGCGATTACCAGAATCAGATGGAAGGGAAGTAAGCTGACAAATGCATTTTTTATGCTGGGGCTCACTATACCTATTCAGGCATCGATTGTACCGGTATATGTAGTATTGTCAAAGCTTCATTGGTTAAATAAGTATTCAACCCTCATAATTCCTTATGCTGCCTTTGCGCTTTCAATGGCAATACTTATCTGTACCGGATTTATGTCTGAGATACCGTATGCACTGGATGAAGCCGCAAGAATAGATGGCTGTGGATTGTTTGGAACATTCTTCAGAATCATTCTTCCTCTTATGAAACCGGCTGTTTCAACCGTAGGCGTTTATTCTTACCTTCAGTGCTGGAATGAGTTCATGTTTGCCAACGTCTTCATATCTGATTCTGTGCATAGGACATTGCCGGTTGGTATCAAGGCTTTGTCAGGACAGCATACCACGGAATGGGGACCTATCGGAGCTGCGCTTGTTATAGCGACGTTCCCGACACTTATTGTCTATATCTTCCTTAGCAAAAAGATTCAGGCAAGCTTTATTGCAGGTGCTGTTAAGGGATGATAAATGGTTTATAATAGAATAGTTAGTTATTTAAAGACACTAAGCTTTGCAATATAAAGCTTAGTGTACTTGTGCATTAGGGGAAAATATGAACCGTCCGGGGAGTCTGTCTCGAATAAATAAAGATAAAGAATCACTGTCTCTTAGTCTAAAGAAGCTTATCTATGGGATAGTTTTTCTTGTTATTGCTTCGTTTGTTATATCCATGTATATAGTCACCGAAAGAGAGAGAAGGGATTATGGCATACGGGATACGGACAACGTTCTGAAAACTCTTTCAAGTAATGTCAGCTCAGACATAGAAAAATATAAATCCCTTTCGAGACTCATTATGATTGAGTCCAGAGTCGTTGATTTTCTTCGTGCAAGTGAACCAAGCGTAGATATAGGAATGATAAATGATGCCAGATACGGAATCATGGATATTCTGAACGCTACGGAGGGCGTTGATTCTGTGATGATCTTCAGGGAAGATATGATCATGGTGGCAACAAACAGGTTTACTTATAAATATGATTATGAGCTTATGAACAGTGATTCCTGGCGGAAGGATATAAATGACGGAAATGGTGGGGCTGTCGTGTCACTCAACAGTAATGGAGTGGCTGCGAAGTCAGACGGAAGACCTGTTGTGACGATAGGAAGAGAGATCAATGATATAGACACTCAGAAAAGAACCGGACTTTTGATGATGAACATATCCACCAGCGTTTTTGAGAGAATGCTGATTAGACTTGGATATAACGACATCTGTATAATGGGTGTTGACGGCACTTATCTTGCGGGAAATCATGAATACAGTGAGTACTTTGGACCTGATTTTATAAATGAAAAAATAGAGTACAAAGATATAATCCTTGGAGGAGAGGAAGCCTTACTTGCAGGGTGTACCGTAAAGGATCTTCCAATAGTGATTCTGAGAGTGTCTCCATATGGAAAGGAAGGTATTCCGTTCAGGATTTTGTTTGTTCTCTTGTTTTTGCTTGTGGTATTGACTGTTCTTGCTATATTTGTAGGCGTCTTTATAAGAAAAAATATAACTGATCCGATTTTTGGACTATCTGCAGCAATGGAGAGAAACAAGAAATCTGGTGTGCTTAAAAAGATTGAGGTTCAAGTTCCGTACAGTGAGTTTGGCATGCTCGAGGATGATTATAATAGTATGATCGATCATGTAAATGAACTGTTTGACAAGCTTGTGGAGAAAGAAAAGACCTTGCAGAAAGCAGAGATGAGAGTCTTGCAGGAGCAGATAAAGCCTCACTTTTTATATAATTCGATAGAAACCATAGGATTTATGGCACTGGATTCAGGGGCAGAGAGTGTACATGATGCTCTTGAGACATTGGGAAGCTTTTACAGAAACTTCCTCAGTAAAGGTGGAAGAGAGATACCTCTTGAGAGGGAGGTTCAAATTGTGAAAGATTATTTATCGCTTCAGAAATTGCGATATGGAGATATTCTGGAGGATGAATATGACATAGATGAGGATACGTTGTCGTTTATTGTACCTAAACTGATACTTCAGCCTTTGGTTGAAAACTGTATATATCATGGGATACGCATGAAGGGAGAAAAGGGTACAATAAAAGTATCGGCAAAGCTCATAGACGGGGAACTGCATCTGACAATAAAAGATACAGGGGTAGGTATGGATGCAGATAAGATAGAGAGCATTTTGTCAGCAAAGGGTGCTACCAATGATCAGAACACAGAGAGCTTTGGTCTGTGGGGCACAATTGAGAGAATCAGGTTTTATACCGGCAGAGAGGATGTAGTAAGAATCAGAAGTGAGATTGGGGAATACACTGAGATTGAAATCTTGATCCCCAATACGCTTTAGGGGTGGTTGTATGTACAGAGTTATGATTATTGATGATGAAGAATCCGCAAGGAAGCTTATGAGAGCAGCAATAGATTACAAAAGCCTTGATATGGAGGTAGTCGGAGAGGCGGCAAGCGGAATTGAGGCCATAAATATTATTGATGACATAAGACCGGATATTGCTTTTGTGGATATTTCCATGCCCTTTATGGACGGGATAGAATTCACAGAAACAGCCACGAAGCGCTATCCAAATCTGATAATAATCATAATGACTGCAATTGATAAGTTTGAATATGCCAGAAAATGTGTAAGTCTGCCTGTATTTGACTACATGCTTAAGCCTATGGTCCGCGCAGAGGTAACAAAGGTTTTGGAGAAGGTAAAGGATAAGCTGGACAGTGAAGGAAACAGAGCATCTGATTTTGAAGAAAATGAAGAGGAGCTTATTCCTGAGGAGACAGATTCCACAGAGCTTATAAAGAAATATGTGAAGGAAAATATCACTGACTCCACACTTAATCTTGCTTTTGTGGCACAGAATTTTGGCTTTAGCGCCAGCTATCTTTCAAGGAAATTCAAACAGGATACCGGGAAAAATTTTGCAAGGTATCTGACTGATCTTCGAATGAAAAAAGCTATCAAATATGCAGAACTTGGCTACAAGATGTATCAGACTGCAGCGAAGGTCGGAATACCTGACCCTAATTATTTTGGCAGATGCTTTAAGAAATATGTGGGAATGAGTTATTCGGATTATGTAATTGAAAAATGCCAGGTTGACAAGTAAGTGACAACTGCGTATTATAAACAAATGACGGTCCTGTAACGGGTGCACGCTCGTGTGGGATTGGGTCTTATGCAATGAGAGCCTGCGAACCGTGTCAGGTCGGGAACGAAGCAGCACTAAGCGGAATCTCTCATGTGTTGTAAGGTCGCCTGATTTCACCTTGCGTGTGTCCATTACAGGACCGTATTTTTACATTTTCTTTGCAGCAAGAATTTCTTATTTTGCACACCAATACATGTTTCTGAATTCTGTAGGTGTACATCCCTTGATGATTTTGAACATTCTGATAAATGATGACAAAGACGGAAATCCGCAGTTTAACGCAACATCCGTAACTGAATTACTGGGATCGGTTAAAAAGGTTTCAGCTTTTGCTATACGCTTCTGATTGACATACTTATAGAAGGAAACATTGGTGAATTGTTTAAACCTTCTTGAAAAGTAGAATTTACTAAAGCCGCTTTTGTCAGCAATCTCATCAAGGCTTAAGTCTTCGGAGCAGTGATCCTGAATATAATCACATATCTCCAGGAATTTTCCAAAGTATTCGTCGCCGCGCTGGTATTCCATAAAGTTGGAGTTCTCACGCTTATCGACATAGTTCTTCCCTATTAGTGACAAAAATGCCAAAAGTTTGCAGAAAATATCAACCTCCGAGAAGGAATCATTTTTGCTGTAGATTTCGTTTATCTCAAGAAGCAGAGATTTTGCATGGTCATGTATTTGAGGATACTCCTCAGGGGTCACTATGGTATAAGGTGACATGAGATTAATCAGTCCGTCTATCTCATGCATAAATCTAAGTTCGGTAGTGTCGGGCTGAAAAATTATACGCTTTCCGATTTCGGGAGCTTTGATTGAATGAATACATCCGGGACAGATGATGATAATATCTTCCTCGCGCAAAACAATATCTTCACCTGCACAGTTTAAATAATAAAGATTGCTGGTGGGCATGATGATTTCTATTGCAGCATGCCAATGTGCAGGATAATCCTCATACTCATTGTTGTTATAAAGCTTTACTGATGTACTTTGGTTGAAATTAACAGTTTCAATTAGTCCGTTTAATGTTTCAATCATAACTTCTCTCCGAAAAATAAACGTCAACATGGTCACAAATTGCGTTAGCAATATTTGATAATAACTAATAAAATTCTATTACAAAATGGTGCCTGAGCGACAATCAAATGTTGCCTTGTAATTGCTAAATGTTGCGATTTAACTTAATTTTATTGTGAATTATTTACAATAGTTCCACCCAAATAAAATTGAGATTCGACAAAGTGTGCATTTTGGACAAAATATAGAGAGCAATTATTTATAACCAACAAACAATTATTGAAAAGATGATTCTATTTGTATGTGTTATTTTATGCTAAGAGAATTTTATAGACATTATTGCATGAACGAAGTCAGAAAAAATGTTCAGGAATTTGTATGATCATAATCAAAGGACTAAGTGATTAGAGGAGTATTTATGAGTAAAGAGAGAGAACCCTTAGTAACAAATATTTTTACTGCAGATCCTTCTGCACATGTATTTAATGGAAGAATATATGTATATCCGTCACATGATGTTCCGCATAATGGAGAGGATAATGATAACGGAGATGAGTATCAGATGGAAGACTACCATATTCTTTCCATGGATAAGATCGGCGGTGAAGTAACAGACCATGGCGTAGCACTTAGCATGCACGATGTTCCGTGGGTAAGAGATCAGATGTGGGCACCTGATGCGGTTTTCACAAATGATAAATATTATCTGGTATTTCCGGCAAGAGACAAGGAAGGAAATTTCAGACTTGGTATTGCTGTAAGTGATAAGCCGGAGGGCCCCTTCAAGCCTGAGGAGGACTGCATCGAGGGAAGCTTTAGTATTGATCCCTGCTCATTTAAGGATGATGATGGCAAAGTATATGTATACTTTGGTGGTCTTTGGGGCGGTCAGCTTGAAAAGTACAGAACCGGTAAGTTTGATCCTGAAGGAACAGAGCCTGAAAAGGACGAACCGGCAGTTTGCCCTAAATGTGCGCTTATGACAGAGGATATGAAAGCTTTTGCAGAAAAGCCCGTAGATATTCAGATACTTGATGAAAACGGAAAGCCTCTGCTTGCAGGTGATGAGGATCGCAGATATTTTGAGGGTCCCTGGATGCACAAATTTAATGGGAAGTATTATTTTTCATATTCTACAGGTACAACACACTATCTTTGCTATGCAGAGAGTGAATCCCCTTATGGACCATTTACTTATAAGGGACGTATCATGGAGCCTGTAATAGGCTGGACTACACATCACTCAATAGTTGAGGTTGATGGTGAGTGGTATCTGTTCTACCATGATGCTGAGTTTTCAGGTGGTATAAATCACAGAAGATGCGTAAAGTATACAAAGCTCAATATCGCAGCTGATGGAACGATAGAGACAATACATCCCTATGATCACAAAGAAGCCTGAGAACATAATAGAATAAAGCGGGAAATATTCTATGAAATAAAAAGACCTGTCTGATACGGTTTCGAAATTTAATAAATAACATAAAAAAGCCATGACAAAAAGAATTTCACTTTGTCATGGCTTATTTTGTAATTAAGTTGTGCTTTTGGCGAGGCTCTTTACGAGCCTCGTAGAGCAAATAATTGATTGTAAATACTTTAGTTTTCTACATTTGTCATATCGAGACCACTCATCTGATCAAGAAGCTTCATCTTTGTGTCATAAAGTCTTCTTGAAAGGTCCACATGAACCTCGTGAGGGTTGAAAAGACGTCTTGTCTCATCCCAAAGAGTATCCTGTTCCTTGAGGCAGTATTCACGGATATCCATTGTCTTTGGAGATGTGTATACACATTCACCGTTTTTAAAGATGGGTACCATGATCTCACGAAGAGTAAAGCTGCCTGCAGGGAGAAGTGTCTTCTTCCAGGGTTCCTGAGGATCGAAGATAAGAAGCTGTTTATCCTCGGTAAAGGTCTCGTTTTCAAGACATATGAGATCTGCCTTAAGTTTGCCGCTGGCTTTTTCATATATTCTGTAGATTTTTTTGTTTCCCGGATTTGTAACCTTCTCGGAGTTCTCGGATAATTTGATTTTGGGAATGAATTCTCCGTCCTCGCTCTTTATAGCCGCAAGCTTATACACGCCACCGAAGGATGGATTGTCCTTGGCAGTGATGAGGTGGGTTCCTACACCCCAGGAAGTGATTGCAGCACCCTGAGTTTTAAGGGAAGAGATAAGGTACTCATCAAGGTCATTTGAAGCAGAAATAACGGCATCAGGGAAACCGGCTTCATCCAGCATTTTCCTTGCCTTTTTGGAAAGGTATGCAAGGTCGCCGCTATCAAGTCTTATGCCATAGAAGGAAAGGTCTATGCCTTCTTCTTTCATCTCTTTAAATACACGGATAGCGTTGGGAACACCTGAATTTAAGGTGTCATATGTATCAACAAGAAGAATACAAGCTGAAGGATAAAGCTTGGCGTAGGTCTTAAATGCTGTGTATTCATCAGGGAAACTCATGATCCAGCTGTGAGCGTGGGTTCCCTTAACAGGTATATCAAAAAGCTGACCACAAAGAACGTTACTTGTTCCTATACATCCGCCGATTACGGCAGCTCTGGCACCATAGGTTCCTGCATCGGGACCCTGGGCGCGTCTTAAACCAAATTCCATTATGCCGTCACCCTGGGCTGCATAACAGATTCGTGCTGCCTTGGTGGCAATAAGGGACTGATGATTGATGATGTTGAGAATTGCAGTTTCTACAAGCTGCGCTTCCATTATTGGCGCGATAACTTTTACCAGGGGTTCTCTGGGGAAAATAAGTGTGCCTTCCGGAATAGAGTAGATGTCTCCACTAAACTTAAAGTCTCTTAAGTAGTCGAGGAAATCTTCATCAAATATTCCTACGCTCCTTAAGTAATTGATGTCCTCTTCATCAAAATGCAGCTCTTTAATATAATTTATGAGCTGTTCAAGGCCTGCCATGATTGAATAACCGCCACCAAAGGGATTATTTCTGAAAAACGCATCAAAAATAACGGTTTCGTTCTGGGATTTGTTCTTGAAATATCCCTGCATCATAGTCAGTTCGTAGAGGTCGGTTAATAGTGTCAGATTTTGTCTGTCCATATAAAGTACCTTCTTCTTAAATGTGTATTTTTTTAAAAAAAGCTTCAAAAACAATAATACCACAAATAATCGGTAAATATTATGCAAAATACGCAAAATAGGAAGGCCGAAGAAGCGCTCAGTGTCATTGTTTTTTAGTTCATCTTATTATAAAATGGAAACGATTAATTTTTTAAACAATATCATTAAAATAGAGATAATTTTGATTTATGGGATGGACAGGTAGTTATGGGAGAGTACGATAAAATTTATAATGCCGGAAATAAAATATTAAAAGAAGTAACTAAGGCGGTTGAAACCGGTGATTATAACAATCTTAGTGCTTCACTTAAGGATGCGGTTAATACTGCAAAAGCTAATTCTTCACAGAATTTCAGAGGAACTGCTTCAGCTACAAGAACCGTCCGTTATGCAGGTGCTGCAAGAAGAACCCCCTTTTTTACGAGAAAAGTAAGTTTTAATACAGGTGTGGGGAAGATTGTACTTGGTGTACTGGGAGCTTCATTTTTCGGACTTTCAGCGCTTGGAATGATGATGGATGCAGCTATATGGCCGGCAGTTGTATTACTTGCAATCACTGCAGGTTTTGGATATCTGATAAAAAGCGGTCAGGATGATAAGAAGCTTGCCAGAATCTTTAATAAATATGGAAGAATACTTGGTAATGCAGAGTATTTTGCAGTTGGAGACCTTGCCATAGCTGTGGGAGAGAGATCGGATGATGTTCTTAAGAATATAAAGAAGATGATCGGAAAGGATTTTCTTCCCACTGCCAGACTTGATCAGAATGAAACAACTGTAATGCTTTCAGAGAGAGCATTCGCACAGTATTTACAGGCTGAAAAGGCAAGACGTGAACGCGAATTTGCCGAGAATCAGAATTCGCTGAAGAATGCAGCAGAGATGAAGCAAAATGAACGTTTCCAGGCAGAGAGCATGGAAGGCGTAACAGATAATGGTGTTAAAGCGATAATCAGGGAAGGCAATGAATATCTGGAAACAATTCGCAGAATCAATGATGCGATTCCGGGTGAGGAGATGTCTGAAAAGTTATATCAGCTTGAGAATATCATGAGGAAAATATTCAAGCAGGTTGAGAAAGAGCCTGAATGTGCTGATGAACTGAAGAAATTCATGAATTATTATCTGCCTACTACAACAAAGCTTCTCAATGCATATGTTGATCTGGATAAGCAGCCTGAGGCCGGTAATAATATAACTCAGACCAAGAGAGATATAGAGGATGCCATAGAGGTTATAAATGAAGCTTTTGAAAATCTGCTTGATAGTCTTTTCCAGGATATGGCATGGGATATTTCATCTGATATATCAGTAATGAAGACCATGATGGCTCAGGATGGACTTACACCTGATGGATTTGCAAAAGTCCAGAGTTCTCAGCAGGGAGCTGTAGCTTTTCAGAGTGCTCCGGTATCCCAGGAGTTTCAGGCAGCAGAACTGGCACAGACAGCTGAAGCAATTCAGAACGCCGCTACAGGAAGTGCACAGGCAGCAGAGGATGATAAGGTACAACTCAGATTTTGATTATAAGGGAATCGATTATATTTAGTCGGAAATGTATGTTTTTTGCAACATTTTGAAAATAAATATTTAGTTGGAGGAAGTAAAATGGGAGACGAGTTTAAGGAGTTTGAAAATTCAGCACCGACATTGTCATTTGATATGCCGGCAGCTGATGGGGCAGGAGCTGCAGCAGCTGTTCAGGAGGAGCCCAAGGTTGAGGAAGTACAGCCTAAGGAAGCTCAGCTCACAGAAGAAGAAATGAAGCAGGTTGATGCTTTTGTAGATCAGATCGACCTTACAAATTCTCAGGGCATAATGAACTATGGTGCAGGCACACAGAAGAAGATGGCTGACTTTTCAGAGAAGGCTATAGACAATGTACGCACTAAAGACATGGGACAGGTTGGTGATATGATTGCCGGTCTTGTAACAGAGCTTAAGAACTTTGAAGTAGAGGAAGATGAAAAGGGAATCAAGGCATTTTTCAAAAAGAGCACAAACAAGGTAACTGCTCTTAAAGCCAGATATACCAGTGTTGAGAAAAATGTTGAGACAATAAGCAGCGAGCTTGAGCGTCATCAGGTTCAGCTTATGAAAGACGTTGCAACATTAGACAATATGTATAAGCTCAATCTTAACTATTACAAAGAACTTTCAATGTACATTATCGCAGGTAAGAAGAAGCTTGAGCAGGTAAGAGCTAATGAGCTCGTTGAGGCTCAGAAGAAAGCTGAGCAGTCAGGACTTCCTGAGGATGCACAGGCTGCAAAGGATCTTGCTTCACTTTGCGACAGATTTGAAAAGAAGATCTATGATCTTGAGCTTACCCGTACCATCGCTATGCAGACAGGCCCTCAGATACGTATGGTTCAGAGTGCTGACACAGCAATGGCTGAGAAGATCCAGTCAACTATCGTAAATACAATTCCGCTTTGGAAGAACCAGATGGTTATTGCTATAGGTATCGAGCATTCAGCACAGGCTGCAAAGGCTGAGCGTGAAGTCAACGACATGACCAATGCACTTCTTAAAAAGAATGCTGATATGCTTAAAGTAGCATCTGTCGAAGCTGCCAAGGAGTCTGAGAGAGGTATTGTTGATATGGAGACACTTAAGCATACAAATGAAACTCTGATCTCAACTCTTGATGAAGTTATGAAGATTCAGACAGAGGGTAAGGAAAGAAGAAAGACAGCAGAGGCAGAGCTTGAGCAGATTGAGGGTCAGCTTCGTGAAAAGCTCCTGCAGGCTGCAAAGAATTAATATAAGTGGGAAGGTTGATTTTTTAAGATGGAACAGAACATGAAAGAAGAAGTTTTAAGGGGATTTGAAGAACAGTACGGCAAAAACGACAGTGTTAAAGCTTATTTTGCACCCGGAAGAGTTAATCTTATAGGTGAGCACACTGATTATAACGGAGGACACGTTTTCCCCTGCGCGCTCACTATCGGTACTTATGCAGCCGCAGCAAAAAGAGATGACAGAAAGATGCGTTTCTTTTCCATGAACTTTGATAATTCAAGAGTAATAGAGGCTTCTCTGGATGATCTTGAAGCATATAAGACTGCGGGCTGGACAGCATATCCTATCGGAGTTGTATGGGCCTTTGAAAAGAGAGGATTCAAGCTTGATAAAGGCTTTGATATGGTAGTCTATGGAAATATCCCCAATGGATCAGGACTTTCATCTTCTGCATCACTTGAAGTTTTGACCGGATTTATTCTTAGAGAACTGTATGGCTTTGATGTAACTAATCAGGATCTTGCACTTATCGGACAGTATTCTGAAAACAATTTTAATGGATGCAATTGTGGTATTATGGACCAGTTTGCTGTTGCCATGGGAAAAGAAGACAATGCTATTTTCCTGGATACTGCAGATCTTTCATTTGAGTATGCTCCTATTAAACTAGATGGAGCAAAGATTATTATTAGCAATACTAATAAGAAGCATAAGCTCACAGACTCTGCTTATAATGATAGAAGAAGTGCTTGTGAGAAGGCACTTGAAGAGCTTAAGACAGTTGTTGATATTGATGGACTTGGAGACCTCACCGAAGAGGAATTTGAAGCTCATAAAGATGTCATCAAAGATGCTGACAGACAGTTAAAGGCTAAGCATGCTGTTTATGAGAATCAGAGAGCAATCAACGCAGTTGCTGCGCTTAAGGAAGGTAACCTTGAGAAGTTTGGTGAGCTCATGAAGCAGTCACACATCTCATTACGTGACGATTATGATGTTACAGGAATCGAACTTGATACTCTTGCAGAGGAAGCTTGGAAGATTCCGGGAGTCATTGGCTCAAGAATGACAGGCGGCGGTTTTGGCGGCTGCACGGTTTCAATTGTTAAGGATGAGGCAGTTGAAGACTTTAAAAAGAAGGTCGGAGACGCTTATCGTGAAAAAATAGGTTATGATGCAAGCTTCTACACCGTTTCAATAGGTGGAGGCCCGGCAGTAATCTGACTTTAAAAGAAAAGCAGTCGATTGAAATACAATCGGCTGCTTTTATATGAAACAGATCTGGTAAAACAAGTATCAGCTTATTTCACTCAGTGTATTGTCATCCAGGTATTCATTGAGAATACTTATTATATTATCTTTGCTTAAAGAATTAAGTGATCTAGCTATGGGAAGAAGGCTCTCGATTTTTTTATGAATATCGGGATTTTCCAGGGATAGCTTGTTTTTATACATGTCACACAGAAGCCTGTAGGTTGCTGTTACATCACTCTTTGTAGATATGGAAAACTCGAGGAGTTCAGTTGCTTCCTTATATAAACCTGCATCATATAATTCCTTGGCCCATTTTTGCAGGGTGGTAACAAGTGTAGTATAATTCTGATCATATATTGTGAGTTCCGTAATATTGGGAGCACCGTATTGAAGCTTTAAGTCGGTATTTGTTATTCCTGTAAAATTGACTATTTTCTGCTCTGAGAGATTTTTTATGTTTCTTTCGCAAAAATCAATCTCATGGTTGCCGGATACAACACCAAAAGGCAGCCTTTCAATGGGAATGGTAATGTAGTCAAGCGAATCAAGACTTTTACGTCTTGTACTGTTCGCACGAAGCTCTTTGTTCCAGAAATCATCTTCATTTTTACGGGCCTTACGATTGCTTCTGTGAATGGCAATATTGGTAAAAATTACAAAGAGTATGAAACTTGTAAAAAAGGGTAATCTCATTTATAATATCCTTTCAGAAAATGAGGAGAATGATTTTATGTTATTAAAATTTTTTAATTCCGGTAAAAACAGAAAAGTTATTTCTGCAATAATAATCATTGTTTTGATACTTGCACTGGTTATTCCGCTGGCAAGCAGTCTTTCATTTTGATTATATATCACCGGAATTTGCCAGAAAAGTGGCGAAATGGAGAAGTTTATGAAAAAATTTATGTTTCTTTGTCTGATGGCGCTTCTACTTGTTCTTGTAGCACCGGCAAGTAGAGCAGAGGCTGCTTCAGATACTATTCATCAAGGCGTTTTTATTGGTGATGTTGATGTTTCGGGCATGACAACTGCGCAGGCGACTGAAGCTGTTAATCAGTACATTGAGCAGCTGCGAGCAAAGAACGTAACTCTTAAGGGGAAGGATGAAGGCCAGAGTGTTACCGTTACTATGGCTGATTTCGGACTTGGATGGGCTAACACTGAAGTAATCGATGAAGCATTTTCTCTCTGCAGAGAGGGCAATGTCATAGAGCGATATAAAGCGATCAAGGATCTTGAACATAGTACACAGAGATATAATATTGAGTACTCGTTTAATGATGATGCAATTTTTCAGATTCTTGAAGTTAATTGTGCTCCTTTTAATGTTTCAAAGGTTAATTATACTTTGCAGAAAACTGCTAGCGGATTCACAGTAAGTGACGGCCAGGTGGGATATATTCTGGATGAGCAGGATTCTTTGAAGAACATCAAGAACTTTGTTCAGAATGAATGGAACCATGAGGATTGCGCGATTGATGTAGTTATTGATGAGGACCAGCCTCAGGGAAGTTATGAACAACTGAGCAAGGTCGGGGATGTTCTTGGAACCTATACTACAAGTTATTCCAGTTCCGGAGCAGCGAGAAGTGCAAATGTAGCTAATGGCTGTAAGCTTATTGATGGAACTACATTGTATCCCGGAGAAGAGTTCTCTGTACTTGGGAAGATCACTCCTTTTACAGAGGCTAACGGATATTTTCCTGCCGGATCATACTTAAATGGTATCGTGGTTGAGAGTATTGGTGGCGGAATTTGTCAGGTGTCAACGACTCTTTACAATGCAGTACTTAATGCAGAGCTTGAGGTTACTGAACGTCACAACCATTCCATGATCATTAATTATGTTAAGCCATCAATGGATGCGGCTATTGCTGAAAGTGGCGGTAAGAATTTCAGATTTGTTAACAGTACGGATTATCCTATATATATAGAAGGAACTACAAATTCAAGTAAACAGATCACATTTACAATTTATGGTGTTGAAACAAGACCTTCAACTCATAAGGTTGCATATGAGAGCGAAGTACTTGAGACCATACCTGCAGGACCTGATCAGATTGTTGCAAATGGCGGAGCACCGATAGGGGCTATAAGTACGCAGAGTGCACATATCGGATATAAGGCACAGCTCTGGAAGATAACTTATGAGAATGGTGCAGAGACCGGAAGAGAAGTAGTTAATAAGAGTAACTACAAGATGGTACCCAGAATAGTAACTGTTGGTACAGCTACCGGTGATCCGACAGCTGCAGCACAGATGGCTACTGCGATGGCTACAGGAGATATCAACCAGATTAAGGCTGTATCAGGAGCAATAGCAGCAGTTCAGCAGGCAGCAGCTAGCGGAGGAGATGTTGAGGCAGCTCAGGCAGCAGCGGCGGCTCAGGCAGCTTCTGCACAGGCTCAGCTTCAGGCACAACAGGATGCAGCGGCTGCGGCTGCGGCAGCAGCACAAGCACCGGCTGAAGCGGCACCGGCACCAGCTGAGGCAGCACCGGCACCTGCTGAGGCGACACCGGCACCAGCTGAGGCAGCGCCGGCACCTGCTCCTGCAGAGACTCCCGCACCGGCAGAGGAACCTGCTCCTGAAGGTTGATTTATATAATAAAGGTGAAAATAATATAATGAGAATCGGAAAAGTTACAGAGAGTGTATTAAAGCGCTCAGTGTTAAAACTTATAAAAAGTGATTCTAATAGAGAAAGCGCAGCTGCTAAATCAGACTGCGCTTATTCTATAGATGAAGATGGAAGCGTTCTGCTTTCTTCGGTGTCCACTATGACCGTGAAAACTGATGAGGCAGGATTCTTTGCAGTGCATAATGCTGCAAACAATGTTTTTTGTATGGGCGGCAAGCCCACGATGGCAGTACTGAATATCTTATTAGCTGCTGATGCTGAAGAATCAGAACTGAAAAATGTTATGAGAAGCGCGATAAATGCTGCAAACGACCTGGGTATTGCAATAGAAGGCGGTCATACAGAGGTTACTGATGCAGTAGAGAGAACAGTTGTAAGCGCTATCGTTACCGGAATATCTAAGGCAAAAAGCAATAGTAAGGCTTTGGAAAAAGATGATAAAACTTTTCTTAATAATATCGAGGGGAAGTTAAAGGACAGCTGCGATATTATAATTACTAAATGGATTGCCCTGGAAGGGACAGCTATTTTGGCTGCAAATGAAGCTGATAAGTTAAAAGGAAGGCTTCCGGATTATATGATAAAGGAAGCAGCCGGATATAAGAGGCTTGTTTCTGTGAAAAACGATGCCCAGATAGCGTTGTCATCCGGTGCTCTTATGACACATGATGTTTCCATGGGAGGAATATTTGCTGCATTATGGGATATATCTGAGAGGGCAGGCTGCGGAATGGAAGTGGACCTTAAGAAGATACCGATAAGGCAGGAAACTGTTGAGATAACCAATTATCTGGGATTAAATCCGTATCAGATGATTTCGGGTGGCTCTCTTTTGATAATTGCGCCCGATGGAGACAGAGTTGTAAGAAGCCTTGAAGATGCAGGAATAAATGCAACTATTATAGGTGTTACTACTAATAAAAATGATAAGATAATAAGAAATGAAGATGAAATCAGATACCTGGATAAGCCAATGGCAGATGAGATTTTAAAGATAAACAATTATTGATTACATCAGAAACCGGGTATTAGTATTATCAGGATTATATCGATGGATTAAAGAGGTATCGGAAAATATGTATTTTAAAGACTTTTCGAATAAAACCTGCATCCGTGGTATAATTAAACGAATATTGTAAAAAAGTTGGAGGATAGATCACATGGTAAACAGAGAAGAACTACTTCGTACTATTGACAAGAACAGCCGAATCGGGGTTTCAGAGCTGGCGGTACTTTTATCAGCGCCCGAAATTGAAGTCGCGAATGAGCTTCGTGCCCTTGAGGACGAAGGAGTCATCTGTGGTTATCACACCATGATTGACTGGTCCAAGACTTCTATAGATAAGGTAATGGCACTTATTGAGGTTAAGGTTACTCCTCAGAGAGGAATAGGCTTTGACTCTATAGCAGAGCGTATTTACAAGTATCCGGAAGTAACAAGTGTTTATCTTATGTCAGGTGGTTTCGATCTTATGGTAATGCTTGAGGGCAAGACTCTGAAGGAAGTGGCAAGCTTTGTAACTAATAAGCTTTCACCGCTTGATACTGTTCTTAGCTGCTCTACACATTTCATTTTGCAGAAATATAAAGAGCATGGAACAATACTTGCTAAAAAATTTGATGATACAAGGGAGATAATTACACCATGAGGAATCCGCTATCTGAGAAAATTGTAGAAATAAAGCCCTCTGGTATCCGTAAGTTTTTTGATGTGGTTAAGACCATAGACGGTGCAATATCCCTTGGTGTGGGCGAACCGGATTTTGACACACCATGGCATATCAGAGATGAGGGTATATATTCACTTGAAAAAGGACGTACCTTTTATACATCAAATTCAGGTTTGATGGAGCTGAAAGAGGAAATCTGCAACTATATTAAGAGAAAGCAGAACACTACCTACAATCCGGCCAATCAGGTACTTGTGACTGTAGGAGGTTCTGAAGCTATCGATCTTGCCATAAGAGCAATGGTTGATCCGGGGGATGAAGTACTCATTCCGCAGCCCAGTTATGTGTCTTATGAGCCCTGTGCCATTCTTGCCGGAGCAAAGCCTGTAATAATCGAGCTTAAGGAAGAGAATGAGTTCAGACTTACTGCTGAGGAACTGCTTGAGAATATTACAGATAAGACCAAACTGCTGGTTCTTCCTTTTCCCAATAATCCTACGGGAGCTATTATGGAGAAAAAGGACCTTGAAGCAATTGCTAAGGTAATAATTGAAAAAGATATCTATGTTTTATCAGATGAGATATATAGTGAGCTAACATATACTGATAAGCATATTTCGATAGTTGAGATTCCCGGTATGTATGAGAGAACCATCCTGATCAATGGATTTTCAAAGTCCTATGCGATGACGGGATGGAGACTTGGCTATGCCTGCGGACCTGAGATTATCATTGAGCAGATGACTAAAATCCATCAGTTTGCCATAATGTGTGCACCCACAACCAGTCAGTACGCAGCGGTTGAAGCTCTTAAAAATGGCGATGAAGATGTGAATATGATGAGAGAAGAGTACAATCACAGACGCCGTTACCTGATAAAAGAGCTGAGGGATATTGGGCTTCCATGTTTTGAACCCTTCGGTGCTTTTTATATTTTCCCATGCATTAAGCAGTTTGGGATGAGCAGTGATGAGTTTGCGACAAGATTACTGCAGGAGGAGAAGCTGGCAGTCGTACCCGGGAACGCCTTTGGTGACTGCGGGGAAGGCTTTATCAGAATATCCTACGCATATTCTCTGGATGATCTTAAGAAAGCTATGGAGAGACTTAGAAGATTCATTCAGAAGCTGAACTGATAAATATCCGGATCAGAGGAAATTATGGAAGATAAAAATAATAATTCTGAAGATGTAAGACTGGATCCTGAAAAAAGCCCTATAAAAAGGGTGGATTTCATGAGGGAAAAGATAAAGCAGCGTCCGATAAATAAGAAAAAGCTTCTTAGAAGAACGCTGATCACCGTGACATTAGCGGTTGTATTCGGTGCTGTGGCATGCCTGACCTTTGTGTTTCTCTCACCGGTTATAAATAATAAGCTTTATCCCGAGGAGACACCTGCGCCGATTGCACTTCCAGAGGAGACTGTTACTGATGAGATGCAGCCAGAGGATATGTATGCGGATGACAACGCGATAGTTGAAGAGGCTGCCAGCAAGGCCATAGATATGGCTTCATCTGAACTTTCCAGAATGCAGCAGGAGATGAATTCATATCACATAGATTCATCTGATTATATTGAGATGTACTCTTCACTGAGGAGTGTTGCCAATAGTACTGCGAAAGGCGTAGTTACAGTAACTGCTATCTCATCTGATACCAGCTGGATAAACAGCCCTTATGAAAGTGAAGGACAGAGTTCCGGAGTCATTGTTGCCGATAACGGAGCGGAGTATATGGTACTGGCGCTTACGTCTGCCATAAAGGATGCAGAGTCAATTCAGGTAACATTTTTTGACGGGAATACGGCAGAAGCTTACCTTAAAATGAGTGATAACATAACAGGCTTTAGTATAATAGCTGTTAAAAACAGTTCAGTTCCTGATAAGACTAAGGAAAATATCATAGTAGCACCACTTGGAAGCTCAAATTCCGGAGTGGTTACAGGAACACCGGTTATAGCAATAGGCAGCCCTACTGGTATACAAGGGTCAATAACCTATGGATTTGTTACCTCAGGAAATACGGCTATTGATCTGGCTGATTCTAATTATATGCTGCTTACGACAGATATGAACGGAAGTAGTAATGCCAGTGGTGCCATTATAAATCTTGCCGGGGCTGTGGTTGGATTCATAGACATGAATTATCACAATGCGAACATGCCTAATGCTCTGTGTGCAGTGGGAGTTACTGAGCTTCGTTCTCTCATAGAGGATCTTTCCAATAAAAAGGAAAGGGCATACTTGGGAATACACGGACAAACTGTTCCCGAAGAGGTTCAGGAAAGCGAGAATATTCCTAAAGGAGTGTATGTAATCAGAACAGACATGGATTCACCGGCGATGCTTGCAGGCGTACAGAGCGGAGACATCATAACGGAAATAAACGGAGAGAGTGTTGAAAGCTATGACACGTTTATTTCAAATCTCAGGTCTGTAAAGGCGGGCTCAAATGTTTATTTGACACTTATGAGGCAGGCAGCAGAGGGCTATGCTGAGCTCTCAATAGAAATAGATACAGCTAATTCAGCTGTTAGCGAGGAGTAAAGATGAAATTTATCAAAGATTTTAATTCAGGTGACAGAGTAGCAGATATATATTTCTGCAAGCATATTCAGACTGCTACAACAAAAAATGGAAAGACATACTACTCTGTGACCTTGCAGGATAAAACCGGAACAGTGGATGCTAAGGTCTGGGATCCCAATAGTGAAGGAATAGATGATTTTGATTCACTTGATTACATTGATGTATATGGCGAGGTGACAAGCTTTAATGGAGCACTTCAGGTAAATATCAAAAGAGCACGTCTCTGCCATGAAGGTGAGTATGATGAATCTTTATATCTTCCTGTATCATCCAAGAATAATGATGAGATGTTCAAAGACCTGCTTTCACTGATCAATACTGTTAACAATCATTATTTAAGGGCTCTTCTTGATTCTCTTTTTGTAAAGGATGAGGAATTCATAAAAGCATTTAGAAAATCATCTGCAGCAAAATCTGTTCATCACGGTTTTGTAGGAGGCCTGTTGGAGCATACATTAAGTGTTACCAGAATGTGCGATTATTTTTCAAAGGCATATCCTGCTATTAACAGAGACCTTCTGATCACAGCTGCTATATGCCACGATATAGGAAAAACCAGAGAACTTTCACTTTTCCCGATGAATGATTACACGGATGAAGGTCAGTTCCTTGGACATATTGTAGAGGGTAGTGAAATGATCGCCGAGAAGATAAGGGATATCGATGGTTTCCCGATTCTTTTGAAGCAGGAACTCCAGCACTGTATTTTGTCTCATCATGGAAAATATGAATATGGATCACCAAAGGTGCCGGCTATAATTGAGGCACTTGCGCTTCATCTTGCAGACAATACAGATGCCAAGCTCGAAACATTTACAGAGATACTTGAAAACACAAATGAAGTAGGTTGGCTAGGATTTAACAGATTACTAGAGAGCAACCTTTTTGATACCAGGGTTGAATCATAATGAATGCAAAAGTTTTACACGTACTTGAATATGATAAGATTATCGAGCAGCTATCAGAACATGCAACATCTGAACCCGGAAAGAGAATGTGCAGGGAGCTTCTGCCATCATCTGACATAAGGGAGATTCAGAGGAATCAGAAAAAGACTGAAGCTGCCATATCAAGAATTTTTAAAAAGGGATCGGTTTCCTTTGGAAGTAACAAGGATTTATCCGGCTATCTCAAAGCTTTGAAGATAGGAAGCTCCCTTGATGCTCCACAGCTTTTAAATATTGCAGGGTTTCTGGACAATGTTAACAGAGTAAAAAGCTATGGAAGAGCAGATAAGGTTGAAGACACAAGAGATGTTCTTTCAGATCTTTTTGATGGTCTTGAACCGCTTACTCCAATTGCTGCTGAGATAAGGCGCTGCATAATATCAGAAGACGAGATATCTTCTGATGCAAGTGCCAACTTAAGGCATATCAGGAGAGATATCCAGATAACCGGTGACAGGATTCATGACCAGCTGGGTAAAATGGTAAATGGTTCCCTGAGGACATACCTGCAGGAAGCAGTTGTTACCATGAGAGGAGACCGTTATTGCATTCCTGTTAGAGCTGAGTATAAAAATCAGGTTAACGGAATTGTACATGATCAGTCATCCACAGGTTCCACACTTTTTATTGAGCCTGCAGTTATAGTAGAGCTTAATAATAAGCTTAGAGAGTTGGCAGGGATGGAGAAGGCTGAGATAGAAGTGATACTTGCCAGGATTTCAGAGGAAGTAGGAAGCTATCTTACGGCCTTATCAGATGATGCGGCTATTATGACAGAGCTGGATTTTGTATTTGCAAAAGCATCCCTTGCTTTATCACAAAATGCAATAACGCCTATTTTTAATGAGAATCATTATTTCAATATCATCAAGGGAAGGCATCCTCTTCTTGATAAAAAGAAGGCAGTCCCGATAGATGTTTATGCCGGAAAAGATTTCGACATGATTATAATAACAGGTCCCAATACCGGTGGTAAGACAGTCACACTTAAAACAGTAGGACTCCTTACACTTATGGGACAGGCAGGAATGGCAATTCCTGCAGGAGACAGATCAGAACTCTCAGTATTTAATGAGATTTATGCAGATATTGGTGATGAGCAGAGTATTGAGCAGAGTCTTTCAACGTTCTCTTCTCACATGACGAATACTGTACACATTTTGGAGAATGCTGATGAGAATTCTCTGTGTCTTTTTGACGAGCTTGGAGCAGGAACTGATCCTACAGAGGGAGCTGCTCTTGCTATCTCAATACTAAACCACTTGCATGAGCGCGGAATCAGAACCATGGCTACTACTCACTACAGTGAGCTTAAGGTTTACGCACTTACAACCAATGGAATACAGAATGCAAGCTGCGAGTTTGATGTCGAATCCTTAAGACCAACATATAGATTGCTTATTGGCATTCCCGGAAAGAGTAATGCGTTTGCAATCTCCAAGAGACTCGGACTTCCTCAGGAGATCATTGATGCCGCAGGGGAGCAGATAAGTCAGGATAACCGTAAGTTTGAAGATCTTCTGACAGATCTTGAAAACAGCAGGGTTACTATAGAAAATGAACGCCTAGAGATAGAGCGTTACCGTAAAGAGGTTGAGAAACTTAAGGAAGAACTTCAGGGTAAACAGAATAAGCTGGATGAATCCAGAGAGAAAATACTTCGCGAGGCCAATGAAGAAGCCAAGGCTATTTTACAGGAAGCCAAGGATACTGCTGATGAGACCATAAGAATCATGCGAAAGGCCGAAGCCGGAATATCTATGCAGGATCTGGAAAAGGCCAGACAGAGTGTAAACAAAAAGATATCTGACAAGAACCAGAAGCTTTCAATTAAGAATAAGCCTCAGACTGCGGGCCACAAGAAGCTTAAGCCCACACAGATTCATATTGGTGATACCGTAAGAATCATTTCAATGGGAATGAAGGGAACAATAAGCACTAAGCCTGACAAAGACGGTAATGTAATGGTGCAGTGTGGTATCATGAAATCAAGGGCGCATATTGACGATCTTGAGCTTATTAAGGAAGAGTCCGGAAAAGAACAGATGAAGAAGTTCTACGGACAGCATAAGATGGATCTGTCCGGAGCGCGAAACATCAGAACAGAAATAAATCTTATTGGGCTAAACAGTGCGGATGCAATAGCAGAGCTTGATAAATATCTGGACAGTGCATATGTATCCCATCTTCCTTCTGTGAGAGTTGTTCATGGTAAGGGATCTGGAATACTGCGACAGGCAGTCCATGATCATTTAAAGTCAGCTCCTTATGTTAAGTCCTTTAAGCTTGGAGAATTTGGAGAAGGTGATTCCGGAGTAACGATAGTTACCTTTATTAAGTAAACTGGGGGAAAAATGGTAGCAAAACAAAAAATACTAATTGTCGATGATGATAGCAACATTGCAGAACTTATATCACTTTATCTTGTAAAAGAGTGTTTTGATACTCTGATTGTAGGGGATGGAGAGTCAGCACTTGCAGCATTTGATACTTTTGAGCCAAATCTGGTTCTTCTTGATCTGATGCTTCCCGGAATAGACGGTTATCAGGTCTGCAGAGAACTTAGAACCAAGTCACAGACACCTATAATAATGCTTTCAGCTAAGGGAGAAGTTTTTGATAAGGTATTGGGACTTGAGATGGGGGCTGACGATTATATGGAAAAGCCCTTTGATTCAAAGGAACTTGTGGCAAGAGTTAAGGCAGTGCTTCGACGTTACAAGCCCATTGTGACTGAGGTTGAGGCTTCTGATGATAAGGTTGTAAAATATCAGGACCTTGAAATCAATATGACTAACTATTCAGTTAATTATCAGGGTTCACGAATAGACATGCCACCAAAGGAACTGGAGCTTTTATATTTCCTTGCTTCATCACCAAACCGCGTATTTACGAGAGAACAACTGCTCGATCAGATTTGGGGATATGAATATGTAGGAGATACCAGAACTGTAGATGTTCATATAAAAAGGCTTCGTGAAAAAATAAAAGATCACGAAACCTGGAGAATAGCTACAATCTGGGGCATTGGCTACAAATTTGAAGTATCATGATTTACATGGAACTGCTTCTTTTACTGCGATACTGCAGGGGAGTGGTTCCATATTTTTTATTGAAATATGTGATAAAACTGCTTGTTGAAGGAAATGCCAGAAGGTCAGAAACGGAACTTACAGGAAGGTCAGTTGTTTCAAGCATTACCCTGGCATACTCAAGCTTCTTATCCCTTATAAAAATTGTTGGGCGAACACCAAGCTCCTTCTGAAAAAGATCTGAAATATAATTCGGGGATCTATGAGTAAGCTCGGCGAGAGTCTTCATTCTTATATCATCGTGAAGGTGACGAAGAATAAAGTCGCAGCAGTTTTTGGTAATAAGACTGCAATTTCTGTAATTGTAATCATGGACTGCGTAAGTAAGAGTGCGCAGAGCCTTATTGCTAAGCATATTTATTTTCTGTATATTGGTCTGCTTGTCCATATGTCTAAGGAATCCATCACTTATGGCATAAGCTATATGTTCTGCAAGACCGCCATCTATAGCGGCTCTTGTGGCCAGAGTTACACTGGCTATGAGCATATATTTTGAGTAAAGAAGAGGATCCTCAGAAACATCACCATATATGTTATTGTCCAGAGTTGGAAGCTTGTCTGAGTTTTCTACAGATATAGCTACGATCTCATCTATTTTTGTGATATCCCCTGAAGATACGTAGTAATATAATGCCTTTTCCTGGATTCGTCTTGTGCCGGTATCGGCACCGGGGGTGTCCTGAGTCATAAAAATATGATCATCTACGGAGCTTATTATCTCCTTATAATCATCTCTTATGGATTTTTCGAGAAAAGCAAGATTTTTCTGTAGCTCCTTAGGATCATTGAAGTCCGGGGCTTTTGAGGGGTTCGAACTTTGCTTTTGGTCTATATGTGATTTTGCGGTTTTCTTAGTCATAAATGCCTCGAATTATGTTAAATAAAGGTAAAATCCTGTTTTTGATTCCGGAATTATAACGACAATTTAAACAAGGATTTACCTCAAATTTTACAAGTGAAATCTTATATTTTAATGTGATTTATTATATCATGTGACGCTTCTCAATACTATCATAATGATGTTGGATTTATTATTAAATGAAAGGAAAATTGCTGTGAACACCGTAAGGGGTGAACAGTATAAAAGAAAGGAACCATGGCTACAGACGTAAAAAAACTTGTATCAGAGATGACACTTGAAGAAAAAGCCGGACTTTGCGGAGGCGCAGATTTTTGGCATACAAAGGCTGTTGAAAGGCTTGGTATTCCAAAGTTTATGATGTCAGATGGACCTCACGGTCTTCGTAAACAGGATGAAGAGGGTGATCACCTTGGAATTAATGACAGTATTAAAGCAGTATGTTTTCCGGCAGCTTGTGCTACAGCATCAAGCTTTGATACTGAAATGATAGGAAAAATGGGTGAGGCAATCGGTGATGAGTGTCAGGCAGAGAATTTATCAATAGTTCTCGGACCTGCAGTAAATATAAAGAGAAGCCCTCTTTGTGGTAGAAACTTTGAGTATTTTTCAGAAGATCCTTACCTTGCCGGTAAGATGGCAGCAGCTTATATAAACGGTGTACAGAGCCGTCATGTGGGCACAAGCATCAAACATTTTGCACTCAACAACCAGGAGTATTTCCGTATGAGCAATTCTTCTGAGGTTTCAGAGAGAACCATGCGTGAAATATACTTCCCGCCTTTTGAGATAGCAGTTAAGGAAGCACAGCCCAAGACTGTAATGTGCTCATACAACAAGATAAATGGCACATATTCAGCTGATAACGAATGGCTTCTCACCAAGGTTTTAAGAGATGATTGGGGATTTGAAGGCTTCGTAATGACAGACTGGGGCGCAATTAATGACAGAGTACAGGGAATAAGAGCAGGTCTCGAACTTGAGATGCCCGGTGACTCATCAGTTAACGACGCTAAGATAGTAGCTGCAGTCAAGGACGGAAGCCTTGATGAAAAGCTGGTAGACAGAGCTTGTGAAAGAATTCTTACAGTAGTATATGACTACCTGGACAATAAGAAGGAAGGCGTAGTATTCGATAGAGATGCGGATCATGAAAAAGCTGTATCAGCAGCAACAGAGTGCGGCGTTCTTCTTGAGAACAATGGTATTCTTCCTCTTGATCCTGCTAAAAAGATAGTCTATATCGGTGAATATGCAGAAAGGCCAAGATATCAGGGCGGTGGTTCAAGCCACATAAATTCATCAAAGGTTACAAGTGCTCTTGATTCCGCAAAGGCAAAGGGAAGAAACGTAGAATATGTAATGGGATTCCCGGGACAGAAGGACGAGCCTCTTGATAAGGCAGAGCTCGACAAGGCTATTGCTGCTGCTAAGGGCGCAGATGTTGTAGTAATTTTTGCAGGTCTTCCGGACGTTATTGAGTCTGAGGGATATGACCGTGCAAACATGAACATGCCTGCTGCACAAAATGAGCTTATTGAAGCAGTTGCTGCAGTAAATGAAAACACAGTAGTTGTTCTTCACAATGGTAGCCCTGTTGAAACTCCCTGGGCAGATGATGTAGCAGCTATTCTTGAAATGTACCTTGCAGGCCAGGGTGTAGGCGAGGCAACAGATCAGCTTTTATATGGTGAAAAGAATCCCAGCGGACATCTGGCAGAGACTTTCCCTTTTAGAGTACAGGATAATCCTTCATACCTTAACTTCAACACTGATCCTGTAAAGTGCAACTATGCAGAGGGTGTTTATGTCGGATATCGTTACTATGATAAGAAGATGATGCCTGTAAGATGGGCATTCGGACATGGACTTTCATACACAACCTTTGAGCTTTCAAACATGAAGCTTTCATCAGACAAGATGACTGATGAGACAACAATCAAGGTTTGTGTTGATGTAAAGAATACAGGAAATGTCACAGGTAAAGAGGTTGTTCAGCTCTATGTTGGTGATTTGAACGGAACCTTTGACAGACCGGTTAAAGAGCTTAAGGGATTCGCTAAGGTTGAAGTTGCACCCGGTGAGACCAAGACCGTAGAGATGGAAATCGATGCAAGATCACTTTCATATTTCGAAGAGAGCATGGGTGACTGGTTTGCTCCTTCAGGAAAATATGAGCTTCTTGTAGGTAATTCCAGTGATAATATCACTCTTCGTGAAGAGATAAGCTTTGAAACAAAGAAGGTTAAGCCCATGAGATGTGATACTTCTCTTACTGTTGGAGAACTCATGGCTAACCCTGTTACTAAGCCCATCGTTGATGAGATGATGAGGAAGGCAGCTGAAAATTCACCCTTTGGCGATTCAAATGAAGCAGTAGGAGATGCTATGATGCAGGCAATGATGAGATTTATGCCTATCAAATCTCTTATGTCCTTTGGAATGTTAAATGAGGAAGGTATGGAGCAGCTTTTGAGCGCAATAGGCGCTGCACTCGGCCAAAAGTAAGGAGCTCTATAACTAAAGACTATCAGAACGCCAATACTCTTTTGGGTTCACACAGTCTTAAGATATAGTATTTAGGGAATACTGTATCACTATATTTCGGGCAGGACGATCGTCCTGCCCTATTTCTTTGCCAGTAGAGAGCTTAGTTGCTATAATGATTGATGATAAGGACAAAAGTAAATGAGTGATGGCTGAGAATCATGAAAAGAACACTATATCTAAAATTTTTAATAGCATACTTACTGTTTGCCATATTTGGCTTTATTATGGTGGCAACCTTTGTATCAAATATGACAATGGAGCACTGCCGAAGGGAAAAGGCTGAGAGCTTATATTCCGAGGCTACGCAGATTGCAAATACTTACGCTGCTGATCTTTATAACAGTGAAACTTCACTGGATACGGTACAGAGACAGCTATATGCGCTATCTAAATACATGGACGGAGCGAGGATATGGATAGTCAACCCTTCAGGAAGACTTGTTCTTGACTCATCAACTGTGATAGAGCAGGGCGAAGAGATCAAGATAGAAGGCTTTGACCCCACTGCCACAGGTGGTACTTATTATACCATCGGTGATTTCTGGGGATATTTTCAAGAGGATACATTAAGCGTCTTTGCTCCGATAACAGCAAGCTATAAGGTGCAGGCTTATGTAATCATTCACACTCCGATGAGTGAGATTCGCAAAACTGCAGATGAATATTTAAACATCTCATATCTGATGCTTATAGTGCTGTTCCTTCTTTCACTGATAATACTGATCTTTTTCACAGAGCTTGTTTATATCCCTTTAAGGCGTATTACACAGGCAACTGAAGAATATGCCGCTGGAAATATGGACTACGAGTTCTCGGTGGAATCAGAGGATGAAATGGGATATCTTGCTGCATCCCTTTCCTATATGGCTGGTGAAATAGCAAGACAGGAGGATGATCAGAAGAAGTTTGTTGCAAATGTATCTCATGATTTCAGGTCTCCGTTAACTTCAATACGTGGTTATATTGAGGCTATGCTTGACGGGACGATTCCTCTTGAAATGCACGAAAAATATCTGGGAATAGTTTTAAATGAGACTGAGCGACTTACCAAGCTGACCAACGGGCTCCTCACTCTCAATAATCTTAATGCCAGAGGAATGCTTCTTGAAAAGGCTGATTTTGACATAAATCAGGTAATAAGAAATACAGCAGCTTCTTTTGAGATGACATGCCTTGAAAAGAAAATTGCGATAGAGCTTGTGCTCACGGATGATAAGATGCTGGTAAATGCTGATATGAGTAAGATTCAGCAGGTTTTATATAATCTTCTTGATAATGCGATTAAATTCAGCCATCATGATTCGGTGATAAAGATAGAGACCACTGAGAAAAAGAGCAAGGTTTTCGTATCTGTAAAAGATAGCGGGATCGGAATTCCAAAGGAAGATCAGAAGATGGTCTTCGAGAGATTTTATAAATCCGATTCATCGAGAGGTAAGGACAAGAAAGGTACAGGACTTGGCCTTTCCATAGTAAAAGAGATCATTAAAGCACATGGAGAAAACATTAATTGTATATCGACAGTCGGAGTGGGTACTGAGTTTATTTTCTCAATACCAAAGGCTGCATCCATGGATAGCGACGAGGATTAAAAGGAGTTTTTATGCATATAGTTTTACATCAGCCGGAGATACCGCAAAATACCGGCAATATAGGAAGAACCTGCGTGGCAACAGGAAGTTCACTTCATTTAATAGAGCCTCTTGGATTTGCGCTTCATGGTAAGGATTTGAAGAGGGCAGGAATGGATTACTGGGATAAGCTGGACTATACGAGATATACCAATTATGAAGATTTTAAGGAAAAGCATCCCGGTGCAAAGGTATGGCTTGCTACTACCAAGGCGAAACGGTCCTACACGGAAGTTTCCTTTGGCCCCGATGATTACATAATGTTTGGAAAAGAAAGCGCCGGAATTCCGGAAGAGATACTGGTTGATAATGAGGAGGACTGTATCAGAATACCCATGGGTCATGATATCAGGTCCCTCAATTTATCTAATTCAGTAGCAATTGTGCTTTATGAAGCCCTTAGACAGAACGGTTTTCCCGGAATGGAGGAAGAAGGGGAGCTGCACAGATTGCACTGGAAAGAGTGAATGTTACTTAACGAACAATATAAAGGAATTGAGAGTAGGAGTGCGTAGTGGCAAATAAGAGTAATGGGAATTTCACATATAAAAAGGGTGATATTCTGACAGTAAGAATAGAAGATATAGGTAACGACGGAGAGGGTATTGGCAAGGTAGAGGGCTATACCCTTTTTGTGAAAGACGCTGTTATTGGTGATCTTGTTAAGGTCAGCATAATGAAAAGTAAGAAAAATTATGCTTATGCTCATTTGGATGAGATCATAGAAGCTTCAAAATACCGCGTGGAGCCAAAGTGTCCTGTCTCAAGAGCTTGTGGAGGCTGTCAGATTCAGAATCTTGATTACAAGAAACAGCTTGAATTTAAGAAAAATAAGGTAAGAAACAACCTGGTGAGACTTGGCAGTTTTGATGCTGAATTTGTTGATAGCATTATGGAGCCTATAATTGGCATGGAAGATTCTGATCTGGACAATAGCAAAGATAATGATGTTCCGGCTTATTTTAGATACAGGAACAAGGCTCAGTTTCCAATTGGAACAGATAAAAACGGTAATCCTATAGCAGGTTTTTATGCCGGAAGGACTCATTCAATTATTCCTGTTGAGGACTGTCTCCTTGGAGTAAAAGAGAACAAAGAAATTCTTGATATTGTCATCGATCACATGAAAAAACACAATATCAAAGCCTATGATGAAGCTACCGGTAAAGGAGTTTTCCGCCATGTTCTTATCCGCAAAGGCTTTACCAGCGGTGAAATCATGGTTTGCTTTGTTATCAATTCACAAAAAGGAAACAAGAAACAAAAGGGTTCTGAGAAAAGAGAGAATGATCGTAAGGAATCTTATATTACAGGGCAGCAGGAGCTGATAGACAGACTGCTTAGAATAAATGGCATCAAGAGTATCACAGTTAATATTAACAATGAAAAGACCAATGTAATCCTTGGAAAAGAAATCCACACTTTATGGGGGGAGGATTATATTACAGATACTCTTTGTGGCATAGAATTCAGGATTTCACCACTTTCATTTTATCAGGTGAATCCTGTCCAGACTGAAAAGCTCTACAATACAGCAATTAATTATGCAAATCTTACAGGTAATGAGACAGTATGGGACCTGTATTGCGGGATAGGAACAATCAGTCTTTCCATGGCAAGGACAGCAGGGCACGTATACGGGGTGGAAGTTATCCCACAGGCCATTGAAAATGCCAGAGAAAATGCGGCAAATAATAATATAGATAATGCAACATTCTTTGTTGGAAAAGCAGAGGAAGTTCTTCCTGCTTTTTATGATGGAAAACTAAATGCCATAGGCGATGGCAATCCGGAAATAAACAGCTCTGATGAAGAAAAACGTAAACGCGCATTGTCTCCTGATGTAATAGTTGTAGACCCGCCAAGAAAAGGTTGTGACATAAACTGCCTCGAAACGATGTTAAAAATGCATCCTGAGAAGATTGTTTACGTCAGCTGTGACTCAGCAACCCTTGCCAGAGACTTAAGGATCCTGGTTGACGGCGGCTATGAGTTAAAGAATGTAACGCCCTGCGATCTCTTTCCGAACACTGTGCATGTAGAAACGGTAGTACTTTTAGGTGACAAAAGAGTTGACGGACATATCGAGATAGATGTAGATGATGAAAAGCTTGATAATACGGGCGGTAGGGCTACCTAGGGACGACAATATCAGTTCTGTTCTCACAAAATTGTTAGAGGGATTGACATAATAGTTTATCTGGGATAATAATTATGTTATCGAAAAAATATAAAAGAAAGAGAGGTAATCATGATGAGTGTTGTGAAAATAGAGATTGTAACTGTAAATAGTATGATGACCTCGGTTTCTGCCTTTTAATTAGTATTCAGATGATTTGGGGTTTTGACCGTGGCGTGTTTGTCACGGTTTTCTTTTGCCTTTTTTAGGCGGTTTTCCGTTATAGAAGGTCTCCATACTATCAAGATAATTGCGAATTTAATCAAGTAAGATATATAAAGGAGACAAAAAATTGAATAATATTATAATCAGAAAAGAAACAAAGGATGATTATTATGTTACAGAACTAATGACAATGCGAGCTTTCTGGAATATACACGGTCCTGGGTGTAATGAGCATCTGCTTGTAAATAAGCTTCGTCATGCTGATGAGTATTTACCTGATCTTAGCCGAATTGCAGAGCTTGACGGAAAAGTAGTAGGGGCTATTTTTTATTCCAGAGCCAAGGTGGTAGATGGAGATAAGGAGCATGAAGTACTGACATTCGGCCCGCTTGCAGTGGAACCTACCTGCTTCAGTATGGGGATAGGTGCGCTTCTGTTAAAAGAAACTTTGCCTTTGGCAAAGGCAGCCGGATATAAAGGAATTGTGATTTGTGGTGAACCGGAGTATTATCCAAAACACGGCTTTTTGACCTGTGATCACTTTGATATTCATCATCCGGCATTTGGAAATTCTGATGCTTTTATGGCACTTCCGCTGAATGAAGAATTTGAAGATATTCATGGATATTTTTATGAAGCGCCTGTCTTTGAAACGTGTGAGGATGAGAAAGAAATAGAAGATTTTACGAAGGGATTTCCTTATTACAAGCCATTAAAGCTTTCCTGTCAGTGGCTTCATGTTGAAAAATTGGGAAGAATTTCAGAGGTTAACAAAAACAGCTATAAGATCATGTTCTGGGAGCAGGAGATTCCGGCAAAGCTGAAAGGGAGTTTTTATGAGGAAGACGCAGAAAAGCTTCCGGTTGTAGGCGACTATGTGACATTTTTGTATAACAGGCAGGGGGATTCCGTGATCTTGTCTGTTTGTGAGAGGCAAAATTTTTTGCAGCGGCCTGATCAGGCTAAAACAGGAGTCATGCAATATATGGCAGCAAATGTGGATTACCTGTTTATCGTTACTTCCCTTAATGAAGACTACAGCTATAATCGTATAGCCAGATATGTAAGCATTGCCATTCAGGGAGGAACTGAGCCTGTTGTTATTCTTACAAAATCCGATCTTTGCACAAGTCCCGGAAGATATGTGCGCGAAGTGGAACAGATTTCCGACAAAGTGCGTGCTCATGCAATTTCTGCAATTTACGGTATTGGCCTTGAGGAACTGGGGGATTACATGACACCCGGAACTACCATTTGCCTGATGGGATCTTCAGGTGCTGGAAAATCAACGCTGATAAATTCCATTACCGGCGAAGAGACCATGAAGACATCTGAGATCAGAGAAGATGATGACAAGGGAAGACACACAACCACATATCGGAAGCTGATTGAACTTTCAAATGGTGTTACGATCATAGATACGCCAGGTATGCGAGAAGTCGGAATGGCCAATGTGCAGGATGGAATTGATGAAACATTTTCAGATATTGTGGAATTGGAGAGCAGATGCCGGTTCAGTAATTGCAGGCACGATACAGAACCGGGTTGTGCGATCAAAGCAGCCATCGCAAGCGGAGAACTGTCTGCAAAGAGGTATGAGCTATACAAAAATCTGGGCAGGGAGAATACAAACAACCATGCTATGAAAAAAGAAATATCCAAATGGGCAAAAGCCTATAAAAAGAATAATAAGAGAAATATGTGGGATTGACGGAGAGAAGTGTTGATGATGGACATAGATAAAAACAGAAAAAGTTCACCGGGAGAGTATCTGAAGGATGCGAATTTTTTTGGTTTATTGGAGGATTTGCACAGAAAATTGTATGATCTTCAGGATCTGAAGTATCGTGATATGCAGATAAAAATCATACCTAATGTAAATCCGGAGTCAATAATCGGAGTGAGGACTCCGGAGCTTAAGACAATGGCAAAAGAAATTTTGAAGGCCGGAAATTATAAAGATTTTCTTGGAGCATTACCTCATAAGTATTTTGAGGAAAACCAGCTGCATGCCTTTATCATCTCCGGTATAAAAGATCTGAATGATTGTATGGAGGAGCTGGAGAAGTTTCTACCCTATGTAGATAACTGGGCTACGTGTGATCAGATGTCTCCAAAGATTTTTAAGAAGCATAAAGAGGAGCTGTTTATACACATAAAGGAATGGCTCAGCTCAGAAAAGACGTATACCATAAGATTCGGAGTGGGCATGTTGATGGAGCATTTTCTGGATGAGGACTATGATTCCAAGTATCCTGAGATGGTGGCTAAACTCAGATCAGAAGAGTATTACGTCAATATGATGATCGCGTGGTATTTTGCGACAGCCCTCGCCAAGCAGTATGAAAGTATCCTTCCTTTTATAGAGGAGAAAAGGCTTGATGACTGGACTCATAACAAAGCGATTCAGAAAAGCGTGGAGAGCAGAAGAATTACAGATGAGCAGAAGAAGTATCTGAAATCCCTGAAAGTATGATGTTAACGGGGTATAGTCAGTTCTGCTCAGTGCACTGGCTGTGCTGAGGGCAAGAATTTCAGCCAGTGCACTAACGCAAATGCAAAAATTGTCAAAAGCGTTAGGGAGAATTTCAATCAGTCCACTACCGCAAATGCAAAAATGACAAAAAGAGTTAGAAAGAAGATTTTCCAGCTCCCTACCTCAAAATAGAATTTAGAAGAATGAGGCAGAATAAGTCCGAATTAAAAATGTCGAAAAAGATTTCTATACTATATCCATATCAAGTTTAACTTAGCTGATACTCATCATTGAGCCCCACGTTCTAATCTGTTAGAATTCATCATATGGGGACACAGGAATCATCAGATAAATCATCATCAAAATTTAATAAGCAGAATTTGCTGCTGATAATAACTGTGCTCTTTACCCTTGCAACACTTGTGGTGGGAGCACTTGTTTTTCGCTTTTATATGGCAGATTTCAGGAAGGCATCGGACGTAACGCAATATGATAAATATTACGTAATGATAACCGATAATTACAAGTCTGACTTCTGGCAATCGATATATAAAGGCGCTTTTGATGCTGCTCAAAAAGAGAATATCTACGTGGATCTCCTTGGGCAGAATCTTGCAGGAGATTACAGCTGTGAGCAGCTTATGAAAATAGCCATAGCTTCAAATGTAGATGGAATAATAGTTTTTGCAAATGAGTCAGATGAAATGACACAGCTCATAAATGATGCAGATGGGAAGGGAATCCCGGTTGTAACACTTTACGGAGACAGCACTCATTCCAAGAGGCTGAGTTTTATTGGCGTGGGAAGCTATAATATCGGAAGAGAATACGGCAGGCAGATCTTCAATATTATCAAGGAAAAGAGAAGAGAAGATTTTATAGAGTCTGCAAAAATGGGACACCGCAAGACTATGCAGATAGCAGTTCTTGTCAATACAGATGCCCAGGACAGTGGACAGAATATTATAATATCGGGACTTCAGGAGACTCTGGATCAGGAAAATGCGACAAATTCAGAGTTTGCAATATCAATAGTACCTGTAGATAATAAGAATCCATTTTCTGTTGAAGAGTCCATAAGAGATATTTTCCTCAAGAAAAGCATTCCGGATGTAATCGTATGTTTAAATGAGCTGAATACTGTCTGTGCATACCAGGCGGTTGTTGATTTTAATAAAGTTGGCGATGTGAATATTCTCGGATACTACAACTCTGAATCCATTGTCAGCGCGATTGAGAAAAATATCGTATATGCCACAATTTCCATAGATACACCTCAGATGGGAGAATATTGCATAGAAGCGTTATCGGACTACTACGAATTTGGAAATACAAGTGAATATTTCACCGCAGATGTTACGCTAATCAACAAGAATAATGTGTCAGATTATTTAGAATCGGAGGAGAATGATGAATAAATTTTTTAATCTTCCCCTTCAAAAAAAGGTAGTCGGAATATATCTGGCTGCAAATATGATAATCTTCATAGTTAATGTATTTCTCATCCTGGGCATTAATAAAATGGCCATAGATATGGAATTGGTATACCAGGACAATAGGCAGTTGAACGAACTGACTGACTCTCTGACAGAGGTTCAGGATAATATGACTGTGTACCTTAGTTCGAAGACGACGGATTCCCTGGAAAACTACTATAAAAGCGCGCAAACCTTGCAGATGCTTTCCGATGAGCTAGGAGATGAGGTAACTGATCTTGCCTTTAGCAGGATGAGGAGAAATATAAAAAACATGACCGGGCAGTATCTGGAGGAAGTATCTTTGACTGTCGAGGCAAAACGAGGAAGAAACGTAGAGAAATACAGAAACTATTACGAGAGTGCAACAGAATTGTATGAATATATAAATGCCTATATTTCGAGACTTAACAATGAGCAGTTTATCAGCAATTCTGAGAGATATACAGAGCTTGCCACAGCCTTTAGAACCTTTGAAAGTATAAGCGTAATGGTTCTAACGCTGGTCATGACCGGAAACATCATCAGTATCATCACAATAGTAGGCATGATGATCGAGCCTCTTAAGAAGCTTGCGGTTTCAGCCAATGAGATAGCGGAAGGAAATTTTGATACAAATATACCTCAGACAAAATATCATGATGAGATAGGTATAGTCATCGGTGCCTTTAACAAGATGATAATAAGCATCAAGGAGTATATTATCAGACAGCGTGAGAGTATGGAAAAGGAACGCCTTATGCAGGAAAAAGAGCTTACAATGGAGGCACATCTTAAGGATGCTCAGCTCAAGTACCTTCAGGCACAGATAAATCCGCACTTTTTGTTTAATACACTAAATGCGGGAGCTCAGCTGGCAATGATGGAATCTGCGGATAGAACTTATGAATATGTCCAGACTGTGGCAGATTTTTTCAGATATAATGTTAAAAACCATGACACAGAGGTCACTATTGGGGAAGAAATGACGTTGGTGGACAATTACATAAGGATATTGAATGTAAGATTTTCAGGGGATATCAAGTATCACAAGCAGATTGATGAGAGGCTTTTGAAAATACCAATGCCTAACATGATTCTGCAACCTGTGGTGGAAAATGCAGTAAATCACGGAATAAGGGAAATGGGAGATAAGGGAACCATTACTCTTAAGATTTACAGGGAAGACAGCGATGCCTGCATCAGTGTCAGTGATAACGGGAAAGGTATTGAGCAGGAGGATATAGAGAAAATTCTTGTAGGAAACTGGAGTAAAAAGGAAGGTCAGTACGACAATAACGGTATCGGAATGGACAATGTAATATCAAGGCTAAGGATATTTACCGGAAAAGAAGATGCCGTGACAATAAAAAGCGAAGGTATAGACAAGGGGTGCGAAGTTATAATAAGACTTCCGCTTCCCAATGTTGAAAACGAATAAACTTTATGTTCTGATGAGCCTAAATAAAAAAGATGCTCATATTTAAGAATTCAAAAATGAGCTCAAATAAAAAGATGCTCATATTTAAGAATTCAAAAATGAGCTCAAATAAAAAAATGCTCATATTTAAGAATTCAAAAATGAGCCAAATAAAAATGCTCGTAATTTAAGAATTAAAATTTGGGATTCAAGAATAAAGCTTATAAAAAGAAATAAAGGGTATAGGATTGGGGTAATATGTACAGAATAATGCTTGCAGACGATGAGGGTATCGTCATTGACTCGATGAAATTCATAATAGAGAAGGAGTTTGGGAATCAGTGCGATGTTGAGTTTGCCAAGACAGGGAGAAATGTCATAGAGCTGGCAGAGCGCTTCAGACCGGATATTGCAGTGATGGATATTCACATGCCGGGTATAAATGGTATTGAAGCCATGAAGGAAATTAAGAAGTTTTCCGCAAACACTATTTTCATAGTTATGACTGCCTATGATAAATTCGACTACGCAAAAGAGGCCATAAAGCTCGGGGTTCTTGACTATATAAATAAGCCTGTCGATAAAATGAAGATCATTGAAGTCCTGAAAAAGGCCATGGCGCAGATAGATAGAGAGCGGGAAAAGCGAAGCAGCGACCTTTTAATCAGAGAAAAGCTTGAAACTGTCGAGCCTATTATTGAAAACGGACTTATCTACGATATTCTTTTGCAGGAGCATTTTGAGGAGGATATAGATAACTACAAAACAATTCTTGGAATTAAAGAGGATTATGGATACATGATGGCAATAGTCAGCGGTGATGCTCAGGAGGGCAATCACATGACTAATGCCATCGGAAGCTCTGTTAAAGTTTCCGGAAAATATCAGGAAATACGAGAGTGTGTAAAGGAATTTTTTGACTGTAAGATCGGAAACGTTATGGCAAATAAGATAGCGGTTCTGGTTCCGACATCAGAGCATAAAATGGATTATGCCACCAGATCGGAAGTAGTCGATAGGGCAAGGGAGCTTGCAAGGTACTTAAGGAAAAGAACTGATATTAAATTCCGAATCGGAGTGGGCAAGATCAAACCACTTCTGGAGCTTGGGGATTCCTATCATGAAGCATTAAATGCACTGATTGCGACCACCGGAACGGTTGCGCATGTTGAGGATCTTCCTATTAACTGCGATTATGATGAGGGATATCCAATCGATTTGGAAAAACCCTTGTTTGATGCGGTTTCAAAGGGTGATATCGATGAAGCCATAGCCATAGCGGAGAAATACGCTGACTGGATGACTCAGGTTAGCAGCAACGGTGACATAATGGCGATGCGCCTTAAGGTGCTGGAATTTTCCCTTTATGCGGAACACCTTATGTATTTAAACGGCGGGCAGACATATCATTACTCAGGAAGAAATCACTATCTTCCTGAAATAATGGCGCTTGAGACGGCAGATGAGCTCAAGGAATGGTTTATGAAAAAAATCTCGGATGCCTGCAGAAATGTTTTCATAAAACGTGCGGAAAAATCCACTGACGCCATCAAGACTGCAAAGAAATACATAGAAGAGAACTACTCCAGGGATATCTCACTGGATGATGTATCAAGAGTTGTTAATATATCGCCATATTATTTCAGCAAGATTTTTAAAGATGAGAGTGGATCCAATTTTATAGAATATCTCACCAGTGTCAGGATTGAAAAAGCAAAGGATCTTTTGCTTAATTCTGATAAATCAATGAAAGAGATATGTCTTATGTGCGGCTATGCAGATCCTAACTACTTTAGCCGAAGCTTCAAGAAAAACGTAGGACTTACGCCAACAGAATATAAGGATAGGAAGACTGTGAACAGATGAAAATACTAGCTAAACGAATAATGCAGGCTCTTATAATTATACTTGTACTTTGTATTTTTCCCGTTGGATGCGGAAGTGAAGAGACTTTGCAGGGAACTCAGGGAAAGGATGAGGAAAAGAAGATACAGATAGGTGTGACCTTTGATTCTTTTGTCATTGAGAGATGGCAGAGAGACAGGGATGTGTTTGTCTCCATGGCTAAAGAGCTTGGAGCAGATGTAAATATTCAAAATGCAAATGGAGATGTTGCAGAGCAAAAAAAGCAGATAGAATATTTTATTAAAAAGAAAATGGATGTAATAGTGATCGTCTGTATTGACTCTCAGGCTTTAAAGACAAATATCAAAAAGGCAAAGGATGCAGGTGTAAAAGTCATAGCATATGACAGACTGATAAGCGATTCAGATGTGGATCTCTATATATCCTTTGATAATGAGAAGGTCGGAGAGCTTATGGGACAGGCTCTGGTGGACAATGGACTTGTGGGCGGAAAAGTAACAATGATAAATGGTTCTCCCAAGGACAATAATGTACCAATGGTCTGCGACGGCTTCAAATCCGTTATGGAAGAAAATGGAAACGAAATAGTGGATTCGTATTATTGTGATGGCTGGAAAGCGGAGCTTGCAGGCGAATACATGTATAAAAACATGGATGTGGTTTCGGAATGTGATGCGATCATGTGCGGCAATGATGATCTTGCAAGCAGGGTTGTTACAGCACTTTCCGAGAAGCGCCTGGCTGGAAAGATTATGGTGGTGGGACAGGATGCAGATCTTGAGGCGTGCCAGAGAATAGTTGAAGGCACACAGCTTATGACAGTTTATAAGCCTATTGAAAAACTTGCCCAGAGAGCTGCTGAATGCGCAGTAAATCTTGCGAAGGAAGAACAGATCGGAACTGGAGAAAATGATCTCTCGACCATATCTGATGGAACCTATAGTATTCCCTACTTAAAGATCGATCCCGTCAGTGTGACCAAGGAAAACATGGATGAAGTCATAATAAACAGTGGCTTCCACTTAAAAGAGGATGTATATCTGAATGTTCCCTCACAAATAGAGGAATAAAAAGTGCTATAGCCTAATGACTTTCTTAATGATTTTCTTGGCATCAGAAAATTATTACTATTGTAATTAGCAGATATACCCGGTGTTTTATTACTATCGTAAATGGCAGATATATCTGAGGTTTACAATAAATAGCACATTTTTATACCACAAATACCCTTATGGCAAAAAAATGCTATAAGGGTATTTTTTTACAAACTTTAATTATAAAAATTTGAAGAACTTCATAAATTATTACTAATATTTTTATGTTAAAGTCTAAGCTGTAAACGACGGGGGTTACACCCGATAACAATTTCTCACTAGGGAGGGAAACAAAATGAAGAGAAAATTAGTTAGTACTTTTCTGACAGTAGCGATGGCTGCATCATTGCTTGTTGGATGTGGTGGCGGAAATACATCTGCTCCTGCTTCAACTGACACAGAGACAAAGACAGAGGCAACAACTGATACATCAACAGAAGCTGAGGCTACAGAAACCACAGCATCCGGCGGCGGTAAGGTTGGTGTTGCGATGCCTACAAAGGACCTTCAGAGATGGAACCAGGACGGTGAGAACATGCAGAAGCTGCTTCAGGAAGCCGGCTATGAGGTTGACCTTCAGTATGCATCAAACGACATAGCTACACAGGTTTCTCAGATTGAGAACATGATCAGCTCAGGCGCACAGGTTCTTGTTATCGCATCTATCGATGGTGATTCTCTTGGAACAGTTCTTGAGCAGGCTAAGGAACAGAACGTTAAGGTTATTGCTTATGACCGTCTTATCATGAATTCAGACGCAGTAAGCTATTATGCTACATTCGATAACTACATGGTAGGAACAAAGCAGGGCGAGTACATCAGAGATCAGCTTGATCTTGATAACGCTGCAGGTCCTTTCAACATGGAAATCTTCACTGGTGATCCCGGTGACAACAACGCAAGATTCTTCTACGGCGGTGCAATTGACGTACTTAAAAAGTACATCGACGAAGGCAAGATTGTTGTTAAGTCCGGACAGGTTGACTTCGATAACGTAGCAACAGCTAACTGGGCAACAGAGACAGCGCAGTCAAGAATGGATGCTATCATTTCTGCTAACTATGCTGATGGAACAAAGCTTGATGCAGTTCTTTGCTCAAACGACTCTACAGCACTTGGTGTTACAAACTCACTTGAAGCTAACTACACAGGCGATTGGCCGATCATCACAGGTCAGGACTGTGACGTAGCAAACGTTAAGAACATGATCGCAGGCAAGCAGTCAATGTCTATCTTCAAGGATACACGTACACTTGCAGCTAAGACAGTTGAGATGGTTGACGCTATCATGAAGGGCACAGAAGCTCCTGTAAACGATACAGAGACATATGACAATGGCACAGGAATTATTCCTTCATACCTTTGCGAGCCCGTATTTGCAGACGTTAACAACTACAAGGAACTTCTTATCGACTCTGGTTACTACACAGAGGATCAGCTTCAGTAATACTAATTAAATGTATTCTCATGAGGCGGGTTATTTAACCCGCCTCTAACCACGAAAAAATATATTTGGGTATCTTAATAATGGAAAAGCATAATAGGAAAAGGAGGGGTTAACTTGGCGAAGATATTACTTGAGATGAAAAGTATCACCAAAATTTTCCCCGGTGTGAAAGCCCTGGATAATGTAAATCTCCAGGTTGAAGAAGGCGAAATTCACGCACTGGTAGGTGAAAATGGAGCAGGTAAATCCACACTGATGAATGTACTAAGCGGAGTTTATCCGTATGGAACCTACACAGGCGATATTATATATGACGGCAAAGTGTGTGAGTTCAATGATATTAAGGATAGCGAAGGAAAAGGAATCGTTATCATTCATCAGGAGCTTGCACTTATTCCATATATGACAATTGCAGAGAATATGTTCCTTGGAAATGAAAGAGGAACAAAGTTCAGAATCAACTGGAATGAGACCAGTGATCTGGCACGTGAATATCTTGATATTGTCGGATTAAAGGACAGTACGGAAACTCTTATCAAGGATATCGGTGTTGGTAAGCAGCAGCTGGTAGAGATAGCAAAGGCACTTTCAAAGAATGCGAGACTTCTCATACTTGATGAGCCCACATCATCGCTTAATGAAACTGATTCAAAAGCATTGCTGGATCTTTTGTTGAAGCTTAAGAAAGAGCGTGGACTTACATCTATCATTATTTCTCATAAGTTGAACGAGATTTCTTATGTTGCAGATAAGATAACGGTTATCCGAGATGGTTCAACAATTGAGACCATGACAAAAGGTATTGATGATTTCTCAGAATCAAGAATAATCAAGGGAATGGTTGGCCGTGAGCTTTCAGACCGTTTCCCCAAGAGAGAACACAATATCGGCGAAGTAATGATGGAGGTAAAGAATTGGAATGTTTACCATCCATTATATAAGGATAGAAAAGTCGTAAAGGATGTCAACATCAACGTTAGAAAAGGTGAGGTTGTTGGTATCTCAGGACTTATGGGAGCGGGAAGAACAGAACTTGCCATGAGTATTTTCGGAAAGAGCTATGGCGAAAACATTTCAGGTCAGCTCTTTATAAATGGAGAAGAGGTTAATCTTAAGAACGTACAGAGCGCCATAAAGCATGGACTTGCTTATGTAACAGAGGATAGAAAGGGTAATGGTCTTATCCTTTCCAATCCCATAAAGATCAATACAACTCTTGCCAATTTGGAAGAGGTAAGCCACAGAAAAGTAATAAACAAGGATAAAGAGTATCAGGTAGCTGTGGATTATAAGAAAAAGCTCAACACTAAAGCTCCTACAGTTGAGCAGAATGTCGGAAATCTTTCCGGTGGTAACCAGCAGAAGGTACTGCTTGCAAAGTGGATGTTCGCAGACCCGGAAATTCTGATACTTGATGAGCCTACAAGAGGTATTGACGTAGGTGCTAAATACGAGATTTATTGCATTATTAACCAGCTGGTATCTGAGGGTAAATCAGTGATCATGATTTCCTCTGAGTTGCCTGAGATTCTTGGAATGTGCGACAGAATTTATGTCATGAACGAAGGCAGAATGGTCGGGGAACTTGATGGTAAAGATGCAACTCAGGAAAAAATTATGACTTATATCTTACAGTCAGCCGGAAATAAGGAGGTTAAACATGAGTAAGAATCAGATACTTGGCTTTTTAAAGAAAAACACCATGATAATTGTACTTATCATAGTTGTTGCTTTCTTTTCTTGGAGAACAGGCGGAGCTATCCTTCTGCCGATGAATGTTAGTAACTTGATTTCACAGAACGCTTACGTGTTTGTTCTTGCAACAGGTATGCTGCTTTGTATATTGACCGGTGGTAACATCGATCTTTCGGTTGGTTCAGTTGTCTGCTTCGTAGGTGCTGTCGGAGCGATTTTGATGGTCAACTTAAATGTACCGATCTGGATCGCAATAATCGTAATGATCATCATCGGAACAGCAATCGGTGCATTCCAGGGATTCTGGATCGCATTCGTAAGAATTCCTCCTTTCATCGTAACACTGGCAGGAATGCTTGTTTTCAGAGGACTTTCAAACGTAGTACTTAACGGTCTTACAGTTTCAATCAAGGATAAGACATTCTTCGTAAACCTCTTTGGTGGTGGTGCTGACTGTTATGTTAAAGATTTCATTGGTAACGGAACACTTAACCTTACCTGCTTCTTTGCAGGTCTTGTTGCAACTGCTCTTTTCATTATGATTCAGGTTAGCAATCGTATGAAGAGAACAAGAAAGAACTATGAGGTTGAGATGTTTGGTGCATTTATTGCAAAGCTTGTTGCAATCTCAGCAGTTATTGTTATCTTTTCCTACAAGCTTGCTCAGCACAAGGGTATTCCTACAGTACTTATCTGGGTTCTTGTTGTAGTTCTTGTATATGGCTACATCACAAGCAACACAACAGTAGGTCGTTATTTCTACGCAGTTGGTGGAAATGAAAAGGCTACAAAGCTTTCAGGTATCAACACAAACAAGGTTTACTTCCTTGCTTATACAAATATGGGATTCCTTGCAGCCCTTGCAGGAATGATCACAATCGCAAGACTTACATCTGCACAGCCCACATATGGACAGAACTACGAGATGGACGCTATCGGTTCCTGCTTTATCGGTGGAGCTTCTGCCTACGGCGGAATCGGAACTGTTCCCGGAGTTATCGTTGGTGCGGTTCTTATGGGTGTTATCAACCTTGGTATGTCACTTATGGGTGTCGATGCAAACATGCAGAAGGTGGTAAAGGGTATCGTTCTTCTGGCAGCAGTTATCTTTGATGTTGTTTCCAAGCGCGGCGGAAAGATGATTGTAAAGAACTGATATTAATTAGAAGATAGTGCTAAAGGTTCATTACACGATTATGCCTGTAAATTTGCATTATAATATGGTTTAATTGCAGAAAGCTGTTACATACGGATAGGTGTAACAGCTTTCTTTATTTTCTTTTTACTATTCCGAATATTGTTATGTGGTAGAATAAACATAGATTTCTTATGTGCAAGTAATGAATCCCTGAATTATTGGATTTATAGTTAAATCAGGAGGCAGGCTAATGAATCCGGAAAAATCTACCTATGAGAAATACAAAATAATAGCTCAGTCAGTAGAGAACCCTTGTGCCATTATCTCAGTAACCAGAAATGACGATGGTGAACTTGAAGAGATCAGACTTTTTGCTACTAATGAAAAGTTCAGTATGACAGGTGAAGACGTGGAGGGAGAACTCTATACAAAGTACATCCCTAAAGAACCTGAGTTTGAAGACATGTGCTACAGGGTAGCTTTCAAAGGAGAGAAATATCATACCTATGTGAATACTACAAAGATGCTTGGAGCATGGTCAGATAATCTTCTTTTGCCTTTAAAGCCTGAGGAAGATGGCAAAACCGGATATTGCCAGTTTATATATGAGCTTACAAAGGAGATGGATGCCGGCAAATTTTCAACAATTTCGCCAACTATAGCCGGATTTGTTATAAAGAGCTGCCTTGAACTTAGAAATGACAATGATTTTAAGACAAATCTAAAGCAGGTAATTGACAGCATCAGGGAGTATACAAGAGCGTCCTCTGCCTGTGTAATTTCTATAAATCCTGATAAGGAAGAGGCTGAAATAATCAGTCAAAGCAGTAATAATGATATTTTTGCAGCAGGTCACTTTGCTATGACAGTACCATACAGTATAGCTGATAAATGGGCAGAGCTTATAGGTGAGAGTGACTGCTTTATTATGAGGAATAAGGATGAGTTTGAGAGAATAGAAGAGACTATGCCGGAGTGGGCCAATAAGCTAAGGCTTGAGAATACCACCAGCCTTTGTCTTATGCCTTTATTACAGAGAAAGAGGGTTTTGGGTTATATTTTATTATCTGATTTCAATGTGGATAATGCCCTTACAATTAAAGAAACTTTGGAAATACTTTCACTTTTCCTGTCCTCCGAAATGGCAAATAATCAATTCATAAACCGTCTGGAATGGCTCACAAGTGTGGATATGAGAACGGGTGTAAGAAACCGTGCCGCCATGAACAGAGTGGTTGATGAATATGCAGAGCAGCTAAAGTGGGTAAAGAGTCCCTTCGGTGTGGCATTTTTCAAGATGAACGGACTTAAGGCTCTGAATGATAATCACGGCCATGACGCCGGGAACAAAGCTCTTGAGGAAGCAGGAGAGATTTTACTTGATGTTTTTGATGAAACAGAAGTGTTCAGATCAGGCGGTGAAGAATTTGCAGTTATATGTGAAAATGCCTGTGAGAAGGATTTTATAGAAAAGATAGAGAAGGTCAGAGAAAGGGGAAGTAATCCAGAAGGAGTTTATTTTGCGATAGGCTATTCCTTTGATAACACTGAAGGAGACTTAAGGAAAGCTCTCAGACTGGCAAATAAACAGACACTTGAGGAAAAAGAAGCATTCTTTGAAAAGTATCCTGAAAAAAGAAGAGGTTGAATATTTTATGACGCACCGGGCATTCAAGCCCGGTGTTTTTTGTTCAATAGGAAATTCCTTCGGTTTTCCTATTGAATAAAAAGCGCTCCGCTATGGATGCGACTGGTGCGCAGATGAATTTTGCAAGCTAAAGCTTGCGCGCACCAGCGCGCAAAGAGTCGCGAGCGACTCTTTGTTCAGCAAAAGTACTTAAAGGGTTTCTTTACAAGCTTTTGCCTGGCTAAGCACTATATATAAAAATTCCTCTGTAAATAAGGAAAAATATTTGATTTTCACTAATTTGCATAGAATTTTCAAGAACGAGAGAAGAATTCTCTATGTTTTATGAAAACTTGTACTGATAAAATATCAACTGTAAACAAAAACATGTGCATTTTGACGAATGGATGCACAAATGTATAGGAGGACACAATAATTATGAAAAAGAAAATAGTAAGTCTTTTGACAGTGGCAACACTTTCAATGTCAATGCTTGCAGGTTGCTCATCAGCATCAAACACAGCTGACAACGCAGCAAGTACAGCTTCATCAGCTGCAGAGGAAGTAGCTGATACAGCAGAAGAAGTTGCTGATGCAGTTGAGGAAACAGCAGAAGAGGTTGTAAACGCAGCAAGCGGCGACCTGGCAGACAAGAAGGTTGGTGTATGTATTTATCAGTTCTCTGATAACTTCATGACACTTTTCAGAAACGAACTTCAGAGCTACCTCGTAGCACAGGGCTTTACAGCTGACAACATCACAATCGTTGATGGTGCTAACGATCAGGCAACTCAGACAAACCAGATTCAGAACTTTATCACAAGTGGTGTTGACGTACTTATCATCAACCCTGTTAACTCTTCATCAGCTGCAACAATTACAGACCTTGTAGTTGGCGCTAACATCCCGCTCGTTTATATCAACCGTGAGCCCGATGCAGACGAAGAGCAGAGATGGGAAGATAACAACTGGAACGTATGCTATGTAGGATGTGATGCTCGTCAGTCCGGTACATACCAGGGTGAGATCATCGTTGATCTTGGTCTTGACACAGTTGATCTTAACAAGGATGGCAAGGTTCAGTACATCATGATCGAAGGTGACCCGGAGAACGTAGATGCTCAGTATCGTACAGAGTTCTCAATCAAGGCTCTTGAGGATGCAGGCCTTGAAGTTGAGTGCCTTGATGACGAGGTAGGTAACTGGGATCAGGCTACAGCTCAGCAGCTTGTTGCTAACGCACTTTCAGCTCATCCTGAGACAGAAGTTGTATTCTGCAACAACGATGCTATGGCACTTGGTGCTCTTCAGTCAATCCAGGCTGCTAACAGAACAGTTGGTTCTGACATCTATCTTGTAGGTGTTGATGCTCTTTCAGAGGCACTTGAGGATGTTATCGCAGGAACAATGACAGGTACAGTATTCAACGATCACTTCTCACAGTCACACAGCGCAGCAGATGCAGCTATCAACTACCTTACAGGTGGTACAAATGATCGTTACATCGGATGTGACTATGTAAAGGTTACTGCTGACAACGCTCAGGAGATTCTTGACGCTGTTAAGTAATCACTTAGCGAGGTATTTTTAAGCGAATACAACTACTTAGTTAAAACTTTTATGGTGCGGATGCACAGGATGTATCCGCACCATTTACATGAAGAACGGATTTTGTAAAAGAATATAGCAAAAGATTTACTTGAGCAAAGCACTCGGCAGGATTATCTGTTATTCAGTGCAAACCATTGAGGCCACCCGGCAAGGGATCATGCTGGCCGGTGGAGGTTATGAAGGCTATTTAATCGTTAATTTAGGAGGGATTATGGCATCAGAATACAAATTGGAATTGAGGGGTGTATCCAAGTCATTTCCCGGCGTTAAGGCACTTGATAACGTACAGTTATCAATTCGTCCCGGAACTGTTCACGCACTTATGGGTGAAAACGGTGCCGGAAAATCCACGCTTATGAAATGTTTGTTCGGAATCTATAAGATGGATGCCGGTGAGGTGCTTATAGATGGACAGAAAGTAATTATAAATAATCCTGATGAGGCTATGAAAATGGGAATAGCCATGGTGCATCAGGAATTGCAGCCGATACCTGCAAGAAGTGTCGGTGAAAACATGTACCTTGGAAGGTTCCCTGTTAAGAAAATAGGACCTATTCAGGTGATTGATCATAAAACAATGTACGAAGAAACAGAGAAGTGGCTGAATGAAGTTGATATGCATTTCGACCCTAAGGCAATGCTTTCTACTTTATCAATCGGACAGATGCAGTCAGTGGAAATTGCGAAAGCTGTTTCTCACGATGCAAAGGTAATCATCTTCGATGAGCCAACATCTTCTCTTTCAGATAATGAAGTTGAAACACTTTTCAAGATTATGGAAAAACTCAGAAGCAGAGGAGTTGCCATGATCTACATCTCCCATAAGATGGATGAGATCAAGCGCATAGCTGATGACATCACAATCATGCGAGATGGAACATATATCGGAACATGGCCTGCAGCCGAGATGTCAATGGATGACATTATTGCCAAGATGGTAGGACGTGAGCTGACAAACATCTATCCGCCTAAGGACAGAAAATTCGGTGAAGTTATCATGGAAGTTGATGGATTATCTTCAATCCATGCAAGATCATTCCAGAATGTGTCCTTTAAGCTCAGAAAGGGTGAAATCCTAGGATTTGGCGGTCTGGTAGGTGCACAGAGAACAGAACTTATGGAAGGTATCTTTGGAATAAGAAATATTTCAAAGGGAGAAATTAAGATTCATGGCAAAAAGGTTGATATTAAAACCTCGAGAGATGCCATGAAGGCCGGAATAGGAATGATAACAGAAGATAGAAGAGCCAGGGGTATTTTCGGATGTCTTTCCATAAAGGATAACGTTGGCGTATCTGTTTATAACAAATTCCTTCAGGCAGGATTTGTACTTGATCATGCGAGAATCAACAAGGTTGTTGATGACAGCATTAACAAGCTCAGAATTAAGACACCAAACATGCAGGAGCACATTGCAAACCTTTCAGGTGGTAACCAGCAGAAAGTTATCATATCAAGATGGCTGGCAAATGATCCCGATATCCTTATAATGGATGAACCTACAAGAGGTATCGATATCGGTGCTAAGCATGAAATATATGAAATAATGACAGATCTTGCAAAGCAGGGTAAGGCAATCATCATGATTTCCTCTGAAATGCCGGAACTTCTCGGAATGAGCGACCGCGTGGTTGTAATGTGTAACGGCAAGAAGACTGGAGAAATCGACAATGAGGCAGATATGACTCAGGAAAAAGTAATGAGTTACGCAACACAGTTCAACTGATTCCTTGAAGAGGTTATTTCAAGCTTTTTAGGATAAAAAAGGAGATAAAAATGGAAAAGACAAAGCAGCAGAAAATGAAAGATTTTCTGATAAATAACGGAGTTATCATTGTTATGTTTATCCTGGTTATATATACAGGTTTTACAAACAAGAACTTTATCACACCCGGTAACTTCTTAAATATTCTTACAAACATGGCACCCAGACTTGTAATCGCACTTGGTATTGCAGGATGCGTTATTACAGCAGGTTGTGACCTTTCAGCAGGTCGTATGATCGGTTTTGCAGCATGTATCGCAGGTACACTTCTTCAGAAGCTGGATTATTCAGGAAAATTCTTCCCTGACATGAAGCCTTTGAATGTATTTGTTGTTCTTCTCATTGTACTTGCAATTACAGGATTCTTTGGAGCAATCACAGGATTCTTTATCGCATTCCTTCACGTTCCGCCATTCATCGCAACACTTGCTATGATGGAAATCGTTTATGGTCTTGCTCTTATCTATACAAATGCAACACCTCTTGGTGGATATGTAAAGCAGTACACAGATATTGCAACAGGTAATATCTTCGGAATAAGCTATCTGGTAATTATTGCTATTTTAGTTGCAGCTATCACATGGTTCATATTCAACATGACCCGTCATGGTAAATATATGTATGCAATCGGTGGAAATCCGCAGGCAGCAGAGGTTGCCGGTGTTCCGGTTAAGCTTACAATGGTACTCATCTACATGAAGGCAGCTATGATGTATGGTCTTGCAGGTTTCATGCTCGGTGCAAAGGCCGGTGGTGCATCTGTTAACCTTGGTTACGGTTATGAGATGGAAGCTATCGCGGCCTGCACAATCGGTGGTGTATCAGTTACAGGTGGACGTGGTAAGGTTTCAAGTGCTATCATCGGTGTAGCAGTATTCGAACTCTTAAAGGCAGCTCTTCAGTACCTTGGAGTAAATGCAAACGCACAGTACATCGCAATCGGTATTGTTATCTTCGTGGCTATTTCACTTGATATCAGAAAGTACGTTGCTAAGAAATAATTTAATTAAGATATTTGCCTGTAGATGCAATATTTGTATTGACCTGACACGGGCATAAATGAAATAATAAAGAACATTGAAAATGGGGTGAGGTCTTCTTATATAGAAGAAATCGTCCCATTTTCTTTTTATAATTAGCAGAGTACTTGACGGAACTTGCTAAAATATAGATGTAATGAAAATAAAGAGAGTGACATATGGACTTTAATATAATTTTACAAAATTCAGGTATATCAATTTTATTATTTGTTATTTGCGCTTATTATGCCTATAAGCTTCTTGTTCTGAAGGATTACAAGTCAGTCCGCAGTAGAGAGGAAAAGCCTCCGAAGGATATTGATGGCTATTGCAGGGCAGCAGGGCTGATAGTTGTGTTTTTTGGAATTTCCACACTTGTGATGGCAGGACTTGTTTTATTTAGTCCTTTGGCCGGACTTGTGCAGATTATAATCTGCACCGCAATAATGGCAGTTATGTGGAAAAAGGTAACAGATAAGTATGTTTAGATTTTCGTTTTTTTCTTTAGAAAAACGAAAATCGTATTGAGATGATTCATACATTTTAGGAAGTGATCAAATGAAATATTCCGTATTGCTTGTGGATGATGAGGAAGAGGTTACACAAGCCATAAAAAGAAAACTTAATTGGGATGAAATGGGATTTGAGGATCCGTTATACGCAAGGAATGGTCTTGAAGCTCTTGAAGCTGCGGAGCTTCGCACACCTGATGTGGTAATGACAGATATACAGATGCCTTACATGACAGGACTTGAGCTTGCTAAACGGTTGAAGGAACTTTATCCCGGAATACGTATCATCATTTTTTCAGGCTATGATGAATTCGAATATGCCAAAGAAGCAATAAGACTTGAGGCCGAGGAATATATACTAAAACCCATCGATGCAGGTGAGCTCAAAAGTGTATTTGAGAGAATTCATGAATCTCTTGATAAAGAGCGTGATGAGAGACAGAACCTGGAAAAGCTGACCAATTATTACATGGAATCACTGCCGCTTTTGCAGGAAGATTTTTTTGCAGCTCTTCTTGACGGTAAGGTTGAGGAAAAAAGGATACCGAAGTACCTTGAGGATTATCAGATAAAATTGGAAGGGCCTTTTTACTGTGTTGCAATACTTCATATCAGTACCGGAGACCTGCCTGAGGGCGTAAGTCATGTTCTGTTATCCTTGTCAGTCAGGAGACTGGCAGAAGAGAGAATAGATGCAGCCTATAATGCAAGGCTATTTTCATACCGTGGGAGCACTGTACTGATAGCCCAGATAACTTCCACCGATTCCAAGAATAAATTTACCGATGATATGGACAGATTCTGCAGACTTGCCAAGACCGTTTGTAAAGCCAATGTCACAGTAGGAATCGGAGAAATTGTGGGAAGCATCGAGAACCTTAAGGAATCCTATAACGGAGCTAAGGATGCTGTGGCATACAGGGTGCTTTACGGAACCACAAAGGCTATCAATATATCTGAGATTGCACCGCCTGCCGTAAAACAAAGTAAAGCAGAGGATATGGACCTCCATGAGATATTTAAGAAGATCAAAATGGAGGATGAGACCGCCCTTATTAAATCAGTAGAGGATTATATTGAAGTCGGAACTTCGGCTGACATGTCGGTTTCGGAGTATAAATTCTTCGTGTTGGAAATGATAAGCGAGATTTATCGTTTTATGCGTGGTAATCAGCTTGAAATCGAGACGGTATTTAATCTTGAAGAAGACGTATATGATGTGGTTTCACAGCTTGAAAAAACGCAGCTTTGTGAATGGCTCAAGGAAACCTGCGTAAAGCTTCAGAATCTGCTTCGGGAAAAGCGTACCGACACCACAAAGTCCTTTGTAAAAAAAGCGATAGAATACGTGAATGATCATTATGCTGATCAGGATCTGTCAGTGGACAGAGTCTGCATGGAACTTTCAGTAAGCAGTGCTTATTTTTCCACTGTGTTTAAGAAAGAGACAGGTAAGACCTTTGTTACTTATCTCACGGATTATCGCATGGAGAAAGCACTTCAGCTACTTATAGAAAAAGACGAAAAGACCTACGTAATTGCTCAGCAGGTCGGTTATGGAGACCCCAACTATTTTAGCTATGTTTTCAAAAAACAATTCGGAACATCGCCATCTAAATACAAACAGGGATTATCTTAAAAAATATCTGCTTAAGTTATATCCCCGCACAATACAGAGCATCATCCTGATATCCTTCACATTGGTATCATCAGTTTGCATGCTCTTTTTGGGCATGTCCATGTATCAGAGATTTGAGGGAAGATCCCGGCAGATGATGACGGATAATTCACTGCTTATGCTCTCAAGGACCACGGACAGTATCGAGGATTACCTTAGAAGAATGCGCAGAATTTCCGATGCCATGTACTATGACATCATTAAGGATATGGATTTTGAAAGCGAGGACCTTTCATCTGAGATAAATCTTTTGTATGAAGCAAATAAGGATAATCTGGTGAGTTTTGCCCTTTTTGCAAGTAATGGCGATCTCATCAGTGCAGCGCCTATAGCCTTGCAAAAAGAAATGGCAAATGTCACGGAACAAAACTGGTTTACTACTGCGTTCAACAAAATGGAAAATCTCCATTTTTCAACGCCCCATGTTCAGAACCTTTTCATGGATGAAACGGATTATCGTTATCACTGGGTTATATCTCTTAGCCGTGCGGTTGACCTGAACTATGGCGGAAAACCGAGGATGGGTGTCCTTTTGGTGGACATGAATTATGAGACCATACAGCAGATGCTTGAAGGTGTAAATCAGGCGAATTCATCACAGTATGTATATCTCATAACAGGTAACGGACAGCTTATTTACCATCCCAAAGCTGAACAGATTTCTTTGGGAATTCATGATGAGAACTTTGCTCAGGCAGCAGGCTATGATGACGGAGTATATGAAGAGAGCTTCGAGGGTGAAAAGCGAATAGTTGTGGTCGATACTGTAAGCTACACCGGATGGAAGCTTGTAAGCGTAACTCCTGTAAGAAATTTCTACCTTGGCATGAAAAGTACCAGATATTTCGTTATTCTGGTTGCTGCACTTACCGGCCTTGCCATGATCATAATGAATCAGCTTGTTACCTGGAGAGTTACAGAGCCTCTTTTAAAGCTAAATGAATCCATTAAAAATATGGAAGCGGGAAATTCTGATTCTGCAATATATATTGGCGGAACATATGAGGTTGAACACCTGGGAAAAACCCTACAGCGTTCACTTGATGAGATAAACAGACTGATGAAGGACATAGTCATAGAGCAGGAGGAAAAGAGAAAGAGTGAGCTTGATGCTTTGCAATCTCAGATAAATCCGCACTTTTTATATAACACACTTGATTCTATAGTCTGGATGATCGAGGGAGAACATTACGAGGAAGCGGTTTTCATGATAACCCAGCTTGCAAGTCTGTTCAGGGTGTCTCTAAGTAAGGGGCGCACTATTATTCCTATTGAGGATGAGCTTCGTCATGCAGAAAATTATATGAACATACAAAAGGTAAGATTTAAAAATGCCTTTGTAATGAACTATGAAATAGATCCGGAGATTAAGGGATTTCTCACAGTTAAGCTTATTGTTCAGCCTATTCTGGAAAATGCGATTTACTACGGAGTAAAGAACATGGACGAGGATGGAGAGATAACTCTTAAGGGATATCGTAAGGATGATGATATTTTCATAGAAGTAATAGATAACGGCTATGGAATTCCTTCTGAAAAGCTGCCATATCTTCTGACTGAGGACAAGAGAGCCAGCAAGAACGGCTCAGGTGTCGGACTTATAAACGTTCATAAGAGAATTCAGCTCAGATTTGGAGATAGCTATGGTCTTCATATTGAAAGTGAGCCTGATGAAGGGACAAAGGTGACAATACATCTTCCGGCAATACCCGCTACAGAGGAAAACAGAGAGATGCTGGAGAAGGGAGGCCTGCGCTATGAATAAGAACAGACACTTGTTTTTTATAGGTGTCACGATACTTCTGGTGCTTGGAATCATAGTTTCTGCATACTCTCTGGTAGGTGGTTCCTCTGAGGATGATGTTTATAATATTTCCGTGGTGGTGGAAAACAGCCAGAGCGAGAAGTGGACATCCTTTATAGCCGGGGCAGAGAGCGCTGCAGCGGATTACAATGCAATTATTGATCTTGTGACAACCTCTGAATTTGAAAATGGTGATGATGAGTTTTCAGTTATAGATGATCAGATAATCAATGGTGCCAATGCGGTTGTGACAGAGCTTGTATCCAGTGAAGGCACGGCAGAATCAATAAAAGACATAAGCGGAAAAGCGGTTCTTGCCCTTACAGGGACAGATGCCCAGACTGATGTTGATATTGAGGGTAAGTTTGCCACTATTGCACCGGATAATTATCAGATAGGAAGAGCCTTGGGCAATGAGGTGCTGTTAAGACATCAGACCGGACTATCAGAGAAAAGGATAGGTATTATCTGCAATAGAATTACGACTAATGCAGCAAAGGAGAGGCTCAACGGACTTTTTGATGTACTTAGGGTCAAAAAGGCCACTGCGGTTTGGTGCATTATTCTTGATAAAAAAGCTGATACAGATAAAGAGCCGGGTAACTATGAGGAAAGTGAAAACTCCGGACAGACTGGCAGGGATTTTTTACAGTCATTTGGACTCTCCGGTGAGAATATCATTGAAAACACTCTGCCGGAAGAAAACGGATATCTTGTTAAGGAAACTTATAAGGAAAAGCCGGTAGATATCCTTGTTGCGCTGGATGATGAGAGCCTTCAGACATCTGCGGAGTTTTTTGCTGAAATAGAAAATGCCTTCAAAACAAAATCAACAGCCTATAAATATGAGACAGATAAGGACGGAAAACTAATAAGACCTATAGAGATATATGGAGAAGGAACATCACTTAGAAATATCTCATACCTGGATAGGGGAAAAATTGTGAGCATGATAGTTCCAAACGAGTTTCGAATGGGATATGTTGCAGTTGAGAAGGCTGTAGCGAAGCTGGAACACAAACTATCTCCCATGGAGGATGAGACTGTAGAATACCGAGTTATCAATCAGGAGAGTGTTTTTAAAGATGACAATCAGAAATACCTTTTTACAACAATGCAATAGATTCCGTTTTTTTGCCCGGATTCTTGTTTTGCTAGTGTTATCTGTTTCACTTACAGGGTGTGCCAGAACACAATCCACACATAAGGAAATAAAGATAGGAGTATGCGCCTATGATCAGTATGATACCTTTCTTACGCAGCTTATAGATTGTTTTGATGAAAATGTTGAGGACGGAGTAAGTGTTGAGTATGCCTATGCTTCCCAGAGTCAGATAACGCAAAATGAGCAGGTTCGGAAAATGATCGAAAAGGGCGTTGATGTACTCTGTGTGAACCTTGTGGACAGGACTGCTCCCAACACCATAATCGATCTTGGTAAGAAAAATGATGTTCCGATAATTTTCTTCAACAGAGAGTTGGTGGAAGAGGACATTACACAGTGGCCAAAGCTGTATTACGTGGGTGCTGATGCCTTTGAGTCAGGAATAATGCAGGGAGAACTGGCTGCCAACATGATAAGAAGAGAGTCATTAAATGCTGATAAAAATGGAGACGGAAAGATTCAGTATGTAGTCCTTGAGGGAGAAGCAGGGCACCAGGATTCCATAGTAAGGACAGAGTATTCGGTAAAAACGCTGGTTGACGAAGGAATAGATGTTGATAAGGTGGGCTATGCCATAGCAAATTGGAACAGAGCCCAGGCCCAGACTAAGATGGCTCAGCTTATTGAACGAAATGACGAGGCCATAGAGCTTGTACTTGCTAACAATGATGATATGGCCCTTGGTGCGGTTGATGCCTATAATAGTGCAAAGATCTCTGCTGTAGACAGACCGATCATAATTGGAATTGATGGAACAGATGTGGGACTTGAAGCTGTAGTTAATAAGACCATTGCAGGTACAATTTACAATGATAAGGAAGGTCAGGCTAAAGCCATGTATGATCTTTCCATATTGCTGGCAAGGGAAGAGCCTTTAAACAGTCTTGGTATGGAGGATGGAAGATATATAAGACTTCCATATCAGAAGGTTGACGCTTCAAATGTTTTGCAGTTTATTCATAAGTAGGATTTACTTAGTTGTTTGATGTTGTAAATCCTGAATGAAGCAGGTTTGATCCTTTGAGTTAAGAAAATTCGTAAAGACAGGAGTTTAGTTGTAATTAAATGATAATAGAAGTAAGAGACGATTTTGATCTTAAAAAAATCCAGATAAGTGGACAGTGTTTCCGTGTAAAGGAAGCAGGTTCCGGGATTTTTATGTTTATTACCGGTGAGCATGTTGTTTTTATAAAAGAACTCGGAGATAAAAAGTTTGAGGTGTCCTGTTCTGAAAAAGAATGGGAAGAAATCTGGACCGCATATTTTGATTTGGACAGGAGCTACGAAGATATATGTAGGAAAGAATACGGTAAGCATGATTTTACCGACAAAGCCATAGACTTTGGAAGGGGACTCAGAATTTTAAGACAGGATAAGTGGGAGATGCTGGTTTCCTTTATCATTTCTCAAAGAAAGAGCATTCCTGCCATTTCAAGTGCTGTGGAAGCATTATGCAGAAAATTCGGAAGTGAAATTGATGTAACAGACGTGCATTTTGAAGAAGATGGTGAGTGGAGTACTGATGAAGCTTGTAAGGATCCCATATATTCATTCCCTACACCGGAGCAGATGGCGGGTGCCACCCTTGATGATTTTAAGGAATGCGGACTTGGATACAGAGCTCCATATGTTTATGATGCTATCAGAAAGGTTTTAAGTGGAGAGCTTGACCTTGAGGAGATTTGCAGACTGGATGATGAAGCACTTTTTGAAAAGCTTATGACGGTTCATGGGGTTGGAATAAAGGTGTCCAACTGCGTCTGCCTTTTTGCATATTCAAGAATGGGCAGAGCTCCCATCGATGTTTGGATTAAAAGGGCTATTGATGAAGAATATGGTGGCGTAGATCCATTTCCTGAATATGGAGAAAACGCAGGTATCATTCAGCAGTATATTTTTTATTATGAAAAGAATGGTGCAAAACAGTTACTGAAATGATAGCAAGTAGAAAGCTTTGTTAACATAAACAGCTACATTAGAGTTTATGAGGTGGAATGTTATGCAGAAAAATAGATACAGAAGGATATGGCAAAAGCGTTTATCAGCTTTGCCTGTGATACTTTTTTATGTGGCAGTAGTTATCTGTAGCTTATTTTTGGCACCGGGGATTTCTGCCGGCGCAAAATATATTGTGGATGTGGAATCCCCTGACGGACCGCTTGGATATGGTGTTTACATCGGAGCAACAGCAGAACAACTTCATGCTAAGCTCGATAATGACAAGGATATAGGTCTTGCGATAATAGATGCACAGTATGTTTCCTCCGAGGATATGATCTCTTTAAAATCCGGTGGAAGACGGGTGTACAGTTATCTCAATATCGGATCCATAGAGGAATTCAGGGATTATTACAGCTCTTTTTCAGACATTACACTCGCACCTTATGAAAACTGGCCCGGAGAATATTGGATAGATGTTTCAGAGGAGAAATGGCAGGATTATATCTGCGACAATATTGCGGCAGAGCTGGTTCTTAAAGGAGTGGACGGATTTTTCATAGATAATTGTGATGTCTACTATATGTATAATCACAGCTGGATATATAAAGGAATCGTGAAAATCCTTACAAGACTGAAAAATACCTATAATCTTCCGATAATCATAAACGGCGGTAATGATTTCGTCACAGCCCTCCTTAATAGTGGCAACCAAAATCTCATAGACGGAGTAAATCAGGAATCGGTTTACAGTACCATTGAGGATTATGAGAAGAAAGTATTTGGTGAGCGAAAAGCCCTGGACAGAGCATTCTATGAAGAATACCTTGCAAGAGCTAAAAAAGAAGGACTTATAGTGTATATGATAGAGTACACAAGAGACATGCGGCTTGTTGAAAAGATAAAGGAATTCTGTCAGCAAAACGGCTATAAATGTTATGTTACGGATTCCCTTGCTCTGGACGGCAATGTGAAGCTTTGATATTCTGCGGAAAAGTTAATGAAACCCGCAGGAAGCAGGCTTTGCCTGATATGCCGGGGCAGTACGTTTTTGTGGTCAAAATAAAATACGAGGAAAAAATATGAGTAAATGTGTAATTGTTGGTGGGGCACTAATTGAAAATTACAGCTTTGTCCGTGGTCATATAAAGAAGGATGACTTTGTCATTTACTGTGACTGCGGGCTTTTGCATATGGAAAAGCTTGGAGCCTGGCCTTCACTTATTGTTGGGGATTTTGATTCCCATGAGAATCCGCATCTTGATGTGGAGACCATAACTTTACCTACTGAAAAGGATGATACGGATACGGTCTATGCAGTAAAAGAAGGCATGAGCCGAGGTTTTACTGACTTTCTCATAGTCGGAGCCCTTGGAAAAAGGTTTGATCATACCCTGGGAAATCTTGCGATTTTAATGATGCTTGAATCCAAAGGGTTAACGGGAATGATAGTTGATGATTATTCAGAGATAGTTGTGATATCCGGAAGGGAGAACACAACATATAAAGTTTCAGATGATTGTAAATATTTCTCAATCCTTGCAGCAGGAGGGGATGCAGGCGGAGTTACCATAAAGAATGCAAAATACAATATTACCGATGCAGATATTATCACGGATTTTCCTCTTGGAGTTTCAAACGAAGTACCCAAGGGCAATACTGCTGAGATAAGCATTAGAGAAGGCAGAGCTTTTCTGATTAAAGTTTATACAGAGTAGAAGAATCTATATGTACAGAAAATCATGGGGAATATGTATAATTATTAGGGTAAAAAAAACTTCTAAAATCTCACAAAATTACATGGTCAGAAATACTTATAATTAAGAGAGGGCATACGATGATTTTTCTAAATGACAAAGGCGTTCTTATAGCAAAAAGACAGGGTGAGACTCTTAGAATTGAGAGCTGGGGCAAAAATGCCCTGAGAGTCCGCACTACTATGTATCCTGAATTTACAGGAAGAAACTGGGCTCTTACAGAAGAAGTTAATAAGGATCAGGATGGCGTTAAGACCAGTATCAGCATTACACAAAGGGAGGATGGCCCTTTTGCTGAGATAACAAATGGCAGAGTAAAGGCAACCGTGAACTTTGCCGGTGTAATCACCTATTATAAGGATGACAAAATGTTCCTTAGAGAGTACTTCCGCTGCTATGGCGGCACAGAGTCAAAGGAATCAAGATGCCTTAAATATATAAACAGAGATTACAGACCTCATGTTGGAGGAGATTACCGCATTACACAGAAATTCGAAAGTAATGATGGCGAGAAAATCTTCGGAATGGGTCAGTATCAGCATGCATACACAGATCTTAAGGGATGTATCCTGGATCTTGAGCAGAGGAATTCACAGGTTTCAATTCCTTTTGCCGTATCAAGCCTTGGCTACGGATTTTTATGGAATAATCCCGCTGTTGGACGTGCAACTTTCGGTAATAACTACACAGAGTGGGTTGCAGAGTCAACAAAGGAACTTGATTATTGGATCACTGTTGCAGATACACCCAGAGAAATCGTTGAGAATTATACAGAGGTTACAGGACGTTCTCCCGAGATGCCTGATGATCTTCTTGGTCTTTGGCAGTGCAAGCTTCGCTACCGCACACAGGAGGAGGTTCTTAAGGTTGCTCATGATTGCAAGGAGCACGGAGTTCCGATCGACTGCATCGTAATCGACTTCTTCCACTGGACAGTACAGGGTGACTGGAAATTTGACAAGACCTACTGGCCGGATCCCAAGGCAATGGTGGATGAACTTCACAGCATGGGAATCAAGGTTGTTGTTTCAGTATGGCCCACCGTTGATAAGAGAAGTGAGCACTTCTACGACATGCTGGAGAGAGGCCTTCTTGTGAAAAATGAGAGAGGCGGACTTCAGAACTATGACTTCGAGGGTGACTGCACTGTTTTCGATGCTACAAACCCTGAAGCCAGAGAGTATGTATGGGACGTTTGCAAGAAGAACTACTATGATCTTGGAATCGATATGTTCTGGCTTGATAACTCAGAGCCTGATCTTGTGAAGTATGATTTTGATTCTCTCAGATACTACATGGGACCTGCTCTTGAAGTAAGTAATATATATCCTCAGTTCTACAGCCGTGTGTTCTATGATCACATGACAAAGCTTCAGGATAAACCTGTAGTAAGCCTTCTTCGTTCTGCATGGGCAGGAAGCCAGAAGTATGGAAATGTTGTATGGTCAGGTGATGTGCCAAGTACATTTGAAGCACTTCGCGATCAGGTGGCAGCAGGACTGAACATGGGACTTGCAGGAATATCCTGGTGGACTACTGATATCGGAGGATTCATGACAGATGATGTAAATGATCCTGATTTCAGACAGCTTCTTATCAGATGGTATGAGTTTGCGGTATTTTCACCGATTCTCAGAATCCACGGAGACCGCGGACCTTACAATATTCCTCCGCTTGATAACAGAAGTTTTGGCGGCGGTTACCTCCACACAGGTCAGGACAATGAGCTTTGGAGCTACGGTGAGGACAACTTCAAGATCATGAAGGATCAGTTAAACCTTCGCCATGAGTTAAAGCCTTACATCAAAACTCTTTATGAGGAGACTAGTAAGAACGGTTCACCTATCATAAGAACACTCTTCTACGAGTTCCCTGAGGACAAGAAGTGCTGGGAAATCTATGATGAGTACATGTTTGGTGATAAATATCTTGTTGCTCCAATCCTTGAGCTCAATCAGTTTGAGAGAGAGGTTTATCTCCCTGAAGGAAAATGGGAAGACATTCGTGACAACAAGGTTTATGAAGGCGGTCAGACCATTAAGGCAGCTGCTCCCATCGAATCAATACCGGTATTTAAAAGAGTTTAATTAAAGAAAGCGATTTAATATCGCCGACAGATAATATGAAAAAATCATTAGTTGCAACAATTTCATTTCTTCTTTCAGTCTGCATCCTGACAGGGTGCAGACTTCCTTTTAGTGTAGATAACAGGACAGAAGGCGAGCGCAAGTATCCTGAGTTCTTAACAATAGATGTCTATGACACCCAGGCAAATACACAGGGTCTCCAGAGAGGCTGGTTTGACAAAATTGTTCGGGATAAGTTCAACATGCAGCTTAATATAATCTCCACAAATATAGATGATAATTCAGATGCAACCTATGAGACCATGCGTGCTTCAGGGAATCTTGGAGACATTATCATCACCAACGTAGATCATGGAAGACTCTCAGATCTTGTGAGAGAAGGTCTCGTACTGGATATGACCGGGTACCTTGAAAAATGCGATAACCTTAATAAATTTAAAGATCAGATTGCTGTCACATCAGCGTTTGCAGGCGTTGATGGAAACTGGGCGGTGCCAAGTGAAATAGCTGAATATCCTGCAACTGAGCCTTCAGAAGCGATAGAACCAACTAATGCTCCCACAATAAGATGGGATTTATATAAAAGAGCCGGCTATCCGAAGGTTAACACTTTGGAGGATTTGCTTCCTGTTCTTAGAAAGATGCAGAATCTGGCAATACAGAGTGATATTGGCAGAGATGTATATGCATTTAGTCTGTTTGGCGACTGGGATGGTGCAATCATGCAGAATGCAGGAGCTTTGGCATCTCTATACGGATATGATCCCCAGGAATTTATTATGTTAAACCCTGAGACCGGTGAGATACAGGATATAACTGACAGCGACTCAATTTATTTCAAGATGCTGCATTTCCTTTTTGAAGCAAACCAAATGGGACTTGTGGATCCGGATTCTCCATATCAGAACTATGAAACCGTTGCAGCGAAATTCAGGGAAGGCGCTGTTTTGTATTCGTTCTGGCCCTGGATGGGAGAATCCTTATATAACTCAGATGAACACCTGGCAGTGGGTAAAGGCTTTGCTTCCATAGGAATAGAGGATGCAAGCTACATTTGCTGGGGTAATGATCCAAATGGTAAGCAGAGCTTTTCAATAATGGTTGGGCAGACCACCAAGGATCCCCAGAGAATGGTGGATTTTATAGACTGGCTCTACTCGGATGAAGGAACTGAGTGCTGCGGCTCTCCCACAGGAGACTTCAGGGGACCCAGATCTCTTACCTGGGAAAGCACTGAAGATGGGCCGATACTTACGCAGTTTGGAATAGATGCCTTCATAACTATGGATGAAAATCTTGAGGTTCCGGAGGAGTTTGGCGGAGGAACCTGGAAGGAAGGCGTATCAGCCCTGAATTTTAAGCCTGTTGATATGAAGAATATCGATAGTGATGGAGTACCATTTTCATATCAGGCCTTTGATGATTATCAGGAAAAAACTGCCAGCAGTATATCAGATGACTGGCAGAGGCATTATAAAACGGACAAGACACCGATAGAATACTTTGAGGAAAAGGAAATGATATCCGTTATTCCGGGAACAGAGTGGGCAGCAGGAGATTATCCTGAATACCTGAAAACTGTGGAGCTCCAGTGCAGACAGACCGTCAATGACTACTCCTGGAAAATGGTTTTTGCAGAGTCTGAGGAGGAATTCGAGATTTTAAAGGAGACAATGATAAGTACCCTTGTACGACTTGGCTCTGATAAGGTAGTAGAAATAAACCGGGAAAATGCAAAGAATAGATATGAGATTTTAAGGAATGCCGCCGGAGGTAAGTCATGAAGCGCCGTGGAAGAGTCGGCAGGCAGATGTACAGGATACTTTTGCTGACTCTTATTATTCCTATAGGTATCATCGGAACTATAGCGGCAGTCCTGCTTCTAAGACAAATGAATAACAGATATGAGGAGCAGGTGAAGGCAGATAATATTCGCGTGAAATCCATTTTATTTGATGTGACTTCAAGCCTTTACACTAATCTTGAGCCCATTGTGTCTGTTCAATCCTATCGTGACATGTTTTCACAGGTGGATTTTGATGACCATGCCAGATACCAGTATAATCAGGTGATAAATACCATTACTTCATTAAAGAGGTCCACTGCAGGAATATCCACGATAAATATTTATACCAATAATCCTGTAATTCCGACGGATAATTACATTATAAATGTAGGGACCACAGGACTTGAGGAAGCGGGAGATGTGGCAGAAGTAGCCGCAGGAAGCGGAGATATAAATGATCCTTTTTCGCGCTACGAGTGGTACAGGAAAATAGATCCTAATGCATGGGATTCATACACCTGCACTCATGTTCCGCTTAACGAGTATGAGGACGCCTTCGAACTTACTCTTGTACGGCGCTTTAATACAGGTGAATCAGAAAACAGAGCCTATGTGGTTGCCACGGTCAGTACGAATTATCTGAGGAACCGCCTTATCACAACTGACAACTACATGCTTGCATCCCTGTCCGGTGAGCCGGCTTTTTTCTCATCAGAATATGATGACAGAGAAAAGGAGATGCCGGATATAATTTCAGAAAACACAGAGAACTTTAATTATACCGGTAATATGATGCTGGATGGAAAGATGGCCCTCACCTATGTTTCCAGCTTTGTACCTTATAAGGTAGATAAAAGATTTTTCGTTCTTGTGGGAGACTATAAGGCCAACGATTCTGTAAGGGATATCCTTAGAAGATTCATTTTTGTGATGATTCTTGCAATCGCGGGACCTGTGATATCAATAGTTTTGTATTCAAGATATTTTACAGGCAGGGTATATACCCTTAGAGAAGCGATGCACAGAGCAAGCACAGGTGACTACGATATTATCGAGAGCATAAGCGGTGATGATGAGCTTTCAGATACTTTTAATGACTTGAAACTGACTACAGAGCAGATAAGAGAAAATGAGTCAAAATATTATGAAGCCAGAATCCGTGAGCAGGAGCTTGTGAACATGCAGCAGAACATGGAATTCAAGATGCTCGCCGGTCAGATAAATCCGCATTTTCTGTATAACACCTTAGAGGCCATAAGAATGCAGGCCATAAGAGGCGGAGACAGGGATGTGGCAACCTCGGTTAAATATCTTGCAAAAATAATGCACTATGTTCTGGAAAGCACCGGCACTTCAACCTCGAAATTGTCCGATGAATTAAAGCATGTGGAGAGCTACCTTCAGATACAAAGGCTTCGATTTGGAGAAAAGGTGGCGTGGAATTTCTATATATCAGATGATGTGGATACGGATAAGTACAGGATTCTGCCGCTTCTCATACAACCTATAGTTGAAAATGCCATAAGCCATGGACTTAAGGAAATGGATAAAAACGGTCATATCAGTATTGTGGCGGAGTATGAAAACAGAAACACAAATGGAGCCTCTGATGGTGAAGCAGAGGAGAGACAGCTTATTATCACTATTAATGATGATGGCAAGGGCATGACTGAGGAAGAGGTTATGGCTTTAAATAAATCTCTTGATGAAAAGAGGAATGACAGCGATGGAAGAGGTGCAGCCAGCATAGGACTTTACAATATCCATCAGAGGATAAAGCTTCACTATGGTGAAAACTATGGAATGACCATCCGCTCACAGGAAGGCAGAGGCACAAGTGTTGAACTGAGACTTCCTGAGAGTTCAGAGTGAAAAAATTAGATTTCTGAATTAGTAAAAGAGCGTACAATAACAATTTGGAAGTATAGAAAAACTTATATCAATGGAACTTGGAGGAGAAAATGAAAGACAAACAACAATTATTACAAAACTGCATGGACAAAATGATCGAAGCAAAGGAGCTTGTGGGTGTTAACGTTCTTGTTCTTAAGGACGGAAAAGAAGAGATGTATGCCGAAGCGGGCATGGCAAATCTTGAAGAGAAAAAGCCTTTTAAGAGAGACACAATCGTTCGCCTCTATTCACAGAGTAAACCAGTCACAGCTGCAGCTGCCATGATCCTTTTTCAGGAAGGTGTTATTGACCTGTACGAGCCTGTAGGGAATTATATAGAGAGCTTTAAAAACCAGGAAATTGTTGAAGGCGGAGACAGACGCCCCGTAAGATGGGATCGTCCGATGCTGATTAAGGACCTCCTGGATATGACTTCCGGACTTGTATATCCTTTTATTAATTCACCTGCTGAGATTGAGACAGGTAATCTCTACAATGAGATGATCGATAGATTTTCATCAGATAACATGATGAGCACCATGGAATTTGCTGACCGACTTGGAAAGATTCCGCTTGCCTTCCAGCCCGGTGATCACTTTAGATATGGAACAAGCGCAGATATTCTTGGTGCTGTAGTTGAGAAGGCATCAGGGAAAAAGTTCGGAGAGTTCCTGAAGGAAAGAATTTTTGATCCGCTTAATATGAAGGATACAGCCTTCTATGTGCCTGAGGAAAAAATGGACAGATATGCCATGGCTTACAACTGTTATGGTGAAGAGCCTGTTGCCTACAGCGGAAATAACTTGGGAATCCGTGATGATGGTAAAAAGAACGCTTTTGAATCAGGCGGAGCAGGTCTTTTCTCCACAATTGATGATTATGCAAACTTCGCCAGAATGCTTATGAATGACGGAATCTTTGAGGGAAAGGAAATCCTTACAAAGAGAGCAGTTCGCTTCATGACAAGCCCTCAGCTTTCTGATGCACAGCAAAATGATCTTAATTCCAACTGGCCACTGCTTGGAGGATTCTCATACGGAAACCTTATGAGAATCATGAAGAATCCTGACCGCAGCGGAATTATGGCAGGTAAGGGTGAATACGGCTGGGACGGCTGGCTCGGACCTTATTTCTGCAATGATCCTGAGAGCAGAACAACCTTCCTTATGCTGACACAGCGTGTGGATTACGGAACAGGTATGGCTACAAGAAAGTTCAGAAACATTGTATTCTCATAAATGTCATGTACAAAATGTACAGTGTTTTATGTAAAAATATTTAGGTACTTGAAAATATAAAATTCTTCTAAACTAACACTCGTAGGAAATGCAGTTAAACTGCTGAGCCTGCGGGTGTTTTTTTGTCTTATATATAGCACTTTGTCAGGTATGGAGTATTTAGGGAGGATAAAAAATTGAAAAAAGAAAAAGTGGCACAGATTGCCTACTACCCCTACAGAATTATTTCAGTAGCACTTCTCGTAATCCTGTTTTTTCCCGGATTAAACGTAGCAAGAGTAAGTGGTTTGATCAATAGAAGCACATCGCTTCTGACTTCAGGTTTTTCTTATGGAAACTTAATTGCAAACTTTGGAAGAGCTTTCAAGAAGGGCTGGGTACTTGAGTCCACAATGAGACTTCTCAATCTTTCAAGTCTTGCAATTTGTATCGGAATTATTGCATGTGCTGTTGGAGCGTGTCTTTCACTTGGAAACAGAAAGTGCAAATTCACAGGAAATCTTTTCAGCACAGTCGGAGCTGTAATTTCAGCTTGTGCAATGGGTGGAATATGGTCAGCATACTTCCAGATAGCTGCAACAACAAAGCCTTCAAAGGTTGAGCCGATGTTCCAGAATTTCTTCTACATCATGCTGATACTTCTTGTGGCTATGGCAGTTATATCAATTGCAGTACTTGTCCTGACAGGAAGACCCGGCAAGGAAGAAAAGTTTGAGATGGAAACAAGATTTAAACTTTTCCTTATGTTCCTTCCTTTCATACTTCTGACATTTGTGTTCTGCTACCTTCCTCTTTGGGGATGGAGATATGCATTCTTCGATTATAAGTCAGGTGACACACTGAGCATGGCAAACTTTGCCGGATTCAAGTGGTTCGGACAGCTTGTAAGAAATAAATCAACAACGAGAGACATTGTTAATGTCATGAAAAATACACTGGCAATGAGCGGTCTTGGAATAGCAACCAGCTGGATGCCCATGGCATTTGCAATTTTCCTCTCAGAGATAAAAAATCCCAGATTCAGGAGATTCGTACAGACATTTACAACAATTCCTAACTTCATAAGCTGGGTTTTGGTATTCGCAATTGCATTTTGTATCTTTTCAACAGACGGATTCATCAGCTCAATGATGATCAATCTTGGTGTATGGAGTGAAGGTAAAAACTTCCTTATGAGTGGTTCACACACATGGCTGAAGATGCTTCTGTGGGGACTGTGGAAGGGACTTGGATGGAGCGCAATTATTTACATAGCCGGCATCTCAGGTATTGACCAGCAGCTTTATGAAGCTGCAACAGTTGACGGCGCAGGACGTTTCCAGAAGATGTGGCATGTAACTGTTCCCGGACTTATGCCTACCTTCTATGTTCTGTTGCTGATGGCTGTAGCCGGTATCCTTTCAAACGGAATGGATCAGTACCTGGTTTTTGAAAATTCTTCAAATACAGCTCAGATAACTGTTCTTGATCTTTATGTTTATAAGATGGGTATCGTTAAGGGCGCAATTCCGCTGTCAACTGTGGTTGGTATGCTGAAATCAGTTATTAGTGTAACACTCTTATATGTTGCAAATACAATCAGTAAAGTACTTCGCGGAGAGACTATTGTTTAAGCGTTAGGTAACTAATAATCGTTATGGAATTGTAAAGGAGTAAAAATGACAAGCATGGCTAATGCAGCAAGACTTGAGGCGAAGGCTGAGAGGGAATATGAAAAAAGACATAACAAAATGATGATGAAAAAGCCCGGCGATATTGTGTTCAATATCATAAACTATGCGGTATTTACAATCTTCACCATCATATGTATTTTCCCGTTCTACTATCTTTTCATTAACACCATAAGTGACAATGAATTGGTTAGAAAAGGACTGATAAACTTTGTACCGCAGGGAATACATTTCGAGAACTATATAAGACTTCTTCAGGTAAATGACCTGTTCGGATCCTTTGGAATAACAATTGCAAGAACAATCCTTGGAACACTTTTCATGGTATTGGCATCAGCTTTTGTGGGATTTCTTGTAACACAAAAGGACATGTGGGGAAGGAGCTTCTGGTACAGATTCCTCGTTATCACAATGTACTTCAATGCAGGAATCATCCCCTGGTATCTGAACATGGCTATGCTGGGTCTGACAAATTCCTTCTGGGCATACATCATCCCCGGAATCGTTGCACCCTACAACATAATCCTTGTTAAGACCTATATTGAATCAGCAATCCCAGGAGAACTTCAGGAAAGTGCATCACTGGATGGTGCATCACATCTTAAGATTTTCTGGACAATAATCCTTCCGCTGTCCAAGCCGATACTTGCAACTATTGCAATCTTTGGCGCAGTAGGACACTGGAACTCATTCCAGGATTCACTGATCCTTATGCAGTCAGCTCCAAAGCTTTATACACTGCAGCACAGACTTTACATCTACCTTAATACAACAAGTAACCTTTCTGCTCTCATGAGCGCCGGCAGCACATCAGGAATCAGCAAGAGCGTTCTTGATTCAGCCTTAAACGGAAAGGTAATCAAATACACAATAGCAATGGTAACAATCATCCCGATCCTTTTGGTATATCCCTTCATGCAACGCTACTTTGAAAAGGGTATCATGATTGGAGCAGTAAAGGGTTGAGCAGAGCACTTAACGAGGTCCTTTCGAGTTTAGTGCGAGCCATGGGTGAACACTTGGCGAGGTGTTTTCGAGCCTAGTGAGAATCCCAGAGAGCACAGTGTCCGAGATCGGAACTTCCTTATTAAGTGTGGATTATTCAAAATATTCAGTCAACAAACCTTACGGTTTCAAATATAAAGGAGGAACAAAATGAAAAAGAAGGTTTTATCAATTCTACTTGCATCTACAATGGTGTTTTCACTGACAGCCTGCGGAACAAGCAATCCTGCAGGAACAGCTGTAGATGCCGAAAAAGCTGAAGACGAAGGCGATACAGCCGATGAGTCTGAGGATGAAGCAAAAGACGAAGCAGAGGATGCTGACAGTGATGCAGCAGAGGATACTGCAGAGGCTTCAGATGATGCAGAGGAAGCAGCAGAAGATGCTGATGATACTGCAAAAGCACAGGGTGATATCGAAGGCGATTTATCTGACATCATTCCTGAGGAGACAGTAACACTTGATGTTTACGATCAGCTTGCAAACTACTCAGGTGAGCAGACTGGCTGGTTTGGAAAGGTTATGCTTGATAAGTTCAATGTAAAGCTTAACATCATCCCTGAAAATGATGGCGTATTTGATACACGTATGGAATCCGGCAACCTTGGCGACCTGGTAATCTGGGGAAGCGATGGTGAGCAGTATCAGCAGGCAGTAGATAAGGGAATGCTCTTTGACTGGGAAGAGGATGACCTTATTAAGGAATATGGCCCTTACATCGATGCTAACATGGCACCTGCACTTGAAAAGAACAAGGGTATTTCATCAGACGGAAAGCTTTACGGTTTTGGTTTTGATGTAACAAGATCTGCTAAGGACCCCGGTTCATTCATGTACACATGGGATCTTCGTTATGATCTTTACAAGGAAATCGGTTCACCTGAAATTAAGGACCTGGATGGCCTTGTAGATGTACTTGCACAGATGAAGGAAGCTTGCCCTACAGATGATAATGGCAACCCGACCTACGGTGTATCACTTTTCAATGACTGGGACGGCGACATGGTAATGTTCGTTAAGTCTACAGCTACAGCTTACTACGGATATGATGAGTTCGGTCTTGGACTTTATGATTCATCAACACAGACCTTCCATCCCGTACTTGAGGAGAATGGTCCTTACCTTACAGCACTTAAATTCTACAACACACTTTACCAGAAGGGCCTTCTTGATCCCGATTCACAGACACAGGGCTTCAATGGTATGCAGGAAGATTATCAGAACGGAACAGCTTTCTTAAATGTATTTAACTTCATGGGTTCTGCTCTTTACAACACACCTGATCACCTCGCAGACGGCAAGGGAATGTTCCCTGTAAAGCCTACAGATGCTAAGCCTATCAGATATGGTCTTAACGTATACGGCGGTAACAGAATCTGGTCAATCGGTGCAAACACAGAGTATCCTGAACTTTGCATGGCTATCATCAACTGGCTCTCAACTCCTGAGGGACGTATGATTTCTGAGTATGGTCCTAAGGATGTATGCTGGTACTATGATGAAAACGGCAACACATGCTTCACAGAGACAGGTCTTGCATGCAAGACAGATATCTCAACAGAGATGGGCAATGGTTATGACGGAACATATGATGACGGTTCTTTCAAGATGAACAACTCAACATGGGCACTTGATGCTCCTAACCCTGACAGTAACGGTGAGACCTTCAACTATCGTAACTGGGCAAGCTACTCAACAGAGGCTGGTTCAGATATTGAAAAAGACTGGAGAGAATTCGCAGGTGCTAACACTCCTGACCTCTATCTTGATAAGCAGGATTACATCCTTGCACCCGGAACAATGTACACAGGTGGCGTTCATTCAGATGAACTCCAGGTTGTTTGGGATCAGGTTGCAACCTGTGTGAAGGACAACTCATGGAAGGCTATCTACGCTGAGTCAGATGAAGAATTTGACAAGATTGTAGACGACATGATTCAGCAGGCTAACGAGTATGGCTATGATGAGTGCATCGAGTTCCAGGAGAACGAAGCTAAGCTTCGTGCAGAGGCTGAGAACGCAGCACTTGCTGAGTAATAATAAACATCTTTTTGAGGCTGCGGCACGTGTTGGCCGCAGCCTTATTTAATACTTTTTTTACTAATTTAATAAATTCGGTATGTTAGAATGATAATTGGCAAACTAGAATTTTCGGGAGGAAATCTGCATGGAAACTGTACTTATTGCGGATGATGAAGAGAATATCAGAGAAGGTATAAAACTAATTATTGATTGGGAAGAACTTGGATTCGAAATCGCAGGAACTGCCACCAATGGTGAAGAGGCACTTTCTTCAATAATGAAGCTTAATCCTTCATTGGTAGTCATGGATATGCAGATGCCCAAGATTCACGGAATTGATGTCATAAAAAAATCAAGAGCCCTGGGTTATGAGGGGTATTTCATAATACTTTCCGGTTTTTCCAACTTTTCATATGCACAGGATGCCATCAGAAACAGAGTCACAAACTATATCACAAAACCTGTTGATGAGGATGAGCTCTACGATACAGTTAAGAAGATAAAAGATGAAATAGACAAAAATGTAAAGGAAGGCAGGCGCTCAGGCCAGATAAGAAATAAGGCAAAGAGCGTTGTTGTGAGTGAGCTTTTTCTTGGAACCTACTTTGAAAAGAATGAAAAGGAAGAAGTGGTTTTCACAGATGAAAGCAGAGAAGAGCTGGAATCCATGAAGCTTTTATTCCCTCTTTATCAGGTGGTCATTCATGAAACCTATCAGGCAGGGAAAAGAAAAGAGTCTCTATCAGAGGATTATAAGCTGACAGATCTTTTGCCAACCTTCCTTGATGAAAATAATTATGAAATTTTAGAGGTGAATGGCAATGATTGCCTGCTCCTAAAGGGAAAAGCGGCTATATCAAGATTCGATGATTTTATTCACCATTATGAAAAATCCCCGATAGAATCCGATAGCCCTTTGGATGATATTTTTATTGCTATAGGAAAATCTGTGGAGTCTCCCACGGAGATTGAAGAATCCTATGAGTCTGCTAAGAGCCTTGCTGACAGAAGGTTTTTCTGTGATGAGGGCGAGCATTTTGTAAGAGCAGACAGGGTGAAAGAGGAGAGCAGCGGTTTTTCACAGGAGAAGGAAAACAATAAGTCCTCAGAGAATATTAAGGATGTGCAAAACAGCCTGTCTGAAAAGATCCTGGATGCAGTGATACAGGGAAACAGGACTGCAATGATCAATTCTTCTGAGGAGCTTTATAACTATATAAAAGAAAATATTTCAGGAAACTCAGATGCCTGTCTGTTTGTGACTGAGATACTTTTACAGATAAAGGACAGACTGACGAAGCAGTATCCAGTGGTTCAGGATCTGTTTGATTCCCACGCCGGGATAATTGAATTTATTGAGGGGCGGTTCTACCTTTATGAAATAATGCAGTACATGATGGAAACTCTGGAGAAGGTATTGTTTAAGCTCCATGAGCATGGCACCTATGAAAATATCATTGACGATATTATTTCATACACAGACAGAAATTATGCTCAGCCTCTGACATTGGAGGATCTGGCTTCTCAGTTTGGATACAACAGTGGGTACCTTGGACGACTTTTCACAAGGACCACAGGAACAGGATATAACTACTATCTGAATGAGTGCCGTATAAACAAAGCTAAGGGATTTCTTGCCGAGGGGCAGTATAAGGTCTATGAAGTTGCGCAGCTTGTAGGCTACAACGATGTGGACTATTTTGGAAAGAAATTCAGAAAGCATGCCGGAATGACACCTGCAGAGTTCAGAAGGCATATGAAAGAAAGTAAGTCGTAAATGTGCGACATTTTTTAATAAATAAAATTCGTGGACCTTTAAAACGCATTTAGCTGTTGCGATTTAGAAGTCATGAATTGGGGAAAACAATTAGGAGGCGAAATGAACTGGAATGATAATCTGAAAAAAGTTCCCTATGGGGGCGACTACAATCCGGAGCAGTGGCCGGAGGATGTATGGGAAGAGGATATGAAGCTGTTTAAGCAGGCAGGAATAGATACTGTCACGCTTAATGTTTTTTCCTGGGCATCGATTCAGCCCTCGGAGGATGAGTACGATTTTGACAGACTTGATAAGATTGTGAAGCTTGTTACTGAAAATGGCATGAACATAATAATGGCAACATCCACAGGAGCGCATCCCGCATGGATGGCAAAGCGTCACCCTGACATTTTAAGAACTGATTTTGAGGGTAGAAAGAGAAAATTTGGCGGACGCCACAACTCCTGTCCTTCAAGTCCCACTTATCGTATGTATGCCGGAAGACTGGCAGCAAGACTTGCAGATCATTTCAAAAATCAGGAAAACATAATCGCATGGCATATTTCCAATGAGTTTGGCGGTGAGTGCTACTGCGAAAACTGTGAGAGAGCCTTCAGGGAATGGGTTCAGGACAGATATAAGACCATCGAAGAAGTGAATAAGGCCTGGAACACATCCTTTTGGGGACACACTTTTTATGATTATGATGAAATAGTTTTACCTAATGCTCTTTCTGAGGAAAGCGTGTGGGGAGGAAGACTGCACACAGATTTTCAGGGAATCTCAATTGATTACAGAAGATTCATGTCTGACGCGATTCTTTCCTGCTACTGCCTTGAAAGGGATGAAATAAGAAAAATAATACCGGATGCCCATATAACAACAAATCTTATGGCATTCTTTAAGCCGCTGGATTACAGAAAGTGGGCTAAGGAAATGGATTTTGTATCCTGGGATAATTATCCTCAGCCAACGGATTCTCCTGCAAGAATTGCCATGAGCCACGACCTTATGAGAGGCGTTGGTGACGGTGCACCTTTTGCACTTATGGAGCAGACTCCAAGTGTTACTAACTGGCAGCCCTATAATTCCTTAAAGAGACCCGGAGTCATGAGACTATGGAGTTATCAGGCCATGGCCCACGGCGCAGACAGCGTGCTCTTTTTCCAGATGAGGAGAAGCATAGGTGCCTGTGAAAAGTATCACGGTGCGGTTATAGACCACGTGGGTACAGGTAATACAAGAGTATTCAGGGAAGTTACGGAGCTTGGAAAAGAACTGTGGGAAATCGGAAGATGCTCTATCGGAATGAAGACAAAGTCAGAGGTCGCAGTTATGTTTGACTGGGACAACTGGTGGGCAACGGAGCTATCTGCAGGTCCTACAAATGAGATGAATTATAAAGAGATAATCACTCAGTACTATGAGTCTCTTAGAAAGCTCAATGTAAATGTGGATATCATTTCCCAGGACTCAGACCTTTCTAAATACAAGGTTGTGATAGCACCTCTTCTTTACATGATAAAAGGCGATCTTGATCAGAGGATCCGTTCATTTATTGAAAATGGCGGCAGCTTTGTGACAGGTGTTTTCAGCGGATATGTTAATGAGAGCGACCTTGTTGTGACAGGAGGATATCCTGGAAAGCTCCGTGATATTCTTGGAATCTGGGTTGAGGAAACAGATGCTTTTCCTGCAGATAAGCACAATCACTTCAGCTATCATGGACAAAGATTTTACGCACGCAAGCTTTGCGATCTGGTACATCTTGAAGGAGCAAAGATGCTGGATGACTATGGTTATCTTGAGGACTTCTACCAGGGAATGCCGGTGCTGACATCAAGAAAGCTAGGAAGCGGACGCGCATATTATATTGCGACAGAGTCTGATGAAGATTTCAGGGCAGCTTTCCTGTCAGATGTTCTGTCAAAGGCCGGAGTTCATCCTATTACCTTTACATCAAGTGATGTGGAAGTAACCAGCAGGGAAAATGATGAGGAAAAGATCCTTTATGTTCTAAATCATGGAGACAGCGAGGGTATTTACGAGCTTCACGAGGATGGAACTGAACTTATTAGCGGCATAGAACTTGCATCCGGTATGCATCGTATAGCACCAAAGGATGTTCATATTATAAAACGAAGTAAATAATATTTAGTCCGGATCCGTTACTCAGGATTGTGAAGCGTGAATGGGAACGGTACCGGCCAAGTCAGATAAGAACAATTATTTATACGTGAGGAAAAATAATGGAAGGATCAATACAAACACTTAAATACCGCGCAGAGGAGATACTTGAGGCACTTACCCTTGATGAAAAGATCGGAATGATCCACGGGGATGGTCTTTTTAAAACAAAGGGAGTTCCGCACCTTGGAATTCCGCCGCTTGTAATGTCTGACGGTCCCATGGGAGTCAGGGCGGATTTTCAGAATAGTCAGTGGATTCCTGTTGGGAATACAGATGATTATGTGACTTATCTTCCCTGCAACAGTGCTGTTGCTGCTACATGGAACAGAAATCTTGCATCCAGAACAGGAAGTGTTCTTGGATCAGAGGCCAGAGGAAGAAGAAAAGATGTGATACTTGCGCCCGGAATCAATTTAAAGAGATCACCTCTTTGCGGAAGAAATTTCGAGTATTTCAGTGAAGATCCATTCCTGACTTCTGAGCTTGCCACGGAGTATGTAAAGGGAGTTCAGAGATGGGATGTGGCGGCATGTCTTAAGCATTTCGCCTTAAATCATCAGGAAACTGCAAGACTTGAAGTAGATGAAGAAATAGATGATGAAGTATTAAAGGATCTGTATCTGCAGGTTTTTAAGGATGTCATAGACAATGCTAATCCCTACAGCATCATGGTGGCATATAACAAGATAAAAGGAGAATACTGCAGCGAAAGCAAATTCCTTTTAAATGAGATACTCAGAAAGCAGTGGGGCTATCAGGGCTTTGTGGTTTCAGACTGGGGAGCAGTCCATGACACGGTAGGAGCCGCAGAAGCAGATATAGATTGTGAGATGTCTGTTACGGATGATTTTGACAACTACAAGCTGGCTAACCCTTTGAAGGAAAAGGTTTTAAGCGGAGAGATCGATGAAGAACTGATAGATAGAAAGGTTATCAGAATACTTATTTTGATGCTGCGTCTTAACATGCTTGATGAAGATGCAATGACAAGGAAGGATGCTGCCTACAACTCATTTGCTGCAAGACAGGACTGCCTTGATATAGCAAGAGGAAGTGTTGTTTTACTTAAAAATGAGGAGCATATATTACCCCTTGGCAGATATCAGATAAAGAATAAGAAGATTCTGGTTATCGGAGAAAATGCCAACAGAATTCATTCTAATGGTGGCGGAAGTGCAGAAATTAAGGCTTTGTATGAAATCTCACCTCTTATGGGATTGAAGGCAAGGATTGGTGGAGCAACCCAGATAGATTATCTGAGAGGTTATGCAAGCACCATAGTTGAAAACTCTGCACCAAACGGAACAAACTGGCAGGCTATAAGTCTTGAAAATGAAGGTGGAAAGACTGCAGAGGGTGAGGATACCGCTGCAAAGGAACTCTCCGAATACAGGAAAAAGTTAAGAGATGAAGCGCTGGCAGCCTGCAGCGATTATGACCATGTAATTTTCGTAGGAGGTCTTAACCACGATATAGATTCAGAGGGTCTCGACAGGAAGGATATATCACTTCCTTATGAGCAGAATGAACTGCTTGAAGCTCTTCTTGAAAAGCGCCCCGACACTATAGTTGCCATGATTGGCGGCGGAGTAGTGGATATGACTCGCTGGCTTGATAAGTGTAAGGCTCTTATATGGATGTACTATAACGGAATGGAGGGCGGAAATGCTCTTGCAGAGGTTATATACGGTGATATAAATCCCTGTGGACATCTCCCTGAAACTTTCTACCGCTCAGCCTCAGATTCATCAGCTCTTAGCGTGGGCGATTTTGGTGACAGCCGCATGGTACATTATCGCGAGGGCTTCCACATCGGTTACAGACATATATATAAGGAAAATATACCGGTGCAGTTCCCCTTCGGATTTGGACTTACCTACTCCGATTTTGAGATAACAGATTTGTCCTACAATACCGGCAGACACGCAGCAAAGGGTAAACTCATAAATAAATCAGATGAGGACGGCGCTGAAATCATACAGGTATATCGCCTGCCTGATGAACAAAAAGATTACCTTGAACTTGTAGGATTTGAAAAGGTATATCTCCGCGCTAATTCAGAAATAGAATTTGAAGTTAATGTAAGAGACAGAGTCGGAATCGGTAAATATGCAGTTGGATTTAACAGCAGAGATCTGATAGAGATTTAATATATATATATGGTTTATCTGCAAAAATCTGATTGAGATTTAATAGGGATCAGCCAGATATCGATAAATATTGCGAAAAAGTACTTCGCCAAGTGTACTTTCTCAATATATGAAGCCTTCCAAGGTATTTTAATGCCGGGGAAGGCTGATTTTATGTGCAGAGTACAAGGGGAGGTTCTTTACGAGCCAGGCGGAGGTTTAAATATATGTTGTTTACAACTAATGGTACGCCAGTAACCTGAAGTATACTATTTCGCGCAGTATTTTAGGTCAATTGTGTGGAAAAAATGGGAAAATCTGCTATCATTGATAAAGGAAATCAGTCTAATTGTGAATAAATTTGAAGTAGACTGTGTGACGTACAAGAAGTCAAAAATTTCAAGAATAATTCCAGGGGGAGAATTATGCTGAACATAAAATGTGATCTTCACACTCATACACTTTACTCAGCACATGCATACTCAACGATTGAGGAGAATGTCAGGGAGGCTGAAACCGTAGGATTGGAACTCCTTGCAAGTACAGATCATTTCAGTTCAATGGTGGTTGCTGAGGATGAGGACTTGCGCTCGTATCAGTTTTTCACAAATCAGGGCTGTTGGAAAAGATTATGGCATGGAGTTAAGCTCCTTAGAGGGTGTGAAGTCGATATAGTTACACCGGATGGGTATCTTTTCGGAATGGGACTTCCAATAAAAAAATCAATTGTCGGGGATCCATATACTGAGGATAAGGATTTATTTCAAAGAACCACTGAGCGTCTTGATTTTATAATTGCAAGTGTCCATGGAAAATGGGGACTTCAGGGAATAACCCAAAATCAGGCTACTCAGATGTACATCACTGTTCTTGAGGATCCAAGGATTCTGATGCTTGGACATATCGGAAGAGCTGGAATTCCTTTTGAAACTGATGAGGTACTTCTTCGGGCAAAAGAGCTTCGCAAGCCCATAGAAATAAATGAGCACAGCGTAATCTGGGACGGAGATGTGGCTCAAAGATGCAAAGAAATCGCAGTGAGATGCGCAGAACTCGGGGTAACGATATGCGTAAACACGGATGCTCACATAGCGACTGACATAGGAAGATTTCCTACTGCAATAAGTATGCTGGAGGAGATACATTTTCCTCAGGAACTCATCATGAACAGAGACAGCGAGAGCTTCCTTAAGCAGTATTATGAAGCAGGATTTCCGGTAATTGACTTTACAGATGAGAATTGACTAGTACAGATAATTTCAAGATGCTGAACTAGCTTAAGTGATTAAAAATAGTGCAGTATTATAGATGCTATTGTAAGTAAAAGTAATAGCTATTAGAAGATGGTACTGCGAGCAAAAAGAAAAAGTTATTAAAAGATGGTGTTGTGTATTGATAACGCATATTGATAATCGGTCAGGCAACTTATCTGATTATCAAAGTGTCAATAGACTTGGAACCATGAGGACCAGGGGAGTATGAAAATAGTTTTAGATAATCTCACAAAAAAATTCCCAAGCAGGAACAGGAAAATTAAAGAAGAAACAATCGCGGTAAAGAATTTTACCTACGAGATACCGGATGGAAAACTGGTAGGACTTCTCGGTCCGTCTGGTTGCGGAAAAAGTACGGTTTTAAATCTTATAAGCGGACTGGAAAAACCAACCGCAGGAAAAATATATTTTGGAGATGAGGATGTAACAGAGCTTCCTCCTGAAAACAGGGGAGTGGGGCTGGTTTTTCAGAATTATGCATTATATCCGCATCTGAATGTAGAGGATAATATCAAATTTCCTCTTGAAAATCTCCGGGGAAAAAACAAACTTTCAAAAGAAGAGATGGATAGAAGAGTTCTGGAAGTCGCAAAGCTAGTTCAGATTGAGAATCTTTTGGACAGAAAGCCCTCTGAGATGTCTGGCGGACAGCAGCAGAGAGTAGCCATAGCAAGAGCACTTGTGAAAAGACCAAAGGTTCTTCTTCTTGATGAGCCGCTGTCAAACCTCGATGCCAGACTTCGCCTTCAAACAAGGGAGGAGCTTAAGAGGATTCAGCTTGAGACAGGAATTACCACTATATTCGTAACCCACGATCAGGAAGAAGCAATGAGTATCTGCGACGTGATGCTGGTCATGAAAAACGGAGAAATCATGCAGCATGGAGCACCCCAGGAAGTTTATGATCATCCTGATAATCTCTTTGTTGCAAAATTCCTTGGAACACCTCAGATAAATGTTTTCCATGGAAAACTTAAGGATGGTGGTATTTATATAGGAAAAGACAGAGTCATGGAGGAAAAGATGCTCTATGATGAGTCTGATGCACTTGCTTCTGCTAGCAGTTCCGGAAGAGAAAATACTGAAGGGAATGATAATAATTCCGTAGGAACAGTTAAGAAAGATAATATAGAAAATTATAGCAGATCCGGAAACGTGATTGAGGAGAATGCTTCAGTGCGCAATAACGGAACCGAGAGGAATGTTTATATAGCGGTTCGGCCTGAAGGATTTGAGATGGTTACTGAGAAAGGAATCGACGCAGAATCTAAGCGCAGAAACGATGGTGAGTTGGAGAAAGGCTCACAAAAAGCGGCAGATTTTCTTGATAATAAGGATGTCTCTTTAGGAGATGTGGTTTCAGACAGTGATAAAAATGTTTTGCACTGCGATTTTGTAAAAATGGAGGTTATGGGACGTGATACCAGCATAATCTCTAAGAATGCAGATTTTGACGGAAATATTATAAGAGCAATCATTCCTTCAGAGAGAAGACCACAGATTCTAAGCGGTGAAGTAGCATTTAGACTCAAACCATCAAAAGTGCATGTTTTTGATGAAGCAACCCAGATAAATCTTAGAATAAGTAAGTAATCTAAGAAAGATAATTGAGGCTTTTTCTACAACAATAAGGAAATATGCTAAAGGTTCAATAACGCGAAAATAAGTCACAGATTTTAATTAGGAAGATGTCAGTGAAGCTGACGAATGAGGATGAAATTCCCATGAGCAACAAAAAACAGATATATACGGCATTTTTATGCTTGCTGCCTGCCATAATATTTCTTGGAGTTTTCCTTGTCTATCCGATGATAGATGTTTTCATATATTCCTTTGAAGAGGGATATAACTACGCATCGGGAAGTTATATGGGAGTCGGGGGCTATAATTATTCATATGTTCTTCATGACCCGTATTTTATTAAGGCATTGAAAAACACCTTCATTATCGTTCTTGTGACGGTGCCGCTGTCCACAGGAATCGCGCTTTTGATTTCACTGGCGCTAAGCTCTATTGAAAAGCTAAGAGACCTTTTTCAGACTATATACTTTTTGCCATATGTGACAAATACCTTGGCGGTTGGCCTTGTTTTCATGATACTTTTTCAGAAGACAGCATATACAGACGGAATGGTAAATGTGCTGATAAATCTCTTTGGAGGTGAAAGCGTGGACTTCATCGACGGACCATACTGGGCGAAGATGTTCGTCATGTGCTTTTACACCATCTGGATTGTATTACCTTTTAAGATACTGATTTTAACCAGTGCTTTGGCATCTGTTGACAGAATATACTATAAAGCAGCTCAGATAGATGCTACTCCCAAATGGAGAGTTTTTGTAAAAATTACATTGCCGATGATCTCACCTATGATCTTTTATCTTGTGATTACCGGATTTATCGGAGCCTTCAAAGCATACAGCGATGAGGTTGCACTTTTTGGAACAGACCTGAATGCTGCCGGAATGAATACAATTGTCGGATACATCTATGACATGCTTTACGGAAATAGCGGTGGTTACCCGTCCTACGCATCGGCAGCTGCCATAATCCTGTTTGCAATTGTCTTTACGATCACTGTCATAAATCTTCTTGTCAGTGAAAAGACCGTATACTATCAGTAGAGAAAAAACATGACTTCTGCATTAGCTCCGCAAGAAGTCCAAGTTTTATGGAAAATGATTCAACAGAAACAAGATCTAAAGGAAATGATTCTATGGAAACAAGTTCAAAAGAAAATGATTCAATAGATAATAATTCAAGGGAAAAAATAATACGGAAAACATCGGTAAAGAATAATACTTCGACCGTTGTAAAATATCTTTTCCTTACATTTTGGGCAATAATCGTATTGTTCCCTTTTTATTGGATGATCATTACGTCATTCAAGAGCTACAGCTCCTATAACAGCGAGTTTGTGCCCAGGCTTATCGCCACATCGCCAACATTTCAGAATTATGTCAGTGCCTTTACAGAGGTGTCACTTGGAAGGTACCTGATCAATTCAGTGATTTTTACAGTTCTGACAACGGCTATCATGCTAGTGATAGTGGTTCTTTCAGCCTTCGCATTTTCAAGGCTCGAATTCCCGGGGAAAAACCTTTTGTTTGCATTTTTTCTCTCACTCATGATGATTCCCAATGAGCTGGTCATTATAACCAATTATGTGACAATAACTGATCTTAATATGCGCAATTCATTTCCTGGGCTGGTGCTTCCTTCAGTTGTTGCGGTTTTCTATATTTATCTGTTAAAGGAAAACTTCGAGCAGATTCCGGATGAGCTATACAAGGCAGCAAAAGTTGATGGCACAAGTGATCTTCGATATTTGTGGCGTGTCATGATTCCTATTTCAAGACCAACAATTATCACGATCACCATCCTTAAAGTCATCGAATGCTGGAACTCTTATGTCTGGCCGAGACTCATCACTGATGATTCTGCATATTTTCTTGTATCAAACGGAATCCAGGAGATTCGCGAAAATGGTTTTGGACGTGAAAACATTCCGGCAATGATGGCTGCGGTAGTTGTAATATCCATACCTCTTATGGTGCTGTTCCTTATTTTCAGAAAAAGGATTATGGCAGGAGTCGCAAGAGGAGGCACGAAGGGATGAGCTTTTATGTAATAGATAGGATTCTGCGGCGGGATATAGGTGGAATTAAAAGTAAGCCGGATTTCCGTACGATTTTTTCTCGTTATCGTTCGGAAAGTCATACATTAAGGAAAAGTGTGAGCGGATATATTCTGGATAAAATGTCGGCTGCAGGTTCATGGGCAGGCGTTGGACTTAGAACTCGTATTCGGACAGTATCAATATCAATTTTGGTTATTTTTGCATCACTGTCTCTTACTGCCTGCCACGGAAGCAGGAAAACTCAAGGGTTTGAAATCCCTGAGACTTTTGATGAATCAAAGAAATATGAGATTACCTTCTGGGCCAAGAATGATACAAACAAGACTCAGACAAAGATATACGAAAAAGCGATTTCTGATTTTGAGAAAATATATCCAAATATCGATGTGAATATTCGTTTATATACGGATTACGGAAAGATATATAATGACGTAATAACGAATATTTCTACAAATACTACACCGAATGTTTGTATAACTTATCCGGACCATATCGCAACATATCTGACCGGAGAGAATACGGTTGTGCCGTTGGATGACCTTTTTGCAAATGACAAGTATGGGCTTGGAGGAAGTGAAGTAAAATTTAATGCGCCCACCGGGGATGAAATTATTCCGCAGTTCCTTATAGAGTGCAAAATAGGGCAAAGCCATTATGCGGTGCCATATATGAGATCTACAGAGGCCTGCTATGTAAACAAGGATTTTGTGGAGAAACTTGGATTTGAGCTTCCGGAAGTACTTACCTGGGATTTCATATGGGAAGTGTCTGAGGCAGCCACCGAGAAAAATGATGATGGAACCTTTAAGCTTAATGGACAGAAGGTTTTGATACCATTTATCTACAAATCTACCGATAACATGATGATTCAGATGTTAAGGCAGCAGGGGGCAGAGTATTCCAATCCTGCAGGAGATATCCTTCTTTTTAATGATGATACAAAAAAGAATCTTGAAACAATAGCAAAGCATGCAAAAAGCGGAGCCTTTTCAACCTTTAAGATTTCAGGATATCCTGCAAATTTCCTGAACGCAGGACAATGCATATTTGCTGTGGATTCAACTGCCGGATCAACCTGGATGGGCACCAATGCGCCGCTTTGCGATATCGCTGAGGATAAGATTGTTGACTTTGAGACCTTAGTTTATCCTGTACCGCAGGTTGCGACTTCACCAAATACTAATGATGGAAGTCAGTATGCCATGATTTCTCAGGGGCCTTCACTTTGTATTTTCAGTAAGGAAGATCCTCAGGAGGTACTTGCTTCATGGCTTTTTGCTCAATATATGCTGACAAATGATGTCCAGATTGCTTATGCTGAAACAGAAGGATACGTTCCTGTTACTTCAAAGGCTCAGGAATCTGCTGAATATCAGGACTATCTGAGCAGAGCAGGTGAGGATAATTCCACTTATTACGATGTGAAGATAGATGCTACAAAGCTTCTTCTTAACAACCAGCAATACACATTCACAACAAGCGTTTTTAACGGTTCTGCCTCACTTAGAGATGCAGCAGGACAGCTGATTGAAAATGTAACAAAGTCAGTTCGCAGAAAAACCAAGGTGGACGATGCTTACATAGATAAGCTTTATGAGGATACAAGAAGTCTCTATCATCTTGATCAGAGCAGTGCTGTTGTCTCAGGAAAGGCGGAGTTTGGAGAGCTTCCTGTCGAATCCAGAAGACTTATAGAAGGACTGGTTTTAGTCTGGATACTTATAGGGGCATACCTTGTAAGACGGGCTCTGAAACGGAAACGTTAATATTCTATATTGATTTGAGCATGTGATTACTATTTTTGCTTGAAGGCAATACTTAATAAATTGTTGAAGAATTTCTCGCAAATAGGGAAATTGTGATATAATAGGCGGCGGTAATGTAAATGGCAGAGAACATTTATATGTCCGCTGTCTTTTTATTAGGAGGATTATTATGAAAAAGAAGACTATCGCAACATTATTAACACTTGGTCTTGCATTCAGCATGATCGGTTGTGGCGCTAAGAGCCAGCCTGCAGAAGAAGCTGCAGTTGAGACTGAGACAGAAGAGAGCGCAGCTGAAGAAGCTACTGAGGCTGAGGATGCAGCTGAAGAGACAACAGAAGAAGCAGAAGCTGAAGAGAGTGCTGAAGAAGAGACAACAGAAGAAGCAGCTGAAGAGAGCACAGAAGAAACTGATGCTGAGGAAGCTGAAGGCGAAGATGCTGAGAGTACAGCTTCAGGTGAAGTTATGACACATGATGATTATGTAGCTGCTGATCTTGATTCAGAGGTTACTGTTGAGACCTACGTTCAGGCTAAGCAGGGCTGGTGGGAGAATGAAGGCGTTGGTAACGCTACATTCTATACACAGGCTGAAGATGGTGCTTACTTCCTTTACAACATGCCTTGCACACAGGAAGAGTATGATGAACTTAAGGAAGGCACAAAGATCAAGGTTACTGGTTATAAGTCAGAGTGGTCAGGTGAAGTAGAAATCACAGATGCTAAGTTTGAAATCGAGGATGGCAGCTTTGTTGCTGAGCCTACAGACGTAACAGCACAGCTTGCTGATGAGAATCTTATTGATCACCAGAACGAATACGTATCTTTCACAGATATGGTAATCGAAGCAAGCAAGGATGCTGATGGTAATGATGTACCGTTCCTTTACAACTATGATGGTTCAGGTATTGAAGGTGATGACCTTTACTTCAATGTTTCTGCTGATGGTAAGACATACACATTTACTGTTGAATCATACCTTTGCGACAAGACTTCAGATGCTTATAAGGCAGTTCAGAACCTTAAGGTTGGTGATACAGTTGATATGAAGGGCTTCCTTTACTGGTATGAAGGTGTTAACCCTCACATCACAGAAGTAACTGTTAAGTAATTTTATGTAATGTTTAATATGAATTATTCTGGGCAGCCGGAAAAATGCTGAGCATTTTTCCGGCTGCTTTTTGTTCAGAACTCCCTTCGCGGGGATACTATTTCGGTCTGTAATCAGTCTGAGCGCGAAGAAATTTGAATTAGACTGAAAAGAGTGAATTAGAGTTTGGGGTTATGAAGAGTCCTTGAAGTAGGATGATATCTTTGGGACTGATATTCAAATAGAATATTTATATGATGAGTCAGTCCCATAAGACAATAACACGCAATAGACTTATCACTAACCGGAATAATATCTCCGTGAAGGGAGTCCTTATAAAACAAGTATGCGAATAGACTGCACGGCGGGCAGTAAGAAGTTCCCGCAGAGGGAGTCCCAATAAAACAAGTGCGCGAATAGACTGCACGGCGGGCAGTAAGTAGCCCCACAGGGTGAGTCCTACCATTACTGCATGAAGTGGTGCTCAATCAGAGTCCATATCTGTTTCATGTTTAGGGGGCGCTTCGCTGTTTCTCTTGTTATGATTAGTCCGTCTCCAAGAAAGGCTCCGTTTGCCTCATAGTTATCCAGTTTCTCCATATTTTTGTTGAGATACAGGTCATCATCAAGCATTCCCAGGTGTTCCCAATAGATTATTTTTCTGCTTGGCATTTTTAATATTGTGAAGTCAGGATAAATCTTTTTATTGCCAATAAATGCAGGGCATTCGTACTTAAAAGGAATACCGGCTTTGTAGAGAGCATTGGCTATCATGACTTCTGATTTTGATCGGACCCGAATATCGTTGTCTGCATAGTGCAATACAGAACCATCTTCAAATTCAAGAGGATCATAGGGTTCTGCAAGCCATGTAGATACATATTCTTCATCAGGCACATAGTGGGGAATTACCAGAACTTTCCTTGCAATATTCAGATTGTCATAGGTATGTTCGTAGGTGGCCTTTGGCATTTTGCGGTTATAAGACTGTATGGCAGATATTTCTTTACATATGGAATCCTTAACCTCAAGTTCATAGTCTCTTTGAGCAAGATTCCTTGCAGTATCAATATTCTGCTTTCTGATATATGTACCTACTTTATCTGTTCCTGATTTTCTAAGATAATAGCATGTAGCCTTTTTGGAATTGTTGACTTTTAAATTACCTGAAGGTGCTTTCTTTAGTTTTGAATCACAGTCTTTTAAGACCATGGTAAGTTCTTCTTCTCTTTTCTTAAATGCTTTTCTCATGTCCATAGATTTATCCTTTCGGTTATATGCATAAAATAGTGTGAATTATCTGATATTCCGGAATTTCATCAGAAATATTTGTATGTGAAGTGCCAAAAACTTTGTACAAAAATAGAAAAATGTAAAACGTTTCGCATTATTGCTCAATGGTTTGAACTTCAAAAATAGCTTGCTTATTGAGCAAAAATCAGTGTATCAATTCAATAGTTCCTCAGAACCGTCTGTTTATGATTTTGTAAATAATGGAAATCACAAGATGATTATCTTGTGAGCGATGCACTTCTCCCTTAAGTGCGTTGATATAATAAACTAAATCATATTACTTGTCAATAGTGAAAACAAGCGAAATAATATGATAATTAAATAAACGGTAAAAGTTTAGAATCCGTCAAAAAAACGAGTAGCAAAAAATCATAATTGTGGTATACTATTTATGGGGAAACTACTATATATTGTGGTTGAAAATATATAGTGGCTGGATAGCTCTGTTGTATGAGAATTGTTATAGATACTCCTTGATCTATGGTAAACGACATAGGATTTTACCTGATGTCGATTGATGCGCCGGATTTTGATTGCTAAGTGCAACATTTTCAAAGTCCCTGCGCAACAATACGTAGTGCTATGGTGGGCTGAAAATACTTTTGAAGCTTACTGTAGCCGGGGAGCGTTTTATATGGATCAGGGAATATCACGGGGGAGTCTTATTATGGATTATGATTATCTTTCGTCCATAGTTTCAAATTACAGCAATTTAACTTCACTTAATTCCTTAAACAACAAAACATTAACTGGGGGATCAGTTATCAAAGGCATAGCTGCACTTGCTGACCCTGGTGGTTCGCTTGAATCTTTAGATGCTACAAGTGAACTTACAGGAGCAAATACTTTTTCGGCCATTCTGGAAGCAGCCATACAATCCGGCAGATTAGAAAATGCAAATATGAGTGATGAGACGTTGGAGACCTTGAAGACAGCAGCTGAGAGATTATCAGAGGATTCAGCAGGGGAGAATATCTCTGAGAAACTGGCGCAGAAGCTTTCAGGTATTGCAGGAGCAGGTGCGGAGTCCGCTTTTGATGGCGAGGCCAGAAGTACACTGATAATGCAGAATTACCTTTATGCTGCGATGATGAAGGATTCACTTCAAAACTCTTTGACTGATAAAGCTGATTTTACATCAGGCTTGTTTTCAGATCTTGCGGTAGGAACAGAGGATAACAATACATCTTCGATTCTGGGAAGTCTCAGGGATAACACATTAGGAGCCATCAGTAATTTTACGGCGGATGGGAATAACGCTCTGGGAGCCATAAATAATTTGGTGGCGGATGATGATAATCCCGTAACGGCATACGCTGAGCGTGGTTCACTACTTCGGGAGATGCTTAGCAACCTTTCTAGTGAACTAAGGAATATTCCAGCTTCTGAACAAACTCAGGAATCTGATAGAAGCTTCGACTCACATCTAAGGCTTCGATCTGCTTCATATCATCAGGCGTAAGACATAAGTGATCCAGATGCAGATTCCTTTGAATATGATCCGGGTTTGATGACTTTGTGATATAGACATGCCCCATCTGCTGATGCCATTTTAGAATTATCTGCGGAACAGTGGTATGATGCGCGGTAGCAATATCCATTAGAACAGAATTATTTAATAAAAGTGAATGTCCATGTCCTAGTGGATACCACGCTTCAAGCTGAATGTTTTTCTCATTCAGCTTTTTTTGTATATGACGCTGTTGTAAAAACGGATGGCATTGAATCTGGTCAACCACAGGCTTGATGTTCGCAATACTGCACAATTCATCCAGGGATTTTTCGGTCATAAAATTACAGACACCGATAGATTTTACAAGCCCCTTTTCAACAGCCTTTTCTAATTGCTGCCAGGCATTTTGCCATCCTTTTATGATTGGAGTTTCTAATAAAGCAAGGTCGAGATAGTCAGTGCGAAGATTTTTTAAGGTTTTTTCGATACATCTAAGCGTTCTGTTTTTCTTATAATAAAAAGGACTGATTCGTGAGGTGATAAACAGCTCGGACCTGTCGATGGACAGCTCTGAAATAACAATTCCTATAGAGGCCTGATTATGGTAGGAAGGCGTCGTATCGATGAGCCTGTATCCGTTCATAAAAGAGAAAAGAACTACCTGCTCACAGATGTCAGGATCAAATAAGTCTTTTGTACCTATGCCCTGGATTGGCATTTCGATTTGATTGTTTAAAAGAACAGTATCCATATTTAGTCCTCACAATAATTCCAAAAGCTTCTCACGGTCAACACTGGCAAGGTATTTGCCGGTAAGGTTATATTTTTCCAGCTTATCAGCAGGAATGGTATAGTCAGATAGCATCTTATAAATTTCTGAAGCATTGTCATAATCGAATGCCTCCATGAGTTCTTTTATATTATTAAAGGCGCTGTCCAGTTCATCAGGTGAAATAACGGGCTTTGAGTCTGACTCTTCGTTTGAGGATTCATCAGCAGATAGTCCCCAGAAAGACAAGTATTCTCCGAGCATATCAAGGAGAACTATGGCCTTTTCGTGGATGGTATCCCGCACAGACGGATCCTTTGAGGATTCATTCCACTTATCACCAAGCATCTCCAGCTCAGCTGCAAGTTCTGATAATTTGCCGGCTCCGATTATTCTGGCAGAACTTTTAAGAGAATGGACATGTATGGTGAAATTCTTTATATCATCTGTGCTTTCGAATTCTTTTATGGCAGAATACTTATCCGGAAGGTTTATTTTGAAATCATCAATTACCATGAGAGCAGTTTCTTTACTTCCACAGTTTTTAATGGCTTCTTCCATATTTATTCCGGAAAAACTGTTGAAATTAATAATTGACGAACCATTATCACTGGCGGTATTAAAATCTCCGGAGGATTCAGCCTCGTCAGAACCGGATGGATCAGCCTTATGTACTTTATCTTTAGGTAAGTACATGGCGAGCATGTTTTCAAGTCGCGCCGGATCTATAGGTTTGGAAAGATAATCTTCAAAGCCTGCATTAAGATAAAATTCTCTGGCGCCTGCAACGGCATTTGCTGTGAGAGCGATGCACATGGTATCAGAATTAGGATTATCGGGAAGCTTCTTTATGGCATCCAGGGTCTCGATTCCATCCATATCAGGCATTCTGTGATCCAGGAAAATTAGATCAAATTTTTCCTTAGCAACCAAACCAAGGGCTTCTCGTCCGCTTGTTGCAGTGACGATCTGTATAAGGGTTTTCTTAAGGAGACCTATAATAACCGTAAGATTCATGCTGGTATCATCAACAACGAGTATTTTGGCGTCAGGTGCAACAAAACTCTCGTGATATTTTTTCCTGGTAGAGATAGTTTCCTTGTAACGCTTTTCAAAATCTCCGATGGGCTCCCAGTCGCAGACTTCCTGCTCTACGACAAATGAAAAGTCAGAGCCTTCTCCGTAGACACTTTCGACGGTGAGGCGGGTATTCATCATGGCAAGAAGCTTCTTGACGATGCTCATGCCGAGGCCTGTGCCCTCAATTGAGCGATTGCGTATTTCTTCGATGCGCTCGAAGGGAGAGTACAATTTATTGATGTCCTCTTCTTTAATGCCGATTCCGGTGTCGATAACCCGTATCTTTAGAGCAATCTTACCGACAAAATTTCTTCGATTCTCAGATTCGACAGTGATATATTCAGTATTATCAGTCTTTGGCTTATCAGAGTTTGTTCCATTTGAAACAGTAGAATCCTTTACAGAACTGATAGTTTCATTATTTGCACCATATGAAACAGAAGAATCCTTTAAAGAACTTACAGTCACATCATTTGTGTCATTAGCATTAGTGTTCTCTTTCCCGGAATTATCATATTCTTCCAACTTTTCAAACGAGATGTCCAGTGTAACAGAACCCTTTTCAGTGTATTTAACGGCATTTGTAAGGATGTTTGTAGCACACTGCTTAATCCTTATCTCGTCACCAAACAAAAGATCAGGGATACTTTCGGATACATTTACTTTCAGCTCAAGGTTTTTGTCCTTTGCCCTGCGAAAGATCATGTTTACCAGGTCATTGATCACAGAGCTAAGGTTATATTGCACAGGCAGAATATCCATTTTTCCGGCTTCGATTTTTGAAAAATCAAGGATGTCATTTACCAGAGAGAGCAGAGTGTTCCCGGCACTCTGAATGGTGGATGCATACTCAAGGGTCGAAGGCTCGGAGCTTTCACGAAGGATCATTTCATTCATTCCGAGCACGGCGTTTATAGGCGTGCGGATTTCGTGGGACATATTTGAAAGGAAAGATGACTTGGCTTCACTTGCAGCTTCAGCGACTCTCAGATCTTCCTCCAGCTTTTGTTCTTCCTTGATTCTCTCAATGTAGCCGGTTACTTCATTTAATGTGATCATCATGGAATAGTACAAGTCTGTGATCTCATCATGGGTGTTGATAGGATTGCTTTTTATGGTTTGAAGATATTCTGTGCGGTTTTCATCGTTTGTGTCGGTGAATTTGAGCATATAATTAGACAATTGCCCAATAGGACTGCCGATTCTCGTTTTTGCATAGAAATGGATATTAGCTGCGATGGGGACAGCAATGCTCAGTTCCATAAAAATCATTTTAACTGTAAACGCTATACCGTAATTATTGTATCTGAAAATAATGTCATCCCCTATTTTGCGTGTTTGTCTTAAGCCATCATTCATCATATGCCTCAGATCCGGGAACAGAATGCTTATAAAAATAATGGAGAACACGCTTAATAGCACAGTTTCAATGATGATAAGCGTGCTGATTTTAGTGCTGATGCGGGTCTTTTTTATGGAATTCTGCAGGATCAGATTTTCCACATACTCACGGGTGTACATGTAACCTAAAGGAAAAATCCCTTTTAAGAAATCCGGTGCATGGTTAAAAAATATATATAGGAAAAAACATCCGACAAGACACGAAAAAAGCGGGCCGGTTGTGTGATTAAGAATGGTATTTATCCGCCCCATCTCGAAATCATATTTGATCATATATTCGTTATTCAGACTTTCGAAAATAAGGCAAACCAAATAACTGCATATAAAAGCGCTGATAGTTTTTTCTTTGGTCCTAAACCACCTGTACTGTGAAAAAATAGAGTATAGGAATATAACTATCATATAAGGAGTCAGCAGAAATGCGTCCATGCTGTTTAAAAAGACAGCCGTAATAAAGAGGACGAGATAGGCATTCAGAGCAAGAAAATAACCAAATAAGCTTCCTATTAGAATAAATGGAAGGTATCGGAAATTTATATCAAGTCCGAGTCTATGTACAAACATATAATTATCCAGAAAATATATGCTCACCATCTGTGAAAAGAGTGCGAGGAAAACGATAACATATATTGTTCTGATTAACCATTTGTTCTTTCTGAATCTATCAGGCATGAGAAGACCTCGTTAATATAAGAATCATCATTCAATAATCTGTAAGTCATCAATAAACATCCACATTAATTTTACAAATCGGTTTTTGGTCAATCAATTATGAAAAAATGTAATTTGGTTAATTTTTTATAAAGTAATGGGAATCTCAAATAAAGATTTCCATGACTTTTTGCGGGCAAAAGCGGAAATCGCCCGCAAAAATCCTGCCTTCGGCAGGACACGCCCCTCGCTTCGCGAGGACCTGGTCCAATACGATTCCCGTTTTTCTGAGGAAAAACAGGAATCTATAATCTTTCACGGAATGTATTTAAGCAGTATTCATTAAAATATGATAGAATGCGTATAGTGTGAAAAGCGGAGGAAAAGTCTTGAAACAAAGGGATAAATCAACAGCACAGATAATACATGAGTATGGCAGCGATGTAACTACTTATTATTTGATCGCCATGCTGGCAATTTTGCCGCTATATTACAATAACGGATATATCGATATAGCTGATGCAAAATACAAGTTTTACAGGGGAATTACCATTGCATTCCTGGTTCTGGCAGGTGTAATATGCTTTACTGCTGAAAAAGTCTTTGGCAGGATATTTAAAGAGAAAGTGGCAGGTAAGGGAGCTGAAAAGGGGGATGGCAGAAAGCTAACCTCATATCCGATTCCAATTATCCTTATTGCTGCGCATCTTCTATTTAATATGGTAACCTGGCTGTTTTCCGTGGACCGTGATTTATCAATTGTCGGAAACGGAAGCTGGCATATGGGTATCATATCTCAGGGGCTGATTCTTTTGGCGGCTCTCCTTGTATACCATTATTTTGAAGATAAATTACTTATACTCATAGCCTTTTCAATAGGTGCGGGTCTAAGCAGTCTGTTTATTATTCTGAACGGCTTTGACATCTATCCCCTTGATATGGGTAAAAAATTCAATCTTTTTACATCAACACTTGGACAGACAAACTGGGCATGTATTTATCTGGCAGTAATGATGGGCGTAGCCATGGGAATGTTCATCCATGAAAAGGGACTTCTCAGAAGAACTATCGTGGTGATCACTCAGTTGTTTATTTTTGCCGGAGCCTGGGAGATAGGAAGTGACACAATTCTTCTTGTTATGGCAGGAGAGTTTTTTGTAATTCTCGGGATATGCATAAGAGAAAGAGAGCTGATGAAAAGATTCTCAGAGCTTCTTATTACTTTTGGAATCTCCACGAGTGTAGTATATCTTCTTATTTATCATGTATTTACGGGCAAATTTACCTTTGTTGACGAATATAATGACGGACCCAATAAGCTCCTTAGAACAGGAGTGGGATTTCTGATTCTTGCCGCCGGAATCCTTCTGTATTTGGTCATCTATTGCACTAAAAACAGAGAGTGGAAGGCCGGTATTTTCAAAAATATATATAGGGCATTGGTGGCTATTGGTGCCGTGCTTGTTATAGGGACCATTGCCGCAATAGTAATAACCACAAATAATCCTGAAAAGGCAGGGACATTATCAGGAATAGGCCTTTTTAATTTTGATGTACACTGGGGGAACAGGCGAGGGGCCAACTGGAAATGCGCTGTAATGGCCTTTGGCAGAATGCCGTTTTTCAGACAACTTATCGGAATGGGGCAGGGATGCTATGAGCAGTATCTGAATTCTTTTGAGGATCTCAGAGTGATAATCGAAAGCGAATTTGGTGAAAAAGCGCTCATGACGGCTCACAACGAGTATTTGAACATGATTGTTGAGAACGGAATCCTGGGATGTTTTTCATATATAGGTATAATTGTGAGTTCTTTTATAATTATGTGGAAAAAGGCAGCAGAAGATAAGCACGCTTTAATGGGGCTTATTGCTGTAACGGGTTATGTGGTATGCAGCATGTTCTGCTTCCAGCACGTGTATGGAACTTCGTTTATGTATATGTTCATTGCCATTGCCATGGCTTGACCAATCTGTGGCTTGTTGATAAAATCTAAGTTTGATTAAAACCTCGCAAATTAAGGATAAATATAAATGGAATATATTTTGGGTTTTTTAATAGTCTTTAATAAGTCGCTGGCAGCTTTCGGACTGCCTGAACTGATCAGTGTGTTTTCAGTTCTGGTTCTGGCGTGGTATATCATAACCAGAAAACAACAGCTGAAAGGGATAGTTAGAACAACACTGGTTGCTGTAGTTTATGCAGTGGTGGTACAGCTGATTACGCACACCATGGATTTTCCTGCGACCGGGACGTTTATACTGACTGCGCTTTTGAACATAACCCTTGCATCCTGGGTAATTAATAATTTTCAGAAATATGAACAGCATGCCTTTGTTTACAGCGTGGCACTGTGTCAGGGAGTGATGACTCTGGCAGCTTTTATGCTTCCGGGTTCAGTTTTGTGGAAGGTTGATGAATATGTATCAGGTACTTCCCTTAACAGACTTAAACTCCTGTATTCAGAGCCTTCGTATTTATCCTTTGTATCAGGAATTGCACTTATTATCTGTGTTTATCAGATTCTTGTATATAAATTGTCCTGGCAAATAGTTCTCGCAGGTCTTATCCTTCTTCTTGATATGTTGCTTTCTTATGGAATGGGAGGAATGATCTGTCTCGTACTTGCCATATCTGTAATGCTCATGGCACATGTTGCCAAGAACAGAGATAAGATTGTGGCTGATCCTGCAGCGAAATATAAATGGATTCTTTCCGCCACATTTATTGTTGTTGTGCTGATATCCATCATTGTTATTTCCCCGACTTATGGCTTTAGACTTGCATCCTTGATCCAGGGAACTGATTTGGGTCTCTTCTATATGATAAAGGAACCGGTTGGAGTATTTTCCGATATCATGAAGGAAACAGGATGGAAGGGAACCGGAATCGGACAGCTCCTTTATTCAGACAGATTAAGTCAGGCAGAGCTGGTAGAGGGCTTTAAAAATGCGTACTTCTACTTCATGGCAGAGGGTGGAATCGTAGGATGTGTTCTGGTACTCGGAATAGTTATTTTCCTTATCGGATATGTGCTTCTTTATGGAGGGATTCTGCCGCTTGCACTTTTCATCTATGTGACAGTATACATGTTCACAGCAGGAAGATATGACGATCCGGTTAACTGGATTGCTTATGGAATAATACTTGCACATTGCCTGCTTTCAAGGAATGATGCCAGGATTCAGGAAGACGCTGAACTTGACGATTCAAGGGCTGGAGAGGTAGTAGTCGGTATTATAGGTGCCAAGGGTCTTGGTAATTACGGCGGATATGAGACCTTTGTTGATAAACTGACAGAATATCATGCTAACAATGTTAAAATAAGATACCTTGTTGCCTGCAAAGCTAACGGCCAGGGAGCAATGGATGAGACTAAGCTTAAAGGTGCTGTGCCTATCAGTGAAAGTGAGTTTACATATCACAATGCTCACTGCTTTAAGATAAATGTGCCTCAGATTGGTGCTGCTCAGGCGATAGTATATGACCTTATGGCAGCAGCTTACTGTATCAGGTATTTCAGAAAACACAGGACTGAGAAACCGATTCTCTATGTGCTTACCTGCAGAATCGGACCTTTTATAGGAATTATCGCCAACAAGATACATGAGCTTGGTGGTGAATACTACGTTAATCCCGACGGACACGAGTGGAGGAGATCCACCTGGAAGCCTGCTATCAGAAGATATTGGAAAATCTCTGAGAGACTGATGATAAAGCATTCGGATCTTGTAATATGTGACAGCAAGAACATTGAGACTTATATAAATGCCACATATGATTCATATAATCCTAACACAACGTATATTTCATATGGCGCTGAGTTGGAAAAGAGTAAGCTTGCTGATGATGATGCCAAGTATACTGAGTGGATGCACGATCATTCATTAAATGAGATTGGCTGGCTTATTGTAGGAAGATTTGTTCCTGAGAATAATTATGAGACAATGATCCGCGAGTATATGAAGAGCGGAAGTGACAGAAATCTTGTGATAATAACCAATATCAACAAGACCTATATGGATGAGCTGGAGGATATTCTTCACTTCAGCAGAGACAGACGTATAAGGTTTGTGGGCACGGTTTATGATAAACAGCTTTTAAAGAAAATAAGAGAAAATGCTTTCGGATACATACACGGACACTCTGTAGGAGGAACAAACCCCAGCCTTTTGGAGGCTCTTGGTAGTACGAAGATGAATCTGCTTCTGGATGTGGGATTCAACAGAGAATGTGGAGAAGACAGCGCTCTTTACTGGAGCAAAGAGTATGGAAGCCTGTCATCTCTTATCGATAAGGTGGAAAAAATGCCATCCGACGAGATAGAGAAGTATTCCGAGAAGGCCAAGAACAGGATCAGAGAGGCCTATAGCTGGGAATATATCGCCGGAAAGTATGAGAAAGTCTTCAGGTAAAACTCATATTTATAAATGGAGCAGATATCATTAGCGCTTAGGGTATCTGTATTAGACCGAGATAGACAAGCGTTTATAGAGGAGAAAAATGAAAATAACAAGAGAAGATATAAAGCTTATCCTAAGCCTTGTAAAAAATGACTTAAAATCAAGATATTCCGGATCAGCGCTGGGAATAGTATGGGCATATGTACAGCCCCTTATCACCGTGCTTGTATTCTGGTATGTATTTCAGGTGGGCTTTAGGAATCCCCCGGTAAACAATGTACAGTTTATACTCTGGTTTGTAGCCGGCTATATACCATGGACATTTTTCAATGATGGATTATTGTCATCAACAAATGTATTTTACGAGTACTCCTATCTTGTAAAAAAGATGAAGTTTAAAGTATGGCAGCTTCCTATTATTAAGGTTTTATCATCACTTTGCATACATTTGTTTTTGATGCTGTTTGTGATTTTTCTGTATCTGATTTATGGATATAAACCGACAATAGCATGGCTCAGCGTGCCATATTATTCATTGTGTGTAATGATGCTCCTTGTGGGCTTGTCTTATCTGGTGGGTGCGGTATCAGTATTCTTTAAGGATGCAGCACAGCTCGTAAATATCATTTTGCAGTTGGGATTCTGGATGACTCCTGTATTCTGGGCTCCTGAATCAATGAATGCTAAAGTAATAAAGGTTTTAAGATTTAATCCTCTTTATTATATTTTTGAAGGTAACAGAGATGCCCTTATTGAAGGAAGAGGCTTCTGGCAGCAGTCTCCCATGATGACTCTGTATTTCTGGATAGTTGTTGCAGTACTGATTTTACTGGGTATGAAAGTGTATAAGACACTTCGCATACATTTCTCTGATTTACTGTAACTACTGAGTGAAGATGTAATAACTGTATTAGATCCGGATAACGTGGAGATCTATTTTGATTAAGGAATAATATATGGACGAAATTGTTGTAAAAGCAGACAAATTAACTAAAGAATATAAGCTCTATGAGTCCGAAATGGACAGACTGAAAGAAGCATTTAACCCATTTAAGAAGAGCTATCATAAATCCTTTTTTGCATTAAAAAATGTATCCTTTGAGATAAGAAAAGGAGAGAAGGTAGGAATCATAGGCTCTAACGGAGCGGGTAAGTCTACACTTCTTAAGATGCTTACGGAAGTTCTCACTGCCACCAGCGGAGAGATGAATATCAACGGTAAAATTGCCGCCCTTTTGGAGCTTGGTGCAGGATTTAACCCCGACTACACCGGTATAGAGAACATCAATCTGAATGGAAAACTCCTTGGCTTTTCGCAGGAAGAGATGAAGGAGAAGATGGAGAAAATAATAGAATTTGCAGATATAGGAGAGTTTATCAATCAGCCTGTAAAGAACTATTCAAGCGGAATGTTTGTACGTCTTGCATTCGCTACACAGATTTTCTCAGATCCGGATGTGCTTATTGTTGACGAAGCTCTTTCTGTAGGTGATATAAGATTCCAGCAAAAATGCTACAGAGCCATGGACAGACTCATGAAGGACAAGACAGTTCTTCTTGTTACTCATGATACTGCAGCGGTTACAAGGTTCTGCGACAGAGTTCTGTGGCTTGATCATGGCGAACTCAAATTTGATGGAGATGTGGGAGAAGGACTTCAGAAATATCAGGAGTATATCCTTAACAAAATCGATGAAGAGAAGAAGAACGCAGCATACGATGAGGATTATTATCGTCCCGCCAAAGGAAATATATCACTTAAGAAAAACGACAGAGGATTGAACATTCCTGAAGTAGTAAGTGGAATCAAAAATAAAGGAAATGGACAGGTTACGCTTACTCATTGCGGCCTCTACAATGAATTTTATAAAACTTCCGACGTTTTTGAGCCAGGAGATGTATTCAGGTTCATTGCCAAGGTTAAGTTTAATGAGATGGCGAACAGACCTATAATGGGACTTGGAATCAGGGACAGACTTGGCAACGAGGTCATAGGTATAAATACTAATACTATAGGAGTTGAACTTCCTGCTCTTGAGGGAGAAGCCGAGGTTGAGTTTACTTTTAAGCTGCCTGAGCTGAATAAGGGAGGCTATACCGTCACCGTTGGAATCGCTAACGGATTCCAGGATGACCATGTCCAGATGTGCTGGATGGATGATGTCTGCATATTCAGAGTACCAATGAGGGAATATGATATCCCCGGAACAATTTACCTGCAGAAGGGTAAGGTTGACGTATATAAATAGACTTTGGGAATATCATAAAAAATTTGTCTATATATGAGGAGTAGAAATGGGAACAACAAACGACAATGATTCAAACAAGGATTCATTAAAATATAAATTATTTCCGCAGGGATCCAGGAGACTTTTCTTTGCAAAGGTAATAAGAAGATGTGTGTTACATCCTGCGTTTATACTGAGCGCGCTTAGTCCGAGACACATTAAGAGTTTTATCAGAACTATTAAAAAGGAAGGCATGGAAGGTGTTTTTCTAAGATACAGATATGTTGAAGACATCGATGATAACAGAATTGAGAATAAAGGTGTTGTTTTACTTAAAGAGTATAAAATTAAAAAGATTAAGAAGCTTGAAGGATTGGAACCAATTAGTTTCAACCATTATGATAATCCCACGGTTTCTATAGTTATACCGGTATATAATCAGTTTGATTATACATATCACTGCCTGAAATCAATAAAAGAGCAGACAAATAATATTTCCTATGAAATAATTATTGCTGATGATAACTCATTTGACTTTACTACCAGACTTGACGAGGTGGTAAAGGGAGTAAATCATATAAGGAATAAGGAGAATCTGAGATTCCTCCTAAACTGTAATAATGCAGCAAAACAGGCAAGAGGAAAATATATTCTCTTCCTTAATAATGACACCCAGGTACTTGAGAACTGGCTGGATGAACTGGTTAAGCTTATGGATGATGAGACTATAGGTATGGTTGGTTCAAAGCTCATATATCCTACAGGTTATCTTCAGGAGGCAGGCGGAATTCTTTGGAATGACGGATCAGCCTGGAACTACGGAAACAGAAAGAATCCCAATGGACCTGAGTTTTGCTATGTGAAAGAGGCTGATTACATCTCGGGTGCGGCTATCATGATCAGGAGCAGCCTTTGGAAAGAGATTGGCGGCTTTGATGAGAGATTTGTTCCTGCTTACTACGAGGACACTGACCTTGCTTTTGAAGTCAGAAAGCATGGCTACAAGGTTGTCTATCAGCCGGCATCAGTTGTTGTTCATTTTGAAGGCGTATCAAATGGTACTAACCTTACATCGGGACAAAAGGCATATCAGGTAGAAAATGCCAAGAAATTCTACGAGAAGTGGAAAGATGTTCTTGAAAAAGATCATTTCAAGAATGGTGAGAATGTCTTTGTAGCTAAGGACAGAAGCAGATACAAGAAGCATATCCTTGTTATAGACCAGTATGTTCCGCACTATGACCAGGATGCAGGCTGCAAATGTACATACATGTACCTTAAGATGTTTGTGAAAATGGGATTCCAGGTGACCTTTATAGGTGACAACTTCTATAAACATGAGCCTTATACTACTACACTTAACCAGCTTGGAATTGAGGTACTATACGGAAACTACTACAATAACAATTGGCAGGAATTTTTGAAAGAAAACCTGAAGTACTTTGACTATATATACCTTCAGAGACCGCATATCTCCATTAAGTACATCGATCTTATAAAAGAGTACTGTGGTGATGCTAAGATAATATATTTCGCTCACGATCTTCATCATATAAGAGAAAAGCGTGAATATGAGATCACCGGCAAGAAGGAGAAGCTTGCATCTGCTGAAGAATGGAAGAAGATTGAGTACGAATTGTTCTCAAAGGCAGACGTTGGACATGTGGTTGGAAGCTTTGAACAGGGAATAATGCAGAAGGCATTCCCGGACAAGCCTATAAGAAATATACCTCTTTATATATATGATGATAAGCCGGAGGGAATAAGGAAAGACTTCTCTCAGAGACAGGACCTTATGTATGTGGGAGGATTCGGACATCCGCCGAACATAGATGCTGTAATGTGGTTTGGTAAAGAGGTTATGCCTCTCATCGTTAAGAAGTATCCTGACATTAAGTGGCATGTTGTCGGAAGCAAGGCAAATGAAGAAGTAATGTCTCTTGCCAGCGATAACATAATTATCGACGGATTCCTTTCCGATGAAGAACTTGCCGAAATGTATAAGAACACCAGAATAGATATAGTGCCGCTTAGATTCGGTGCAGGTGTAAAGGGCAAGGTTGTAGAAGCTGCTTACTATCAGATTCCTCTTGTTACAACATCAATCGGTGCAGAGGGACTTGATGCCACAATGGAAAATATGTATGTTGTGGATAATGCACAGGAAATGGCAGATTACATCTGCTCAATCTATGAGGATTATGACAAGCTTCGAGAGATGTCTGATGCAGGCGAGAAGTTTATAGAGCAGAACTTCACTTCTAAGGCTGCTGAGGATATCCTGAGACTTGATATAGACATATGAAAATACTACTAATTGATCAAATTGCGAAGGTTAATTATAAATATACCTATAGCCTGGCTAATGCGTTAAAGACACTGGGCACCGATATAGAGCTCGTCATCGATGATAAGTCTGATAATGAGTATTGTAAGTGCCCCTGTCACAAGGCATTTAATACCTCCAGGAAAGATGTATCAAAACTGGATAAAGTCACCAATTACATAAAATCATATAGATACATTTGTAAAAAGCAAAAAGCAAACAATACGGATATAGTTCATTTGCAGTGGTTTCAGCTTTCTCCAATGGATTATCATTACATAAAAAGGTTAAAAGCACAGGGCGCCGGAATAGTTGTTACAGTGCATGATATACTGCCTTTTAATGAGAAATTCTATGACAGATACTATCATGGGAAAATCTATGAGGCAGCTGATGCAATAATTGTTCAGGCTAAGACGAATGTAACAAGGTTTAAGGAGCTGTTCCCTGAGTGTGCGGATAAAGTTTCATATATCCCACATGGGAATTTCCTTGATTTTGCTGACATTTATGAAAAAGACAAGGCGAGGGAACACCTTGGTATACCAAAGGATAAAAAGGTATTTCTGTTCTTTGGGCAGATAAAAAAGGTAAAAGGTGTTGCAGTTCTTCTTGAAGCCTTTGGGGAGCTGCTTAAGAAACGTGACGATATATATCTTGCGATTGCGGGAAGCGTCTGGAAGGATGACTTTGGCATATATCAGGAAGTTATAGACAGATACGGACTGACAGATAAAAATCTTAAGACTGATATCGGATTCATACCTGATGAAGAAGTGGGATATTACTACTCAGCCTGTGATATTGCCGTTCTGCCATATCTTGATGTATATCAGAGCGGAGTTATTCAGCTCTCATATGCATATAAGAAACCTGTAATAGCAACCAATATTCCGGCATTTACCGAAATAGTTAAGGACAGAGAGACAGGTTACGTCTGCGAGGCAGGAAATGCTGGTAGCCTTATGGAGACTATGGAAAGAACTATTGAAGACGAGTCAAACTGGAGAAACGTTGGCATCGCAGGGGCTGATCTTATACGAGAGAAGTACTCCTGGGATGATATTGCTGAGAAGATAAGTAAGGAATATAGCAATATTATGAAAAATAATATTTAGTTATTGAATGTTTGATTTGATAAAATCAATATTTAATAAAGCGAAAGTGATATTTGGAGGGGATACTAATCGTGAATTTATTAAGGTTAAAATGTGTAAAACCAAGTGGGATATTATGGTGTGCAATCATAGGCTTTATTACGGCTTGTATGATTTTTGGATATTTTATATTTAGTGACAATGGTGTACTCTTGGTTTGCGATGATTTCAATTCTCAGCAGATGACCTTTGCACAGGCAGTTTGGAATGTTGTTAGATATGGTAAAGGTGGGCAGTGGTGCTGGAATTTGGATTTAGGATCCTCGGTTATTGGGGGATTTAGCTTTTATAATTTAGGAAGTCCGTTTTATTGGATTTATTTAATGTTTCCAAAGGGAACCTTTCCGTATTTAGCAGGACCACTATATATCTTTAAATATGTCATAGCCTGTTTGACATCATACATTTATTTGAGACTGTTTACGAAGGGCTTTTCAGAGGACAGAGCTGATTATGCGCTTATAGGGGCTCTGATTTACGCATTTTCCGGATTTCAAACTGTAAATCTTGAATTTTTTCATTTCCATGATGTTGTAGCCTTTTTTCCATTATTACTTTGGGGTATGGAGACCATTGATGATAAGAAAAAAAGACCATTATTTATTTTTGTGATTTTTATAAATTGCCTGGTTAATTATTTCTTTTTTATACAAGAAGTAATATTTATGGCAATTTATTTTGTGTTCAGATTCTGGGGCAAACCAATTAAAGATAATATTAGAAAACTGATTGTTTGTTTTGGATGTGGTATGCTTGGTGTGGGGATGGCTTCAATATTATTTATCCCAAGTATACTATATATTACAGGGAATACTAGAAGCGAAATGGGTTTGTACTTGTCGAATTTTGTATATGACTCAAAATCACTATTGTATTTGATAAAAGGTATTTTATTGCCAGGGGATGCAATGAGGGCAAATAATGCGGTTATTCTCAAAAGATGGACGTCTACATCATGTTATTTGCCTCTATTTGGATTGGCTTGTGTAATTGGATTCATTAAGAAAGACAGAGGTTGGTTACAGAAACTCTTGATAGTACTTTTGGGGATAACTTTATTTCCATTTGCACAATCCGGATTTTTGCTTTTTACAGCTGCTTATCAACGTTGGTGGTATATGCTAGTTCTTGTCATGGCTCTTGCCACGGTTAAAGTTTTGGAAAATCCGGAAGACTATTTTATGTCTGATGGAGTACTTGTATACGTTATTGCTACAATTGTGTTTTACTTATGCATTAGATATGTACCTTGGAATAGCAATAAAGACCAGATGATATTCTTTGATGATAGATTTACATATTATTTTGTGCTGGCTATTTTGGGACCAATAGTATTGGATTTGATTCTAAGGTGTAATAGATTCTACTTTAAGGCAATACTGTTACTGACAATAGCATATTGTGTTGTGACTACTGGATTAACATTACATTATTATAGGTATGATACTGATACGCAAGAATATATTGAGAAATATAAAGCTTCAATTAATCTACCCAAAATCAACGATCAGTATAGATATAATTCCGTAGATAATGTTAATACACTTACAAGTGAAGCAGCAGGTATAGGTGTTTTTAGTTCTACTATAGAGAACTCATCACACGACTTTAACATTTTGTTAGATATAGATAATGGTGTTTCGACCGAAGAAAGACTTAGCGTTAAAGGTTTGCCACAACTATTAAGCGGGAAATATGGGATTACATTCGATGAGAAAGCTGCGGATATTATAGATTCAGTAAAGTACGGTAAAACTTCTTTATATGTTACTGAAGGAAAGGCTTTTCCGATAGGTGTTGCGATGGACAATTATTTATTTGCCAATGAATTGTTTTCGTTACCTAAGGAGCAGCGAGGCATAGCTTTGATGCATGGGGCAGTTATTTTTTCATCAGATGAAGATAAAGTTCGTTCATATATGAATCATATAGATGTAAATTCTATCGATTATGAGGGGCCGATTGATGATTTAATAACAGATGCGGAAAAAAATGCAGTAAAAGACTTTAGTAGAGATGCGCATGGATTTCAGTGTACTTCAGATTATGATACTGACAAAATTGTTTATTTTTCTGTTCCAAATGATCTGGGATGGACAGCAACAATAGACAACAAGAAAGCAACTATTATTGATTCCGGAGGGATGATGCTACTTTTGGTGCCAAAAGGAAAGCATTCAATAAAATTCTCATATTTCACATATGGTCTTAAGCTTGGAATTGTGTTATCTGTAGTTTCATGGATGCTTTTTATTGCCTTTTTCTTTATAACATATTTTCGAAATAGGAGTACATCATGAACCAAGGGAAGGATAGATTATTCAAAAAGAACAATATTGTGATTGCTCTTGAAATAGTGCTAATAATAGTGCTACTGTTATGTGTTGGATATGCTTTTTGGAATAGTAAGACTGTTCAATTTACAGCAACAGATATGCAAATACTTACCAAGGATAGTGGAGTAGATTTTTCAATACAAAATGTAAGTAAATTTAAGCAAAAGAGTAGTGACTATATAGATATAAAAGGATGGGTTGTTGAAAAGAATATTGAATCTAAAGGGACAGATAAGATTAAGGTTGTATTAAAAAACACAGATACCGGGATTTACTATTTAATTCCTACGATACGACAGATGCGAAAAGACGTTACATATTATTTTTATGACGGAACGAAATATGATGAGTCAGGTTTTGAAGCAAAAGTACGATTTAGTGAGGATATAAATACAGATTTAAACGAATACGAAATATTTATTTATCTTGAGAATGAAGCTGGTAAAAAACTTATTAGTACTGAAAATAAGTTTAATGAATGGATTGCCAATCACCAGCAATAGTGTTGGATAAATAATCGAGTGCAATAGATAAGTCTACAAGAAACAAACTAATAAAGAAAGCTTGTTTCTTGTAGTGGTAACGTTTCGATATAATTTGGCTCAAAATAATATGATTTCTAAAAATGTATAAACAAAGGAGCGAAAAATGATTTATCATTTTAATAGCTCCTTTTTGCTATAATGGAGAAGTGAAGTCAACGGCAAATTGGATGAAGGTTTTTTGTATGGAAAAAGTGGAGAATAAATCTGACATTACATGGAATGAATATCCAGTCATTGGGCTTCTTGTGGCAATGATGCTGTCAATATTGGATTTTTCAAGGGATGGGTTCTATCAGATAATACCGGTGGTGTTGTTTTTTATATTTAGCGGAGTCAAGGAAAATTCAAAGATTCTGCTTAGCTTTGCAAGAAAATACTGGTATTTTGTACTGGTAGTTATATGTTATCTGGCCTACTATCGTTTTGTGAATAAGGTAGCAACGACTGATAGGTGGTTTTTGTCCATGTTCTCAGTTGTTTTTGCGGGATATGCCATAGTTATCAGAAATGAAGGCATAATAGAAAATGCAATTAGTAAGTTATGGATATTTCTTTGTGCAATTACTATTCTCTGCATTGTAAAGTATTTGGTGGATCATCAGACAGGGTATTTTTTGATAAAAGAAGTAGATTTGTTTGTAACAATTATCTTTGCCACAATAACAATTTTATTTATTGATGACATAAGATATAAGGCTACAGGGTCTGTTATCTCGCTTTTTTTTGCCGTAATTCTACTAAAAGAGGGTGCATTTAGTATGAATAATGTAACTTCTATCAGGTACATCTTACCGAAATACGTCCAAGGAGGAATTAGAAATATTTTACTGGGGAGAGGAATGCTGCAGGTACATGATATAATAGAAGAGTATTCATTTAACACATTTTCTTCCATTTTGTTTGATTTAGGATTACTAGCTTTTATTTTCTATATGGGCATCCTTGTTTATGCAATTGTATTAATAATTATCTGTAAGGATATAATGATAAGAAAAGTTGCAATACTTACTTGTGCTACGCTAACGGTAAGCACATTGCACTTTATGATTTACACTGTAAATGCAGCATTTCTCATTTATCTTGTCATTGGGATGTTTATGGGAATGGTGCAAAAACTTGCAAAGAATGCTTGATTACTAGTAAAATTGGATAACGATGATAGATATAAAAATTATTATTGCGACGACAAAAGAATATAGAGTGCCGGATGACCCGGTTTATCTGCCTGTTGAGGTTGGTGCTGCTTTAAGAGATTCGCGGATACAGGGATATACTGCTGATGATACAGGAGACAATATCTCTGTAAAAAACGGAAGCTACTGTGAGCTTACAGGATTATATTGGGCATGGAAAAATCTTGATGCCGATTATATAGGCCTTGTGCATTACCGAAGGTATTTTGGGTCACCTGAAAGAGATTATGATTATGAACCCTTTGACCGGGTAATAGGTGGTGAGGAATTAAGGCAGATACTAAAGGATAAGGCTATCCTAATTCCGGGTAAAAGAAAATATTATATTGAGACAATTAAATCTCATTATGCACATACTCATTACATAAGTCAGCTCGATGATACGAGGAGAGTAATTGAGAAAAAATATCCGGGTTATCTGGATTCATTTGACAGGGTATTGAATAGAGTTTATGGATATATGTTCAATATGATGATAATGAGAAGAGACTTAGTTGACAGATATTGTTCATGGATGTTCTCAATACTACCGGAAGTGGAAGAACTTCAAAAAGATAATGCATATGACGCATATCAGGGAAGATATATAGGACGAATTGGAGAAATATTATTCAATGTATGGATTGATCATGAACTGACCGAGGGGACGGTAAGTGAGGATCAGATAACAGAACTGCCATGTGTTCATATTGAACGAATAAATTGGATAAAAAAGGGATGGGCATTTTTAGCTGCCAAGGTATTTCATATGAAATATAAGCATAGCTTTTAAATGCGAGAATGATTAAAGTAAGATTTCAAGGATGGGATATTATGGAATATTTGTTGGGGTTATTACTCGTTTTTAATAATAGTTTGAGTGCACTTGGGTTAAGCGGCACACATCTTCTATACATTTTCTCCGGAGCTATTCTAATATGGTATGTATTTAAAAGAAGCATGCTTGTAAAAAGTATTGGTGAAATATTTCTGTTTTTTGTAGCATATGCTTTGATTAGCCATTTTATCACCGGAGCGTCTGATAAAACAGCTATAGCAGTCTTTCTGATTCACACCTTATTGAATATTACATTAACTATATGGGTAATTAATGAGCTTGAACATTTGGATATTGAAAAGCTTGTTTTTGTTGGAGCCATCCTGCATTTTATACTATGGGTTATTGCGTTATTCACACCGGGATCATTACTATGGCAGCATGCAGAATATATGACTGGAACAAAGGCGATGAGATTAAAGCTTCTATATAATGATGCAGCTGAATTGTCAGTGGTTTGCGGAGTGTTTCTCCTGTTATGTGTATATAGACTTGTGCATAAGATCAGCTGGAAAACAGTAGTGTCTAGTGCCATTTTTCTTCTGACAATGTTCTTATCATACGGGATGACAGGAATCATCTCAGTTGCAATAGCAATGTTAATACTGTTATTTGCATATATTTCAAATAATAGAAATCAATTAGCCAAGGATTTTAAGTCAAAAATAAAATGGATCAGTATTATGACTGTGGCTTTGGCGATAATACTCACAATTGCTATGCTCTCTCCAATCTATGGATTAAGAATTGGAAATTTGTTCATGGGAACAGATACAGCAATGGCGTTTGAGATTACAAATCCCTTTAGAGCATTTATAGAGGCTATGCATGTTACTAATTGGAGAGGCGTTGGCTTTGGAGGGTTGTCGATTTCTGGAGTCGGGAATGTTATTGGATACAGCCGCCCAATAAAAAACTCATTTCTTAATGTTATGATAAATGGCGGTGCATTAGGCGTATTGCTTGTAGTAGTGTTAGTAGCGTTTTTGATAATTATGTGCCTGTTTTATGGCAATGTGCTGAATGTGGCATTTTTGACATATATTTTGATTGTACAGATTGTGCTGGGGACATTTGATGGACCTCTAAATTGGTTCGTATATGGACTTATTTTGGCTGATTGTATGAAAACAAGAGCGGTGTTAGAAGAGAAAAGGTACTATTAAAGAAATTGCAAAGATTAAACAGAAAATAGGCTAGATAATATGACTTTTGATTGCTATCATAATATGTTATAATACCATTCTGTGTTTATATGCATGATTGAAATACTCTTTTAATATGAGTGTAATTAGTTGTAACATATAAGATAAGCTAATGATTTTATTTGTAGTTATTCCATCTTGAGATTATATAAGTGTGGTTTGTGAAAACTATATAAATAATTTATTCCGCAGGAATTATGTATTATGTTTTTTGAGGAAAATATGAGTATGAAAAAAGTTCTACATATATCTAAATACTATTACCCGTTTCGTGGAGGAACGGAGCAGATTGCTCAAGATTGTGTCAATTCTCTTGCGGGAAAGTTTGAGCAAAAAGTGATTTGTTTCAATGATTCAGCGGATGATAAGACGGATATAGTTGATGGGGTAGAAATCATTCGATGTGGAGTGTTTTCTACAGTATCATCACAGGGATTATCTATAAGTATGGGGAAAAGAATTAAGGAGTTAATAGCATCTTTTTGCCCGGATATAATTATTTTTCATTATCCTAACCCTTTTGTGGCTAGATATCTTTTGAGAAACATTCCTTTGTCAACAAAACTAGTTATATATTGGCATCTTGATATAGTTAAACAGAAAATTCTTAAAAACTTCTTTGTCTGTCAAAACAAAAAGCTGATAGAGAGGGCTAATGTGATAATTGCTACCAGTCCTAATTATGTTGATGGGAGTTCATGGCTTAAAAAGGCGAAAGAGAAATGTGTTGTCGTGCCAAATTGCATAAATGTTGAACGCCTTCAGTCAACACCAGAAGTTGAAGAGATGGCTGCTAAGATTAGGAGTATGAACGAAGGGAAGATTATTTGTTTAGCCGTTGGGCGTCATACGGAATATAAAGGGTTTAAGTATCTGATAAAGGCAGCACATCTTTTGGATGATAGATTTCAATTTTATATTACCGGTAAGGGAGAAGAAACTGATAATCTCAAAGCAGAGGCTGGGGCTGATAAAAAAATACATTTTTTAGGACTTGTCGATGATGTAGAACTTAAAGGCTATTTAACTGCTATGGATATATTTTGCTTTCCATCTATTACTAAGAATGAAGCCTTTGGGTTAGCTCTGGCAGAAGGAATGTATTATGGGAAGCCGGCAGTGACCTTTACTATCCCTGGTTCTGGCGTGAATTATGTGAACTTGAATGATATTACAGGTATAGAGGTGCCTAATAGAGATGTAAAAATGTATGCAAATGCTTTACAAAGGCTCGGTGAAGATTCAGAACTCAGGAAAAGCATGGGCGAAGCAGGAAAAAAACGTGTTGAAGAGAATTTTTTAGACACTCAATTTAAGGCGAATTTATTAAAAGTGATTAATTGATGAACTTAAGGAAATGTTAGAATATTTGGATTTAAATATAAATAAGATGATCAAATTAAATGCTCTGTAATTATCGTTGTTTTTTGTTCGGAGCTGTATTTTCAATTTGTTCATCTTTGTTTATGCTTAAAGAAATATTTATACTTTGATCCTTGTTTGCAGAGTTCCAAATGAGATAGGCAAAAATATATAGGTGAAATTGTGAAAAAAATAATTATCAATGGCAGATTTCTTCTCCATAAGATTACCGGAGTGGAAAGGTATGCTCGGGAACTTCTTGAAGAATTGGATAAGATAGTAAAACCGGGTGAGGTCGAAATGGCTATACCTCCGGAAATATCTGAGGTCCCTGATTTTAAAAATATAAAAATCACGAAAGTTGGAAAGTTACATAATCGTCTTTGGGAGCATTTGTCATTTCCGCTATATGTAAATAAGAGAAATGCCATTTCTTTAAATCTATGTAATGTCGCTCCTATCCCTGCACCGGGTATAGTATGTATACATGATGTTAAAATTAATGCATGCCCACAATTTTTTAGTAAAAAATTTATCGCTTGGTACACGGTTTTGTTTTGGAATGCGATAAAGCGAAGCAATAAGATTCTCACAGTATCCGAGTTTTCGAAAAAAGAATTATGTAAGTACTATAATGTTAATGCAGATAAAATAGTGGTTATTCCAGATGCATGGCAACATTTTGAACGAATAGGATATGATGAAACAACGTTGAATAAGTACAATTTGCAAGAGAATGGCTATTTCTTTTCAATGTGTAGTTTAGAACCAAACAAGAATTTTAAATGGATAGCAGAAGTAGCGAAAAGAAATCCAGATCAAACTTTTGTTGTGTCTGGCTCGATCAATAGGACAGTATTTGCTGAGGGGCTTGGTTTTGAATGTCCGAATAATATGAGATTGATTGGTTATGTTAGTGATGAAGAAGCTAAAACTTTGATGAGAGATTGCAAAGCCTTTTTATTTCCAACGTATTATGAGGGGTTTGGGCTTCCTCCATTAGAGGCAATGAGTGCAGGGGCAAAGAGCATAGTTGTATCAGATACAATAATAATGCATGAAATATTTGGAGAAGCTGTCAATTATATAGATCCAAGAAACTGGGAGATAGATTTATCAACTGTTAAAGTGATTACTAATGAGCAAAGAGAGACAGTACTGGGGAAATATAGTTGGAAAGGTTCAGCGTTTGATTTGTATCAAAAGATATTGGCATGATTTTGGTTTATTGCTTTATATATTAAAAACGTATATAAAATATGTTAAAAAATTTGACTTATAATAATTTACAAAGAATTACGTGGTGAGATTATGAGAGTACTGATATTTCGTACAAATGGAAATATAGTAAATTTAAAAACATACAACTTACAGGAAATAGGAATAGCTAAGGCATTAATATCTAAAGGTATCGAGTGTGATGTAATGTATTATGGAGGAAATGCACCTACACATGAAGACATCATACAATATGAAGATTCACATATTCGGGTTATATGGGCTAAGGGATTCAGTGTTGCGGGTAACGGTTTCTTTCCAAATGTTGGGGAAATTTTAAAGGAATATGACATTATACAGGTTTGCGAATATGATCAGTTGTTTAGTAGATATCTTGCCTTTTTTAGTAAATACAAAAAAAGGGTATGTATGACTCATGGACCATATTATAATGTGACAAATAGAAAATATAATTTGAAGATTAAATTGATTGATCGTTTATGGATTCCGAGAAAAGCAAAAGAGAATATTTGGATGTTTGCTAAAAGTAATTATGCGAAGGAATTTTTGAGCGAACGAGGGTTTAAAAAGATTGCTGTAACAGGAGTAGGCCTCGACATAAAAAGGTTTGATGGTAATGAGACAGCAAAAAAAGGGAAGGTTGTAAAAGATTTAGAAGAATTCAAACAAAATGATAGGCTTCTTTTATATATTGGACAGATTTCAGAGAGAAGAAACATTATTTTTCTGTTAAATATTTTTAAAGAAGTCTCTAAAGATATTCCAAATTGTAAGCTTGCAATATTGGGTGATGGTCCGGAAGACTATAAAGAAGCTTGTAAGAAGGAAATTAGTAAGTTAGGAATTGAAAAAAACATATATTATGCTCAAAAAGTTCCGCAGGATCAGGTTCCGCTCATCTATAGGATGTCAGATTTGTTTCTTCTTCCGACGAACTATGAAATATTTGGAATGGTAATGTTGGAAGCTATGTTTTTTGGGACACCCTTCTTAACAACAGATAATGGCGGATCTGCAACGGTTATAAAAGATGGTGAAAATGGATTCATATTACCATTAGATGTTGAGAGATGGTGTGTCACGATAAAGGAATTATTGAGCAATAGAGATAAAGCAAAGGCAATTTCTATGAAGGCCCATGAGACAATAGTACAAGATTATACATGGGATAAAATTGTTAATAAAATGGTAGATGCTTATCATCAAATATTATTAGGCCTCCAATAAAATTGGGGGCTAGTTATTTTGAAATTAAGAGCTTCTGATTGAAAGAAATGCTTATAATAGGAAAACACTCATAATAATTCAATGGACGAAATATAAAATGAAGAGAAAAGTAAAGATAACATATTTTTATATGCTTTTTTTTCTAATTGTGTTTACAAAACCTACATTTGTAGATGTGATGAGTGAATTGGCATTAATAAACTTCATATACGATGGTTTTAGAGTGATTTTGATGGGAGTGATTCCAGTGTATTACATTTGGAAACGCGACTACTCTAAAGTTGTTATACTAATTTCTTTACTGTATGTTGCTTTGTTTGTATCTACATACATTAATAGGGGCGATATCAGGTCTATTATTCTTACATCAGGAACGGTGATTACATGTAGTATGTTTGCCGATATTTCGATGAGAAAGGATAAATATAGTTTATTCTTTGCTGTCGAAAGCCTGTTTTTTATTTATGTTATTTGTAATTTTTTCACTTTGATTATTTATCCAAACGGATGGTTTATGAGTGGAGATGTCAATCCTGATAACTGGTTTTTGGGAAACAAAAACCTTTTTGTAATGTATCACATTCCGTATTTGTATAGTACTTTTCAAGCTAAAAAATTGGAAATGAGAAAATTCAATTTGTTAGAATATGTAGGTATTGCGGCAACAATCCTATCAACTTTGATTGCAAGATCTGCAACAGGTATTGTTGGCATCATGGTCTTCTTTTTGATCTATTGCCTCAAAGAACTAATAAAAAGGTCAGTAACAGCCTTTTTGGGTGTAATGATAGCATTAATGGTTTTTGTTTTGATTGTTTTATTAGATTTTGAAAGGCTTTTCTCATTTATTATTGTTGGGCTTTTGCATAAAGATTTGACATTAACAGTTAGGACTTATGTTTGGGATGCAGCGATACAATGGTTTAAAAGTTCACCAATGTATGGTGTTGGCGTACAATTTACAGATATAGCAAAACAGAATATGTTTGGTTATTACCATCCGCATTGTACATATTTATATTTTCTTGTTTTTGGTGGAATTGTAGGTGGGATATTATTTTCCCTGATTATTTGGATTCTTTCTGTGAAAATTGATAAAGCAGATGTACGGTTAAGTATTCCTGCAGTCAGCATGCTTTGGGCTATATTGATGATTTATATAACAGAGGTCTATTCTAGACCTGAGCTGTTCTTTATATGCTTCGTTACAGCATGGACTTTGGCTGACAAAGGGGGCAAAAAATCTATTTCTAGGGAAATGATTTATAAATTGGATGAATAAAAATGATTGATTGAAAGGGTAATTGTTAGAATGAGAGTTATATTTTATCCACCACACAGTAATTCAAACGATTATGTTAAGCTAGCAACAGAAGCATTGGAAAGCAATGATTGTGAAATAATCAATAAAAGGTGGGAAGGAGATCTAAATCTGATTCTCAAATCCATTTTGAGTGTACTAAAGAACAAAAAGGTTATTTTTCATTTTAATTGGTTAGAAGAAAATGCGGCTCATAAAGGAGCCGCTTCATTTGTGAAAAGTCGTTTAATCCTTCTTTTTTTGTATTTATTTCATATTTTAGGAGGAAAAGTGGTTTGGACAATGCATAATGCCAAAAGTCATAATGGAATTAATGCAAGGCAAGATGAGTTCATAAGGTCTTTCTTAAAATGGACTAGCCTTGTAATTGTTCATTGTACGGAATCAGCTGAAATTTTGACTAAAGATTATCATTTCCCGGAAAATAAGATATTATTTGTTCCACATGGTAACTATTGTAAGTCAATAAACAACTATGTTCAGGATAATAATCATAAAGATTCGAAAGTGCATTTTTTATATTTTGGGGCTATTTCCAAATATAAAGGGGTTCCATATCTTATTAAGGCATTTGATTGCGAATACTTACATAACAATGCGGAATTGTTAATCTGTGGGAAGGTTAACAATGATGAACTTAAAAAAAGAATAGAAGATAGTGTTAAAGGGATAGATAACATAAAGCTAAAGCTGCATTTTCTATCCGATGAGGAATTAGGTAGTGCACTTGCAGGCTGTGATGCCACAGTGCTGCCTTATGAAAAAGATAGCATGCAAAATTCAGGCTCGGCAATTATGTCAATTTCAGCTGGAAAAGCAACGGTAATCCCAATCTTTGGGTATATAAAGGATATTGCTGATAAAGATTTTATAATTTCTTATGATTATAAAAATAAAAAAGAGCAGGTCGAGAATTTAAGGAATGCTATGATTGAGTTTTGTGAAAAAAACAAAAAAGATCCAGATTATGCTCATCGGGTGGGCGAAGAAGCCAAAAGGTTTGCCGTTGATGAGCTTGATTGGGATAATATTATGGCAAAAGTTGCTAAAAGATATAATGACTGTTTTAGGGTGTAATTAATGAACAGGGAAGTACTAAAGAATATAAAAGACTCTAATATCGTTTTTGTTACATGTTTTGATTTCATCAAGAGCTTTTATGGTTGGTTTTTGAACTACATAGTTGCAATAATCCCTGTGTGGCATATACGAAAATTATTTTATGTCATATCAGGCATGAAAATTGGGAAAGGGTCAAGAATCGGGCTACGAACAAGAGTAATACGACCAAGTAAGATACAAATAGGTGAAAGAAGCATAATAAATGAATATTGCCATTTGGATGGCCGTGGTGGATTGACGATAGGAGACGATTGCTCAATATCTATTTATTCAAAAATAATCACTGCTTCACATAAGGCTAATAGTAAAGATTTTGAGTATTATGAGGCTCCTGTTAGCATGGGGGATCATGTTTGGATTGGGTGTAATGCAATTATCCTTGATGGATCAATTCTTAATGATGGGTGCATAATTGGTGCTGGAGCTGTAATAAAAGGTACAGTAGAGGAGAATGCAATATATATTGGAAATCCAGCTACTAAAGTTAAAGAAAGGAATAAAGATTTGCAATATCAAATCAATTTTCATCCTTTCTTTAGGTGAGTTTTATTTTATGTGTTGCATTAACCAATGATATTAGGAGAAATTGCATGAAGAAAAACATGGCTTATATACTGGTGGCAAATGTTTTGTATTTGTTTATTGGATTAGTATCAAGTTTTGTACTACCTAAATTTTTATCAGTTGATTCTTATTCATATTTTAAAACATTTACATTGTATGTTGGATATGCTGGCGTAATTCAGTTAGGATATGCGGATGGTATGTATTTATATTACGGCGGAAAAGAGCTGGATGGTATAAATGATAAGACTATCGCAGTTGACATAAATAATTATATTATTTTGAACTTGATAGTTGGATTTTGTATATTTATAGTTTCTGCGATAATGCACAGTACAATTGGAGTTATTGTTTCTATTGCTATGATTTGTGATAATTTCCTGGGCTTTTTTAGATCATTATTTCAAGCTATAGGAGAATTTAAGAATTATGGACTGGCACTAAATATTCAAAAGTTTTCTATATTGATTATACAATTGCTAATAATGTTCGTGTTTCATAGCGATAATTATTTACATTATTCAGCTGTATCAGTTTTTGTAACCTTTGGATGTGCTGTATATTTTTATCTGCAACTGTCGAAAAAAAAGACTATTAGACCTGGGATGCTGTCTTTCCAAAGGGCAATGGAGATGATAAAGCAGGGAATAGTTCTCTTAATTGGTAATTTTGCTAATCTATTATTTACTAGTTTGGATAGATGGTTTATCAAAGCATTGATGGCAAATCTTCAGTTTGCACAATATTCCTTTGCTGTTAGTGCTGAAAGCTTGATCAATGCATTGATTTCTCCTATAACAGTTTCTTTTTATAATGCATTTTGCAAAAATAGTAGTGCAGAATATATTAAAAAATCCAAGCGTATATCTATGATATTTGGAGTATTGGCAATTTCAACTGTTTTTCCAATTGTCTGGGTTACTAAAATTTTCCTGCCTAAGTATACTGACTCTGTTACTCCATTAGTTTTTCTTTTTGGGGCACATTCATTTTATGCAGTGGTAAAGGGGGTTTACGTAAATTTATATAAAGTAAATAAGAAACAGAATAAATACTTATTTCAATTGATAGAACTTATAATTATCGCTACTTTATTAAACACAATATTATATTTCTTTTATAGGAAAATGGATGCATTTGCGATAGCTACATTCTTAACAGCTTTATTGTGGCTTATTATTTGTGAGGTACAAAATCCTAATTATCGCTTTGCTAAAAAAGAATGTGCGTATTTTTTGATAGTAATTTGTGTTTATTTTGCGTTGAATTTTTTCATTAATGAAGTTTTGGGATTCATTATATATATTACGACTGTAATATTAGGCTTAAGGATGCTTTTGCCAGAGGTGTTTGAAGAAATACTGGGTTTGTTTAAAGAGGCATATTTGAAAATAGCTAAGAGGAAATTATCAAAATAAATAGGTCTTAAGGAAATATAGTAAATGCAATAAAAGTGTGCTATTTCAAAGTATGATTGGAAGGAACGAGCATATGAGAGAAAGATTAGTATCTTGGACTGATTATTTATATATTGGCATAGCATTTGCTGTTTTGCTTTCGATGAAAGATGAGTACAGAGATGGCTTTCTAGAAATTATTCTAGTAAGCCTCTTTTTTGTAGTTACAGGGTTAAAAAATAATATTAGTAATTTATTTGCTTTTATTAAAAAGCATTCGATATTCGCTGTGTTGACAGTAATGTGGATGCTATATTTTTTGTTTATTGAACATGCTTCTAATATATCTTACAGGTATTCACTATCCATTTTCTTTATTGTATTTGCTGGATATAGTATTGCAGTTTCGACAAAAGGGGAGTTGTCTGTCGCATTTAATAGACTATGGATGATTCTTTTTGTGACTTTATTGATTGGGACTTTGGATTATTTTGTAGTCCATGATTTTTCTGACAGAATGCATATGGCATTTTTGCATCCTATTGCTGAAGGAAATGCGGCATTGGTATTGGCATTTGTTTCATTATTTTATGTTAAAGACAAAAGGAAAATGATTGCTGGAACGATATTGTCAGCATTAATAATGATAATTGCTCAATTAAGGCATGTTTCTGCTTTATTATTAGTTTTATTGGTGATTTTTGTGGTTATAAATAGGCATGGAATTAAAGCCTTTTTTTGGAATAGTGTGCTACATAATATTAAGGGGCGTATCATGTGGAGCATATTGTTTCTTCTGCTAGTCATTTTGGTATTATTTACATCCATTAAAGGTACTACTATTGAGGTTATTGAAAATCTAATAAATAGATTTGCAGTTATGTTTGCAGCTATAAATAAAGATGTTTATCTAAACTATTATGGTGACAAGGGATTTAGGAACAGAGTAGCTGACCTTGATTTTGCAATAAATGTGTGGAGAAATGGAAATCTTCAACATAGTATATTTGGAGGGGGGATGCTATACACATATAGTATAATAAGGCCTCTTGCAGCATTGTTCCTTGGTATAACTGGTGATACTGCAGGTCCGGTAGAAAACTCTTTTATATCACTTTTGTCCGACTATGGAATGGCTGCTTTTATTCTATATACAAGCTGTTTTATCTCTGCTATTAGCACTTCCATAAAATCAAAGATAAAATCAGTCCGTACAATTTCATTGTTAGTGGCTTTTATAATGTTAGTAAGCGCTTTCTCAGACATGATTTATTGGATAAATATAGCGTTTCTAATTTTTGTTTTGATAGGTGTATACCTAGGAGAGTTAGCGGAATATGGAGAAACCAGGACATTATATCCTGCTCTTGTTTTTGCATTCCTGCTTTCAATATTTATCTATGCTTTACCAATTACTTATTTATGGCTAAGAACAGCAATAATGGTAACTATGGACAACATAGGTGTAATGCCAACAATGCTTGTTTTATTTATCACATTTGCAGTTGTATTGATTATTATTTGGAGTATAAGTTTTCTTCTTGTTTCATTAGTGTTTGATAAAAGAATTATAAAATCCAATGCTGTCACAGTAATCATAAGTACGGTAGCATTATTGCTGTTGCTTACTTGTGGTATGTTTGAAATAATTGCAGCAAAAAAATATGTAATTCCAAGAATCAATGATGAAAAGGAAGTATTAACGACAATAGTAGAGAATGCTGATGGCGAAGTTTATAATGATACTTATCCTTACCTTTATAATAAAGAAATAGGAGGAATAAAGGCATCAATATTTAGTGGGGCTTCGCTTGGTGCACAGAGTAATACTACTGTAATAATGGATGTTAATGATGAGGCTCAGGTACTAACAAATGCCGGGTTCTTATACACACCCATATCTGAGTCAGACGTTGTATATACTAATGATGATTCCGTAATAAAAGAGCTAGAGAGTAAAGGATATCATCTTACCGGTTATTGTACAAAAGAGTACGCTGTTGATCTGGACGATTTAGCTGTAGCGAATGGACTAAGTATAACAGATGATGGGGCTGTTATAATAGATGGACAGGATAAGGATATAGAAAATGGAACTTTGATAGAAATATATCCTGGAAAATATACTGCAACATACGATTTGGCGCTAAGAGATAATAATTCATATGCCGATGACTATCAGGTTTGTACAATAAAACTTACATTAGGTAGAGATAAAGAGACAGCAGGCGAAGTGATATCAATACCGGTTCTGCGCAGTGAATTTGATGAGGAAGGTCATCTGTCTAAATCGGTTATTTTTACGGCAGGAGCTGTTGATTACAATTATCTTTTGGTTATGGATTCTAACGAAAGTTTGGAATTGAAAGCCATAAAATACAGAAGGACACCTGACTTTGATACTCGTCGCGTGTTGAATGGTGATTACAAAGTTGTTCACGAAGAGTATTTTGACTTGGAAGGTAATCCCATAGATATTCCAAATGGTTATCATGGAACAGATTATGAATACAAGGATTTGGGAAACTGGACATCATGTAGGTTTTTTGATTTGAGTTTGAATCCGGTTGCGTCAATAAGCGGTGCTGCTAAAATAGAAAGAGAATATGATGAAGCAGGGAATATAATCGTTGAAAGATACTATGATGTGGAAAACGATCCGATTCTCAATTATGGAGAGTATTGGTATATTGTCAGAGCCTACAATGATAAACGACAGGTAATACATGAAGAGTTTTATGGACTTGATAATGAGCTGATATTAAGACCTGATGGCTACTGTAGCATTGATATACGTTATGATGAGACAGGGGCTATTGCTGGCAAGACATATTATAATCTTGATGGAGAGATTGTAAATGAAGAATGATTGTTATTGTTTGGGATAATGCAAGTTAATAGGATAGGGAAATTATATTAAAGGATGTATGGTTGAAGAAATACTAATGGTTAGGCAAAAGACAAGATATTTGATACGATAGAACTTGAATGTGAAAGAAGTCTGGTAAATATGGTAAGCTAAAAAAGACATACAATAGCCTGAAGAAGATGTATGACAATGATTTTAAACGTGAAAATTTGCTTGGTGAAAATGATGTAGTTGTTGTTGAGGATTCTAAGGCTGGCTATCAATTTTTTAAAAAGGTTTGCGATAATATTGATGTGGGCTGCATAAGTTAATAATAACTAATTCTATGAGGAGGAAGCACTATGGATAATAAGGCTATGTACAAACTGTCGTATGGGTTATTTGTTTTAACTGCTAAAGTGGGTGATAAAGAAAATGGTTGTATCACGAACACTGCAATTCAGGTGGCGTCTGAGCCAAATCAGATTTCTTTTGCTGTAAATAAAGCAAACTATACTCATGATATGGTTATGCAGACGAAAAAATGCAATATATCTGTAATAAGTGAGGCAGCAGATTTTGAATTGTTCAAGCATTTCGGATTCCAGTCGGGAAGAGATGTCAATAAATTTGAAAGCTTTAGTGACTGCAAATATGCTGATAATGGAATACCGTATATCACAAGAGGAACAAATGCTTTCTTCTCAATTGAAGTGGAGCAGACAGTTGATCTTGGCTCTCATACTTTGTTTATTGGTAAGCCAACAGCTATGGAAGTGTTGGATGCTACTCCATCAGCAACCTATAGCTACTATCAGGACAATATAAAGCCGAAGCCTGAAGCTGTAGGAACAACTCCAAAGGGCGAGACCATATGGCGCTGTAAGATATGTGGATATGAGTGGGTAGGAGAGGAACTTCCTGATGATTTCATCTGCCCGGTATGCAAACATCCTAAGGCTGATTTTGAGAAGGTAGTGAGATGATAATGGGGAATTATTACTATAATTGCCCGATATATGGTATTATGTGAAATGGTTAAATGTTACGTCTCAAAGTGTTTTAGAAAAATTAGTAAGAATGCAGATAGATAGAACTTTAAAAAATAAACTTAGAGTAGCCGGACTAATTATTGCATGCAGCATTCTCTGCATGCTTAGTCTGGCTCTTATTTATGCAAAAAAGAACAGTACTCTGTATACAAAATTAGAATTTGTTTTTGACAACAAATATGATGTAAACGGTTGCTATTCAAAATTATACTGGGGTGATGTCGGTAGACAATACAGTGAAGAGAAGGCTTCATACGGCTTTATTAGGGATAATAAATCGATAATAGATATTTCTACAGCAGACGGAGATTATTATAGAATTGATTTTGTTGATTCTGGTAAAAAATTTGGACTTTCTAAAGTCAATGTTTTGTTCTTTGGATTAAGGGTCAGGTCTTATGATTCATTAACATTCATTGATTATTGTATGGATATAGAGAATAGCGGAGTGGAAGACGTTAATGAACAACGTATCTTGGTAAATCCACCGAATGACGATCCCTTAATGTATATTGAGCCTGGTTTTGCTCGGGATATAAGGCTTTCTTTATGTGAGTTTATCATGAATGTAGGTTTTGCGTCAGCAATTTTAATGACGGTTTTGTTGATAATATTGCTATTTATGCCTACAGGCAATGACCAGAGAAACATTAATAATGTATTTAGGGTGCTGATTTCGTTTATTTCTTTTGTTGTGTGGCTTGCATTTTTAGAAGGTGTATATCTTAGGTACTATCTTCTTCAGAATTTTAGGAATGTAGAATTAGGACAAATAATATTCCATATAAATAATTCTCTTGAGGGGACAAATTTTGGTCCTTTTGTTGAGATAGTCGTAACCATAGTCATAATTGGATTTTTATGCTTTGGAATATTTTTTGTGATAGATTTTGTGAAAATCAAAAAATTATGGAAAATGTTCATAGTTGTTCTTCAGTTGGGATACGGGATTGGAGCTATAGCGCTTCTCATATTAACTACTTCAGAAGAATTTGGTATTGCTGATTATTTATCATATGTAGCTGATAGCACAGACATATATGATAATAATTATGTCGATCCTAAAAGCGTAGACATATTATTTCCTGATAAAAAGAGAAATTTGATTTATATATTTTTGGAATCAATGGAATCAACATATGCTGATGAATCGTTTGGCGGGGCCATGAGCAGTAATTATATCCCTGAACTTACATCCATTGCTTCTGATAAAAATTGGTTTTCAACGAGTAATGATATAAACGGGGCAGTAGCCCTTTCAGGTGCAACATTTACGACTGGAGCTATTGTTGCTCAGACAGCCGGAATTGTTGTAAACGAGGCTATAGTTAGTAATAGGATGTTAAACGGTACCTTTGAATATGAGAATGATTTTTTGCCTGGAATATATTCATTGGGAGATATTTTAAAGGAAAATGGATATAATCAGGAATTTATGATAGGTTCAGATGCGAAATTTGGTGGAAGATATTCATATTTCAAAAATCACGGTGATTATGATGTATTTGATTATTATACTGCCATAGACAAGGGGTATATTCCTGAAGATTATTATGAGTGGTGGGGATATGAAGATCAAAAGCTATTTGAATATGCTAAGAGTGAAATTACCAAATTAGCAAAAAAAGGCGAACCATTTAACTGTTCATTACTAACAGTTGACACCCATTTTATTGATGGTTATTTGTGTCCACTTTGCGAGAATGTTTATGATGATCAATATAGTAATGTTATCGCATGTTCCAGTAAACAAGTTGATCAGTTTGTAGAATGGATAAAGTCTCAAGATTTTTATAGTAACACTACAATAATTATTTCAGGCGACCATCCTACAATGGACACTGGATATATTGATGCACAGGGAGTTAATAGTGGATATACAAGGAAAACATATTTCGCTATAATAAACCCTGCGGATCGGTTACAAAATATTGAGAGCGTAGATCGCGCTTTTTCCTCTATGGATATTTTTCCGACAGTGGTAGCAAGTCTTGGCGCTTCTATTTCAGGAGATAGACTGGGTATGGGGACTAACTTGTTTTCCGATGTAGAAACGCTTGTTGAGAAGTATGGAGCGGATTATTTGAATGTTGAATTGAAAAAGAATTCAGCGTATTATTCAGAGAAGCTTACACATAAAAGTAAATAATAAGAATGGTTTTGGTTAAAGGGTAATGAAGAAAAAGAATTCTAATAGAAGTTCATTGTTTGTATATTGTTTTATTTTAATATTATTATTTCCTTTTATAGGAGTATTTCCGGATCATTTTATTAGTTTAGGCGGAGTGACGCAGGATACATCAGTGGAGTCGCCAACAATGGAATCTGTTTTGGAGGGTACGACTCAGTCGGAGGTTAATAATTATATTGAGAATCATTTTTGGGGTAGAAAAACATTAATAAAACTTAGATCTCAATTGCTTTATTCTTTATTCAATGAATCTCCAAATAGTAATGTGCTTATTGAAAAAGATAAATATCTTTTTGAACCGGAATACATATATCGTGAGCTGAATATATATCCGGTATCTGATGAAGCCTATTATGATGAATTAATGGAAAAACTTAATAGAATAGATAAGCTTTGCTTGGAAAATAACAAGGAAATGTATATTTTTATTACTCCAAGCAAAGCATATTTTTGCAAAGATAAGATTTCATCAGAATATCATTTGATGGAAAATGGTGGAGAAAATGACTATTCCAGATTTGTCAGATATCTTTCAAATAGTAATCTAAAGTATTTTGATTCTCATAAGTATATAGATGAACATATTGATGAGATAGATGCGCCGGTGTTTTATTCGACAGGAATACATTGGTCGCAGCCATGGGGGAATAGATGTGCCATAGAATTTAAAAAATATATCGAAGAAAATAGCAAATGGGATTTGTCTGAAGCAACCCAGCAGATAGAGAAATGTAAGAAAAATAAGCCTGTAGCTCCGGATACAGATCTTTATGACAGTTTAAACCTTATTGTTCCTGCCATGAACGATACTTTTTTCAAGTCTAATTTGACAGTGACAGAAGAAAAAGATGTTCCTTCGGTATTCCTAAGGGGGGGAAGTTTTATGGGGCAAAGCCTGTCAGCCCTTGAAAATAATGGGATATTTAATACTGTGGCTCACTATGAAAACAACTACATTTATTTAAATAATGGGGCTGAGGCAAGAACATTTTCTGCTTTTGATGCATATGATGAGTTTGATGATATGGGTGAATATTTATCTAAATCTGACATTTTGATTTTAGAAGTTAATGAAGCACATGTTTCGAGGATGAGTTTTGGATTTATAGATTATCTTCTTGAAAATCCACAGCTACTGACTAATAAATAATAGGGAGTAATTGATTTGTAATGGTCTTTTCATCAATAATATTTGTTTTTGTTTTTTTGCCGGTAGTGCTGATTTCATATTATTTAGCAGAAGGAAGCGGGAAAATACAATTTAAAAATTTGGTTGTTTTAGTTGCTTCTTTGATTTTTTATTCCTGGGGAGGAATGAAATATCTCTTTTTACTTATAGGTTTGGTTATAATTAATTATTTGTGTGGCCTGATGATAGAGAAAAGCAACAGAAAAGGATTGTTTTTGATTTTAGGGCTTTCTGTAGATATCATAGATTTGCTTTTTTTCAAATATATGAATTTTATAGCAGATAATTTAGGTATTGTCTGTACGAAGATTGCAGGCAGAGAAATATCTTTTAATATACCGTCAATAGCATTACCTATAGGTATTTCGTTTTTTACATTCCAGATTATGTCTTATATTATTGATGTTTATAAAGGCGTAGTTCCGGCCCAGAAAAACATTTGGCGTCTTATGCTCTATATAATGATGTTTCCCCAGTTAATTGCAGGACCAATTGTAAGATATAGTGATGTGAATCGTGAAATTGAGAACAGACATACTACATTGGAGATGGCTGAAGCCGGAGTTAAAAGATTTATTATAGGTTTTGCCAAGAAGGTGTTTGTGGCGAATGCTATGGGCGCTATGGCAGATGCTGTTTTTGGTCTTTCTGGACAGTTTAATTCTGTTTATGCCTGGATTGGGGCGATTTCGTATACATTACAAATCTACTATGATTTTTCTGCTTACTCAGATATGGCAATTGGATTGGGCTTGATATTTGGGTTTCACTTTAATGAAAACTTTAACTATCCGTATATATCCGGCAGTATTCAGGAATTTTGGAGAAGATGGCATATTTCTCTTTCTACCTGGTTTAGAGACTATGTGTATATCCCTTTAGGAGGAAACAGAAAGGGTAAAGCCAGAACGTATTTGAACCTTTGGATTGTATTCCTTCTTACAGGAATATGGCATGGAGCAGCATGGCAATTTATTATATGGGGATTGTATCATGGATTGTTTATGTTTATCGAGAGACTGGGATTTGGAAAAGTATTAAAAAGATTACCTGTATGGATTGGAAGAATTTATACTGGCATCGTAGTTATAGTAGGATGGGTCTTTTTTAGAGCGGATAATATTGAAATTGCAATAAATTATATAAAAAATATGTTTACAATTAATTTAGCCGGGTTTAATGTAGATTCAGTGTTGTTCAAATTTACATACTTGTATTATTTTATGTTGATTGTTGCAATTATTGCGTCAACTCCGGTTTTTAGAGTTGCAGAAGAGCGGTTTAAAAATAAACGTTTGGCAAAAGCAGGGTACTTGATTCTGTTTTTTATTACTTTAACGTATCTTGCGGGATTGTCGTATAATCCGTTTATATATTTTAAGTTTTAATAGTTTCTGGAGAAAAGTATGGATTCTTACATTAAGAATATAAAGAGTAAATTTGATGAGGCTTTTAGCCAAAATGCTAAGGTGATCCTTGTTTTTGGGGTGTTCTTTTTCTTTTTGATCATGCAACATCATTTTGTTGGTATGTATTTTGACGATTTTGGTAATTCATCCCTTAGTTACGGATATGATTCCAGTAATATCTCAGGAACAGACTATGGAATAAAGGACCTTCTCGAGTGGGCTGTATTTATTTATCACAATTGGGGTGGAAGAATAATATATGCTCTTATGCTTATTCCACTTCAAAAGAATGGGCCACATTTATTCATGGCGATTCAGGCTGTTATTATTATTTTGACATATATTGTCGCATTGAAGCTTTTGAAATTGTACTATAAAGAAACTAATGATGTGATTGCTGCGATTGTTTTTGTTGTAGGTTATGGAATCCTTAAAGGAGATACATTATCTAACGGGTACTATTGGGCTTCAGCTTCTGTACTCTATGTTTGGCCATTACTTCCGTTTTTAAGCAGCATATATTTCTATGAGAGATTAGTCAATAAAATAAAGAGCGGTTCAAAGATAAGTTTTAAGGATTGGTGGATGTTCATTGTTTTGTTTCCACTTGCAGTATTGTCCCAGGAGCAGCTTGGCGGCGGCTTTTTTGTGTGGGCATTATTTAGAGCCGGTATAGATTTCTTTGCAGGATCAAAGTGGAAAGGCAATATTGTAATAGTTGTTTCTTCATTTGCTCTTTTAGCCATGATGATTTTGGCTCCCGGTAATTTTGCCCGTATGGAATCAAATACAGAGTACTTTGAGATGTCATTTTGGGACAAAATTGTAAATAGCTTTAATATGCTTATGGAGCTGCTTAACCATTCAGATATGCTTTGGTTCAATGTTGTTTTGACAATATTTGGATTGGGCATGATGATGCTACTTTATAATAAAATGAATAAAGTGGCTTGGATATTGGAGATAGTACTTATTATTCCATGTCTCTTGGAAAAGGCAGGAGAATTGTTGTTAAATGTACATATTTCTACAGAAATGAAAAACTTGTTGTTCTTTGTGTTTCAAGTAGTTTTATGTATTGGAATAGTGGAGTTCTTTGTCATATTTAAAATGGCAGAGTTTATTCCAATAATGATGGCGGCTATTTCTTCAGTTTACTGTTTGCTGATAGCGCCAACTTTTTCACTAAGGCAGTGTATACCCTATGTTTTTTTGTCAGTGATTTTTATTAACCTTTTATTTCAAATGTTTATCAATAAGACTACATTGATGAAGATTCCTTTTATTTGGGTTATGCTTCTCTTTTTACTGATTGGGACACTTAATATGATCAGCACTTATCGCAAATACGAGAGGAATTATTATGCAGATTCTTTAAATAGGAGTATACTAAGAAATTATGATGGAAATTCGGATACGATATATCTTCTGGAATACGACAACGAGGCAGGTCGTGGAATGATGTCCTGTGACGAGGGATTTGAATTTACAGATATCTGGATGAAAGAATACTATGATATTCCGCAAGATGTTGAAATAGTGTGGAAGGATATATCAGAATGTTTATCAGAATAATAAGTAGAGGTTGATGGTAGATGAATAGATTGATATGCGTTTTACCGTGCTATAACGAAGAAGAAGTTTTGCCGGAAACATCAAAACGTTTGAAAGAAAAAATGAATCAGTTAATATCTTCTGGCAAGATTGCTAAGAATAGCAGAGTGATGTTTGTGAATGATGGTTCAGCTGATAGAACATGGGAAATTATTAAAAAGCTTCATGATGAAGATAGTCTGTTTCAAGGTGTATGCCTCAGTAGGAATCGCGGACATCAGAATGCGCTTCTTGCCGGACTTATGGTAGCACGTCAAATTGGTGATGTCGTTATTTCAATGGATGTTGATCTTCAGGATGATATAGATGCTATTGATGAAATGCTTGAAAAGTATTTTCAAGGAGCAGATATAGTTTATGGTGTTCGTGCAGAAAGAACAACGGATACATTTTTTAAGAGATTTACTGCGCAAAGCTTTTATAAGTTTATGTCATTACTTGGAGCCAATATTGAGTATAATCATGCCGATTACAGACTCATGAGCAAAAGGGCTTTGGATGGACTGGCTGAATTTGATGAAGTCAATCTGTTTCTAAGAGGTCTGGTCCCCATGGTTGGTTATAAAACGGATAGAGTTTTTTATGACCGTGCGGAACGTTTTGCAGGAGAGAGTAAATATCCTCTTAAGAAAATGCTGCATTTTGCCATGGAAGGAATAACTTCATTAAGTGTAAAGCCTATAAGAATGATCAGTGGATTGGGAATACTAATATTCTTTGTGAGCCTTTTTGTTCTTGTTTATTGTATTATTGGTGAACTTAATGGAAGAACCATTCCCGGATGGACCACTACCGTCATATCTGTTTGGGGTATTGGTGGAATTATTATGATATGTCTTGGGGTGATTGGAGAGTACATAGGAAAGATTTATCTTGAAACCAAGAGAAGACCAAGATATATAGTAGAAGAATATCTTAAGGATGAGGATTAATTTATGTCTAAGATACATACATTTGCAGTCTGTGCATATAAAGATTCTCCATATTTAAATGACTGTGTAGAATCACTTATGTATCAGAGAAAATATAGTGATATTATTATGTGCACTTCAACTCCGGATGATTATATTAAGGGAATAGCTGAGAAACACGGAATTCCTCTGTATATAAGGGAAGGAAAGAGTGATATAGTTGATGATTGGAACTTTGCAGTAAGTAAAGCCAAGACACCATGGGTAACTGTTGCTCATCAGGATGATTTGTATAATAGAAGCTATTCAATTGAACTTGTGAACGCTATAAAAAAGAGACCTGATGCCATTATGGCATTTACAGATTATTACCCAATTAAACATGGTGAAATTACCACAGATTTAAATTCAAGACTTAGAAGATTTTTTAGATCTCCTATGAAAAGCAAGACTCTGTCAGGAATTAAATTTTTTAAGAAATATTGTTTAGCATTTGGTAATTCTATATGCTGTCCTACATGCGCTTATAACAAGGAATTGTGTAGAACCACTATTTTTCAGTCACGTTTAAAATTTGCCTGTGATTGGGAGACGTTTGTTGATCTTGCCGGCACAAAACACCCTTTTCTGTATGTAGATAAGGTTCTGACCTACTATCGTATACATGATGATGCGACGAGTAAAGAATGGACTGAGGATAATAAGAGAAAAGAAGAAGAGATTTATATGTTTAGAAAGTTCTGGCCTGATTGGCTTATTAAGATTGGGTATCAGTTCTTTAAAATAAGCTATAAGACATATGATTAAATAAGATGTAATCATATGTTCCCTGTTTTGGGATCTAAATATGCTTGCACGTTAGAGAGGTTATTGTGAAAAGTACTAATATTGCATGGAACATTATTGAAGGAATAGCAGCTTTTGTTTTTAAAAGCTGCTTTAAGATTGTTGGAAGAGACTATACTGATGAGATTCACGCTGCATTGATGCAGTTCGTGAAGTTTGGAATTGTGGGTGTCAGTAATACAGTAATTTCCTATTTGTTATATACGTTCTCTCTTCTTTTGATGAGAGCTGTAGGGGTTTTTGAGCGCATTGATTATCTAATTGCAACTGTCATAGCTTTTGTACTCAGCGTATTATGGTCATTTTATTGGAATAATAAGATGGTTTTTGTTATGGAAGAGGGCCAGAGCCGCAACTTGTGGAAGGCTTTGATAAAAACATATATTTCATATTCGTTTACAGGATTATTCTTAAATAGTGTATTGATGGTTTTGTGGGTTCAGATTTTTCATATATCAGAGTTTATCGCGCCCATAATAAATCTTCTTGTTAGCGTTCCGGTTAACTTTATAATTAATAAGTTTTGGGCATTTAAGTCAGAAGAAGCAAATTGATATTAATTCTCGAAAAAGTACGATTGGCGGAGTATGAATGAAAGAAAAAAGCGATAATAGGTCTTCTAATTTTGAATTGCTACGAGTGCTGGCAATGGTCATGATCATAATTCATCACATTTTTGTTCATTGCATTAATATTCAGCTTACCGATTATTCATCAATGACCAGGATGGATAATGGATATTTTAATAATCCAATTATTTTTAAAAGATTATGGTTGTCAGATTTTGGATCTTTTTTTGGACCTTTAGGTAATGCGATTTTTGTATTAATATCTGGTTATTTTCTGGTACAAAAAGAAAATGTGAATATGGTTAAGATTTCTAAGAAACTATTGTCACAGCTTGCTTTTGCATCAGTAGCTTTAATAGGCGGATCATTTTTATGGTATAGACTTACAAAACTTGAAGTCGGAAGATATGTAGGTCTGGCAGACATATCCAATTTTAATACCATGTCATGGTATGTTGGCTACTACTTTATGATAATTCTTATTGGTAAGCTATTTCTTAATAGCTGGCTGTCTAAACTTGACTTCAAACAATATTCAGAATTTTTGTTAATTATATTTGCGATGGTAGAATTTGGGTGGACCGGAGCTTTATTAGATGGTTTGATTCCGGGACTACGTACATTGGGCACAGGTATTTTTCTGTATTCTTTTTCGGGATATATTAAAAAATATGATCCATTAAGAAGAATAAAACTGCCATTTATAGTGCTTGGTGGTTTATTTGTGATTTGCTTAATATGCTTATCTGCATATAATGTCAGGTCATTAAGCATGGAGAATTTCGAAAAATTTGGTGGAAAAATATATATCCAGGTGGTAACAGAGTACAGTAATTGGCATGTATTAGTAATAATATCAGGAATAATGCTATTTGAATTATTCAGACGTATGAAAACATTTAGCAGCAGGATAATTAACTTTCTTGGAAGTTCAACGTTTATGATATACCTCATCCATGATAATGGGGTATTCTATAGCCTGTGGGAAAAAACAGACTGGATATATTATTGGTATAATAGTACTGCAACATTTGTAATTAATATTTTAAAGTATGCAGGGTTAACTTTCTTGATAGGCGTAGTTGCTTATATAATTTATTCATGTATTGATAGGGTAATGTATTTGAAAAATAGAACCTAAGATTTAGTGGGAATGATGGAAGTTATATCGTGATGATGTACCATTATTTTTATGATATAATTACTCAGATTATTACAATGATTTAGGCTATATTTACTTTTAGGCCCTAATTCATTATGAAATTAGAAAAGGAATTATTATGGCAAAGAAAGCACTGATAACAGGCGTAACAGGACAGGATGGCTCTTATCTCGCAGAGCTTCTACTGGGAAAAGGCTATGAGGTTCATGGCGTTATACGACGTTCATCTGTAGATTTTAGGGAGAGAATAGCACACCTTGAGGGTGCACCGAATTTTCATCTTCACTATGGGGATCTTGGAGATTCCATGAGTATCATGCAGGTGGTAAGCCTTGTCAGACCTGATGAAATATATAACCTGGCAGCTCAGAGCCATGTTCAGGTATCCTTTGATTCACCTGAATTTACGGCAGATGTTGATGCAACAGGTGTATTAAGAGTTCTTGAGGCTGTTCGTCTTTGTGGACTTGCTGATACATGCCGAATATATCAGGCATCAACTTCAGAACTTTATGGTAAGGTTGAGGAAGTTCCTCAGAACGAGAATACTCCCTTCCATCCCTACAGCCCTTATGCTGTTGCCAAGCAGTATGGATTCTGGATTGTTAAGGAATACAGAGAAGCTTACAACATGTTCTGCTGTTCGGGTATTCTGTTTAACCATGAGTCAGAAAGAAGAGGCGAGACTTTCGTTACAAGGAAGATAACTCTTGCAGCTGCAAGAATTTCCCAGGGAAAACAGGATAAGCTTTACCTTGGTAATCTGGATTCACTTCGTGACTGGGGTTATGCTAAGGATTACGTTGAATGTATGTGGCTGATTCTTCAGAATGACAAGCCTGAGGACTTTGTAATTGCTACAGGAGTTCAGCATTCTGTGAGAGAATTTGCAACACTTGCTTTCCGTTATGCAGGAATAGAGCTTGAGTGGCAGGGCGAAGGCATAGATGAGAAGGGTATAGATAAAGCCACAGGCAAGGTCATAATTGAAGTAAGTCCTGATTTTTACAGACCTACCGACGTAGTTAACCTTTGGGGAGATCCCACTAAGGCTAAGAAAGAGCTTGGATGGAATCCGACAGCAACAACTTTTGAGCAGCTTGTTGAGATCATGGTGAAGCATGATATGGAGAAGGTTGCGGTTGAACGTGCAGAGGAGCACATCAGAACCAATCTGGAAGAGTACCTTGAAAAGGGCGTTGTAAAATAATTTTATGACCCGAATATTTGTAGAATTGTGAGAATGACGAAGTTTTGAAGCAATTCGTATATCATATGGTGTCAAAAATTACTTTTGACACCCACATCATTTTATGGAATGAAACAAATTACATCATAAATTTTGGGAGGACAAAATAATATGAAAATCGCAGTTGCAGGAACAGGCTATGTAGGCCTTTCTTTGGCAGTACTTTTATCACAGCACAATGAGGTTACAGCAGTAGACATTCTTCCTGAAAAGGTTGAGAAATTAAACAATTGGAAAAGTCCTATACAGGATGATTATATTGAAAAGTTTTTGGATGAGCATGAAGAGAGAGGATTAAAACTTCATGCGACTACAGATGGTGCTGCAGCTTATGCAGATGCTGACTATGTTATCATAGCTGCACCCACTAACTATGATCCTCAGAAGAATTTCTTTGACTGTTCAGCAGTTGAAGCCGTTATTGATCTCGTACTTAAATCATCAGACCGTGCGGTTATGATAATTAAATCCACCATCCCTGTAGGTTATACACAGAAGGTAAGGGAGCAGTTTAAGACAGACAGAATTCTGTTTAGTCCTGAGTTTCTTAGGGAATCCAAGGCACTTTATGACAATCTCTATCCCAGCCGTATAATTGTTGGCTGCGATGATAATAGTCGAAAAGCTGCAGAGACATTTGCATCTCTCCTTGTTGAAGGCGCAGAAAAAGAGAATATTGATACTCTGTTTATGGGCTTTACAGAGGCTGAGGCGGTTAAGCTTTTTGCTAATACATATCTTGCACTCCGTGTATCTTACTTTAATGAGCTTGATACATATGCTGAGCTTAAGGGTCTTGATACAAAGGATATTATTGAAGGTGTATGTCTGGATCCCAGAATAGGAACACACTATAACAATCCCAGTTTTGGATACGGTGGTTATTGCCTTCCTAAGGATACAAAGCAGCTTCTTGCTAATTTCCAGGATGTTCCCGAAGATCTTATCAGAGCTATTGTTGAGAGTAACAGAACACGTAAGGATCATATTGCAGACAGAGTTCTTGAAAAAGCAGGTTATTATACTGCAAGCAGTATGTGGAATGCAGACAAAGAGCGTCCCATAACTGTTGGTGTATACAGACTTACTATGAAGAGCAACAGTGATAATTTCAGACAGAGCTCTATTCAGGGAGTTATGAAGCGCCTCAAGGCAAAGGGTGCAACGGTTATCATTTATGAGCCGACACTTCCTGACGGAACTACTTTCTTTGGATCTCTCGTTGTTAATGATATAAATAAGTTCAAGACTGGTTGCGACAGTATTATTGCAAACAGATACGATTCTGTTCTTGATGATGTTGAGGAGAAGGTTTATACCAGAGACCTCTTCAGAAGAGATTGATTTTGTTCATTTATAATGATTGTAGATAAGGCTGGTCTAAATCTCAGCTCTATTTACCCTTGTGAAAGGATTTAAATATACTAATGGAAGAGCTTGCAATTAATGGCGGAACGCCGGTCCGCAGTGAAAAAATTTATTATGGAAGTCAGTGCATTACAAAAGAGGATGTTGATGCTGTTGCACAAACTCTTGTGAGTCCGTTTATTACATGTGGTCCCAAGGTTGATGAAGCGGAGGAAAAGCTTAGAAAAATAACCGGAGCAAAGCATGCGATAGTCATGACAAATGATACCGCTGCTCTGCATACAGCATGTGTGATCGCAGGAGTTGGACCGGGTGATGAAGTTATAACCACTCCACTTACATTTATGGCAAGTGCAAACTGCGCTCTATATTGTGGTGCTAAGCCTGTTTTTGCAGATATTAATCCCAAGACTTATCAGATTGATCCCAAGAGTATAAGGGAGCATATAACTGAGAAGACCAAGGCAATAGTTGCGGTTGATTACACCGGGCAGGTTGTGGAGGTTGAGGAGATAAGGAAAATCTGTGATGAGTTCAATCTGGTATTCATAGAGGACGCAGCTCATTCCATAGGATCTAAATATAATGGAATACCTGTCGGATCATTGGCAGATATTACTACTTTTTCATTTCATCCTGTGAAGACGGTAACAGCAGGTGAAGGTGGTGCTGTCATCACCAATAATGACGAATATGCCAGAAAAGCTTATCTTTTCCGTTCTCATGGTATGGAACATGATCATTCCAAATTTATGACTCCTGCTGACGAGGATAACGGGGGAGTCTGGTACTATGAGCAGCAGCTTTTAGGAATGAATCTGAGGATGACCGATATACAGGCTGCTCTTCTGTCAAGCCAGCTTGATAAACTTGATCGTTTTGTTAAGAGAAGAAAAGAAATTGTTGAGATGTATAATGCAGCTTTTGCTGACGTGCCGGAAATTTTACTTGAGGAGGATATTCCTCAGTCGGATTCCAGCAGACATCTGTATGTCATAAGACTTGATCTTGAGAAACTAAGCTGCACAAGGCGTGAATTTTTTGAAGCAATGAGTGCTGAGAATGTTCAGTGCCAGGTACACTATATTCCGGTTTACTGGATGCCATTATACCAGGAGATGGGATATAAGAAGGGACTTTGTCCTGTTGCAGAGGATGTATATAAGGGAATCATGAGTATACCGCTTTATCCTATGATGACGGATGAAGATGTAGATGATGTTATCAGAGCTGTTAAAAAACTTGTAGACTATTACAGGAAGTAATCTTTTGTCGTTAAGTGTTCGTTAAATAGGAAGTGATAATTCGATAGCAAGGATTGGTATACTATAGTGCCGGACTTATACAACAAACAGAAGACAGACGTTAGATATTATTGCAGGATTATTCTGATTTTGGTAGCAGATGCGCTTAGCGTTGTTGCAGCACATCTGCTCTCTTTGCTTGTGCGTTTTGATTTCAAATATCGCGAAATACCTCAGATTTATACAGATAATATTTTGTATATGCTGCCGATAGCTACGTTGACAACCCTTGCTGTATATTATGTTTTCAGGCTGTATCACAGCATTTGGAGATTTGCCTCACTTACTGAAGTATACAGGATTATCGGGGCATATTTTGTTATTGCGATCCTTCTTTTTACGGAGAACAGAATTGAAAGGATAAATCTTCCCAGAAGCTGCATGTTTATGGGAATAATACTTAATCTGATATTCTGTATGGGAATCAGATTTTCCTACAGAATATTCAGAGGCAGTGTATTTAGGATTAATCCTAAGGACAGAGAACTCATAGAACGTGCCAATGTTATGATAATTGGTGCCGGCGCAGCAGGACGTGAACTTATTACAGATTTAAAGCTCGACAAAAGATATAAAGTAAGGGTGATAATTGATGATAATAAGACTACCTGGGGCAGATATCTGGGAGGAATTAAGATAGGTGGCGGACGAAACAGCATAACTGAGCTTTGCGAAAAGTATGACATTGACAGGATTATATTCGCAATCCCTTCCGCCAGCGATAAAGACAGACGAGAAATCCTTAATATATGTAAGGAAACTGGATGTAAATTACAGACTGTTCCGGGATTGACCCAGATAGTATCTGAAGAAGTAAGTGTATCGAGACTTCGTGATGTAAATCTTGAGGACCTCTTGGAGAGAGATGAGGTAAGAGTTAATAATAGCGAAATCTTAGAAGCAATCAGTGACAAGGTAGTCATGGTCACAGGTGGTGGTGGCTCTATCGGGTCAGAACTGTGCAGACAGATAGCGGCTGCAAATCCCAAGTTGCTAATTATTTTTGATATATATGAGAATAATGCATATGATATCGAGCAGGAGCTTAAGCGAAAATATCCGGATCTTAAGGTTGAAGCACTTATCGGATCTGTTCGAAACACGGACAGAATCAATAATGTACTTAAGCAGTACAGACCTGATATTATTTTTCATGCTGCTGCACACAAGCATGTTCCGCTTATGGAAAAGAGTCCGAACGAAGCAGTTAAGAACAATATTTTTGGAACCTATAAGACAGCTCTTGCGGCAGCTAAATATGGAGTCAAGAGATTTCTGCTTATTTCTACGGATAAAGCTGTTAACCCTACATCATTTATGGGGGCTTCGAAGCGAGTCTGTGAAATGATTGTTCAGATGATGAACAGAAAGAGTAGTGGTACGATTTTTGCAGCAGTGAGATTTGGCAATGTTCTCGGATCCAATGGATCCGTTATACCGCTGTTTAAGCAGCAGATTGCTGAGGGCGGACCTGTTACAGTGACGCACAAGGACATAGTGAGATACTTCATGACGATTCCTGAAGCGGTTTCTCTGGTTTTGCAGGCGTCATATTATGCGACCGGTGGTGAGATATTTATCCTTGATATGGGAAAACCGGTCAGAATAGACGATATGGCAAGGAATCTCATTAAGCTCTCAGGTTATAAGCCGGATGAAGATATAGAGATAGTTTACACAGGACTTCGCCCGGGAGAGAAGCTGTACGAGGAGCTTCTTATGGATGATGAGGGCAAAGAGAAGACTGCAAATAACATGATATATATTGGACATCCGATAGAGATGAATGATTCAGAATTTGAAGAGAAGTTAAGAATACTTGATGAGGCTTCTAAAAAGGATAGCGCAGAAGTGAAAAGTATGGTTGCTGATATAGTCGGGACATATCATCCTTGAAAAATCTCTGAATTTCTGTTTATATAAAAAATTAGTGACTAGTTAAGAAGTGAAAGGAGTTACTTTGATGGATTACAAAGACAATATGGAGATAGATCTCATAGATCTTGCGCTGTATCTTCTTCGCAGATGGAAGGTAATGGTAGTATGTGCAATAGTGGGAGCTGTTCTTTTAGGTGCCTTCGGATATTTGAAGAGTGGAGTTGTTGTTGATAAGGAAACAGGTGAGCCTGTTGCTGTTGCAAATTCAAGCAATTCCAATGCTGCAGAACTACGGATTAAACTAACGGAGCCCAGCGCAAAGTATTGTGAAGTAGCTGCTGAACAGTACGAAGAGAATATGCAGAACTATATGCGTGCAATTGAGCATAATGAAAAATCTCCTGTTCTTACCATGAATGCCTACGATGTCTCCAGAGTAACAAAACAGTATGTAATGGATGACTTTGTAAATGGCAGTAACACATCTGTAAGCATCAGAGGTGCTGCTGATGGTATATCCTCACCTCTGGATTCGGATTTATCCGGTAATACAATAGAAATAAGTAATGCAGAAAGCAGACTTAATAATATTGTTGTTGCATACAGTAATGAACTTATGACTGCTGATACCGTTGCTGAGATAAAAAAAGCAATCGGTGCAGATGAAGAACTTGATGCTACATCCATAAGAGAGATGGTTAGAATAGTGCTGGATGCTGATTCTATTTTGACAATTAGTACCTTTGGAAATACCAAGGAAGATGCTAAGGCTGTTATGGATGTTCTTGATAGTCATTTTGATGCTGTTACAGAAACTGTAAGTGGTGTATACAACTATGATATCACTCCTGTTGGAACATATTATTTTGAAGGCTATGACGGCTATATTCTTGGACTTCAGACCAACAGTGAGAATACTATTAATACATTGAGAAATTATATAACAGGTCTTTCCAATGCAATGTCTGTTGAGGAAAAAGCCTATTTTAATGCTATTGTGGCCGATTATTCAAATGAAAACGAAGAGGCAGATGCTACTGATGATTCTTCTGTAGAAACGATGGTTGTGAGAACTGTAAGCAAGAAATACATTGCTGCAGGCCTTGTAGGTGGAATTTTTATAGTAGCGTTCCTCTATGCCTTGTTTTATGTCCTTTCAGGTAAGGTTCACACCGCTGATGATATAAGAAGAGCTTTTGGCATTTCTGTTATCGGAGAGGTTAAGAGTAATGCAGGCGAGTTTGGACTCGTATCCCAGGGGGCTGCCATTGGGGCTTCAAAACTTTCAAGTAATAGTGTATATATTATGGGTGCATCTGATGATGATATTTCTGTTAAGATCAGAAATGCCATTTGTAAAGAGATGAATCAGGATGCCCATCTGTCAAGCGTAAAGGCTGGAAGCTCAGCAGTCAATGATGCTGTTTCCATGAAGGATCTCTCAGATTCTGATGCTGTTGTTCTTGTTGAAAAAATAGACAAATCACGTTTTGAGGATGTTGCAAGAGAAGTTGAGCTTTGTAAGAAGTTTGGCGTGAATATTCTCGGCGCAGTGGTTGTAAGATAAGAAAGGATATGTTTTATGTGTGGAATAGTAGGATATGTAGGTAGAAAGCAGGCAGCTCCGATTCTTTTGGATGGTTTGTCTAAGCTTGAGTATCGCGGATATGATTCAGCAGGCCTGGCTGTTAGAGATTTAGACGGGAAGGTCAAGGTTGTAAAGGCAAAGGGCAGACTTAAGGTTCTTGCTGAAAAGACCAATGATGGAACTTCTCTTCAGGGAACTATCGGTATCGGTCATACCAGATGGGCAACTCATGGCGAACCCTCTGAAATCAATGCTCATCCTCATGTTTCAGCTAATGAGTTTGCACATGGCACAACAGTAGAAGAAGCAAATGTTGTTGGTGTTCATAATGGAATCATCGAGAATTATCAGGAACTTAGAGAAAAGCTTCTTCGTCATGGTTATGAATTCTATTCACAGACTGATACTGAGGTGGCAGTTAAGCTTGTTGACTACTATTACAAGAAGTATAATATCGGCCCCATAGATGCTATTGCTAAAACAATGGTACGTGTGCGCGGATCCTATGCACTTGCGCTTATGTTCAAGGATTATCCGGATCAGATATGGGTTGCCCGCAAAGACTCCCCTATGGTTATCGGTGTTGAGGATGGTGCTACCTATGTCGCATCTGATGTGCCTGCAATCCTTAAGTACACAAGAAATGTTTACTACATTGGCAATCAGGAAATGGCATGTCTTACAGAAGGCGATGCAAAGTTCTACAACCTTGATGGTGATGAAATCCAGAAGGATAAGGTAGAGATCAAATGGGATGCTGAGGCTGCTGAAAAAGGTGGATTTGAGCATTTCATGATGAAGGAAATCCATGAGCAGCCAAAGGCTGTTGAAGATACAATTAACTCTGTGGTTAAAGGCAATAAAATAGACCTTTCAGAGTGCGGAATAAGTGATGAAAAGATTAAAAACATAAGACAGATTTACATTGTTGCCTGCGGTTCTGCATGGCATGTGGGTATGGCTGCCCAGTATGTGTTTGAGGAGCTTTCCCATATTCCTGTCAGAGTTGAACTTGCTTCAGAATTCAGATATAGAAAACCGCTTCTTGATAAAGATGATCTCGTAATGATCATTTCACAGTCAGGTGAGACAGCTGATTCTCTTGCTGCGCTCCGTGAGGCTAAGAATCAGGGTGTTGCTACTCTTGGAGTAGTAAATGTTGTGGGTTCATCAATCGCCAGAGAGGCTGATCACGTACTGTATACCCTCGCAGGACCAGAGATCGCGGTTGCTACTACAAAGGCATACAGCACTCAGCTTGTAGCATGCTATGCTCTTGCTGTTCATTTTGGATACGTGAGAGAACTTATCGATGATGAAAAATGTGCAGAGTATATCTCTGAGATGAAGACTATACCTGAAAAGATACAGAAGATTCTCGATGATAAGGAAAGACTTCAGTGGTTTGCAGCAAAATATGCAAATGCAAAGGATGTATTCTTTGTAGGACGTGGAATTGATTATGCAGCTTCTCTTGAGGGAAGCCTTAAGATGAAAGAAATTTCATATATTCATTCAGAGGCTTATGCAGCAGGTGAGCTTAAGCATGGTACCATAAGCCTTATCGAGGATGGAATCCTGGTTATAGGTGTGCTTACTCAGAATGACCTTTATGAAAAGACAATCAGCAATATGGTTGAATGTAAGGCCAGAGGAGCTTATCTGATGGGACTTACGACCTATGGCCACTATGAGATAGAGGATACGGTTGATTTTGCAGCATATGTTCCAAAGATTGATGAGCACTTTGCGGCATCTCTTGCGGTTATACCTCTTCAGCTTTTGGGTTATTACATAAGCGTTGCAAAGGGACTTGATGTAGATAAGCCAAGAAACCTTGCAAAGAGCGTAACTGTAGAATAAAATAAAAAACTTGCAAAATGAGTAACTGAGGAGTAAAGTATATTACTCATAAGGTGAAAAGCTCTGCAGGATAAAAATTATATGACGATTAACCATTATGATTGGATATACAGATTGTGCAGAACACTAGCCTATTGTGATACAAAGAAATAAAAGGAAAGATAGTATTTAGATGAATATTGTATTATTATCCGGAGGATCAGGTCAGCGTCTTTGGCCTCTCTCCAACGATATAAGATCAAAGCAGTTTATTAAAATATTTAAGGATCAGAACGGTGATTATGAATCCATGGTTCAGCGTGTCTATCGTCAGCTTAAGGAAGTTGACAAGGATGCTAAGATCACGATAGCAACCAGTAAGACACAGATTTCAGCCATTCATAATCAGCTCGGAACAGACGTGGGAATATCAATCGAACCTTGCAGAAGAGATACATTTCCTGCAATAGCACTCGCCAGTGCCTATCTTCATGATAAGCAGGGAGTAGCACTTGATGAACCTGTGGTTGTATGCCCCGTGGATCCGTATGTTGACAGAGAGTATTTCCTAGCACTTGAAAAACTCTCTGACCTTGCAGCTAAAGGAGATGCGAATCTTACATTATTGGGAATGGATCCCACTTATCCTTCAGAGAAATATGGATATATTATTCCTGAGGATAAATCTGATGTATCAAAAGTAGTATCTTTCAAAGAGAAACCGGATGTAGCTACCGCAAAGGAATACATTTCAAAGGGCGCTCTTTGGAACGGCGGTATTTTTGCATATAAGCTTTCTTATCTTCTTGATAAGGCTCATGAGATCATTGATTTCAAGGATTATGATGATCTTTTTGGAAAGTATGCAACCCTTGAAAAGATTTCCTTTGACTATGCAGTAGTTGAAAAGGAATCAAATATCAGTGTTATGCGATTTGCAGGTCTCTGGAAAGATCTTGGAACCTGGAATACACTTACCGAAGCCATGGAAGAAAATGTAATCGGTGAGGCACTTTTAAATGATAAGTGTGATGGAGTTCATGTAATAAATGATCTCAATATTCCTGTTATTGTTATGGGACTAAAGGATGCAGTAGTTGCAGCTTCTCCGGAGGGTATCCTTGTGTCTGATAAGGAACAGAGCTCATACATAAAGCCCTTCGTAGAAAAAATCGAGCAGCCGATAATGTTTGCTGAGAAATCCTGGGGAAGTTACAGAGTGCTGGATGCTGAAAAGGATTCTCTTACAATCAAGGTCACATTAAATCCTGGGCATGAGATGAACTATCATAGCCATGAGAGAAGAGATGAGGTCTGGAGTATTGTTCGAGGCGTAGGAAAAGTCATCATTGATGGACAGGAGCAGATAGTACGTCCGGGTGATGTGGTAAACATGAAAGCCGGAAGCAAGCACACCATTATCAATGAAAGTGACGAGGAACTTCAGGTAATAGAAGTTCAGCTTGGAACCGACATTTCTGTTGAAGATAAGATAAAATACACTTTGTAATTGCAGAATCTGATTCGATACGATTTCTGAATTTTCGAGGGAATTTTGGAATCCGATTACATAATGATTACATACAAAAAGAGCTTCGCGTTTGCGAAGCTCTTTTTGCGCGCAGAGCGTGGGATTCGAACCCACGCGCCGGAAACCGGCCTAAAGCATTTCGAGTGCTCCCTCTTGGACCTCTTGAGTAGCTCTGCATAATTGTGCGCTGATTTTTACATGCTTTATTATTATAAAAGGGTGGATAAGTTAAGTCAATCAATATATTGTGATAGCACTGACATAAAAACGTATTGTTTTTCATATTTTATGATGCTCATATACGAACTATGATATGCGTGAATACATTCGAAAATAAGCCAATAAATTTACAAAATAATAATAATTACACTATATGGCCTATGGTATAATATGATTGTTGATATTACTTGTACATCTAACAGGAAAGGAGCTTTTCTATGAAGTATGTATGTGGCACATGTGGCTATGTTTATGATGAGGCAGCAGGCGATCCGGATAACGGAATAGCACCCGGAACAAAGTGGGATGAACTCCCGGCAGATTTTGTTTGCCCGCTTTGCGGAGTAGGCAAGGACGAGTTTAAGCCCGAGTAATAATTTGAGTAACAAACAAAAGTGAATATAAAGTTTTAAGTGAAGGTATGCGGTATGTGCTGCATACCTTTTTTCTATTTGCAAAGGATTCATAGTGAGCTTTACAAATTTAATAAAGAGTTGTTGATGCCCTCGTAATTGAGTATAATTAGTTAGTTGAAGTTCAAAATATTTGGGGATTTTTAGATGGCATACGTAGCTTTATACAGAAAGTTCAGACCCCCTGTCTTTGATGATGTTAAGGGACAGGATCATATAGTAACTACGCTGAAGAATCAGATCAAATCAGACAGAATCGGACACGCATACCTGTTTTGCGGAACCAGAGGAACCGGTAAGACCTCTGTTGCGAAGATCATGGCAAGAGCGGTTAACTGCGAAACACCAAGGGATGGAAGTCCCTGTGGAGAGTGTCCTACCTGCAAGGCGATAGAGTCCGGTGCGGCGATGGGGAATGTTATTGAAATTGATGCTGCATCAAATAACGGCGTAGATAATATTCGTGAGATTATAGATGAGATTTCCTATTCCCCTACAGTTGGAAAATATAAGGTATACATTATCGATGAGGTTCATATGCTTTCAACGGGAGCATTTAATGCACTGTTGAAGAGTCTTGAGGAACCGCCGTCTTATGTAATATTCATTTTGGCAACCACAGAGGTCCAGAAGATACCGATTACAATCCTTTCAAGATGTCAGAGGTATGATTTTCATAGAATAACCATAGATACCATTGCTGACAGACTTAGGGAAGTTGTTGATAAAGAAGGAATACAGGTTGAGGATAAAGCCTTAAGATATGTTGCCAAGGCAGCAGACGGATCCATGCGAGATTCTTTAAGTCTTCTGGATCAGTGTATAGCGTTTAATTATGGTGAAGAGCTGACCTACGATAAGGTGCTTGGAGTACTTGGTGCAGTAGATACCGAGATATTTGGAAGACTTTTTTCACATCTGATAAAGCAGGATGTGACTGGAGCGCTGAACCTGCTGTCTGAGATAGTAATAAAGGGGCGCGAGCTTTCCCAGTTTGTAAATGACTTCATATGGTATCTCCGGAATCTGATGCTGGTAAGTACATCGGATGACATGGAGGATGCGGTGGATATGTCCACCGACAACTTAAATATCCTGAAAGAACTTGCTAAGAATTCTGATGTGGATACAATAATGCGATATATCAGAGTTTTCTCCGAGCTTTCACAGAGCCTAAAATATGCGCCGCAGAAACGAATTCTTATAGAGGTTGCAATCATCAGACTTTGCAAGCCGCAGATGGATGAGGGGAATGACGCTTTGCTTGACAGAATCAGAATCCTCGAAGAGAAAAGTCAGGAACTTGATGGCGTGCTGGACGGGATAAAATCCGGTCAGATTGCGGTAAGTTCAGGAGGGGGTGGCACGTACGGAAACGGTAGGAATTCAGCGAATGCCTCCGGAACGGGTCAAACACCAGAAAAGACACAGATTCTTGAGTCAGCGGTAGCTGAAGATGTGAAAAAGGTTGTTAACAACTGGGGCAGGATTCTTGTGAAAATGAGTAATCCGATGCGAGTATACATGGAGAAAGCGGTACTGAGTCAGGGAAATGATAACAAACTTTTCATTGTGCTCGATAATAAGGAGCGCGTGCAAAAGTATAACGATGATCCGGGGAAATCTGAATTATCTGCTGTGCTGGATGAAGCTATAGGGAAACATATAGATTTTGAAATGCGTTACGCCGATCACGATAAGCCCATGCAGGAACAGTACGTAAGCCTTAATAACATCCACTTTGACATAGTTACTGAAGAGGACGTAGAGATGCCGGAGCTTCCTTTGGAGATGCAGATGACTGAAGATGACGAGTCTGATTCACAGTTGGAAGGGTCTCAGGAGCAATCTTATGAGGAATATGAGAATTCCGGAGGAAACATAATTACCGGAATTGATGATGATTCATATTTTGATGATCAACAGGCTATGGATGACGAGAATGCCTTCGAAGAGAAGGACCATGATGAAGATGAGTAAATAAGCACCGCTAACATAGCGAACTTATAGTTACTATTTACTCAGCTCTGAGCACTTGCTGCGCTGAGTGTGAGAAGGTTTATAGTTTTGCATATTGGATTTACGAAACAAGTTTGAAATATTGCTAAGTGCTATGCTTAAATAAAGTATTAACAGGAGGAATAATAAAATGGCAAAAAGAGGTGGATTTCCCGGGGGCATGCCCGGAAACATGAATAATCTTATGAAACAGGCACAGCGCATGCAGCGCCAGATGGAGGAGAGCCAGAAAGAGCTTGAAACAAAGGAGTTTAAGGCGAGCGCAGGCGGTGGTGCAGTAGAGGCAGTTGTTAATGGAAGCAAAAAACTGTTATCTATAACTATTGCACAGGATGCAGTAGATCCTGATGATGTTGAGATGCTGCAGGATATGATAGTTGCTGCTGTTAACGAGGCTATGGATCTTGCTGAAAAGGCCCAGGGCGACATCATGGGCAAAATGACAGGAGGCCTCGGTGGTCTCGGAGGACTTTCATTTTAATGGATTTATATAGCGGACATATTAACAGATTGATCGAAGAGCTTTCATCCCTTCCGGGGATTGGAGGCAAGTCGGCCCAGAGATTGGCTTTTTATATAATAGGACTTCCCAAGGACAGGGTTTTAAGGCTGGCAAACTCGCTTACGGATGCAAGAGAAAATGTACATTACTGCAGTAAATGCTGCACTCTTACAGACAACGAGATTTGCCCGATCTGTGCCAATGAAAAGCGTGATCATAGAACGATAATGGTTGTGGAGAATGCAAGAGACCTTGCAGCTTATGAGAAGACAGGAAAATATGATGGCGTTTATCATGTGCTCCATGGGGCTATTTCGCCAATGCTTGGAATCGGGCCGGGAGATATAAAACTTAAAGAGCTGATGCAAAGGCTACAGACTGATCCGGTCGATGAAGTTATTATTGCAACAAATTCAAGCCTCGAGGGCGAGACTACAGGAATGTATATCAGTAAGCTTGTTAAGCCGACAGGTATTAAGGTTACAAGAATTGCAAGTGGTGTTCCGGTAGGAGGAGATCTGGAATACATTGACGAAGTTACTTTGCTTCGTGCATTGGAAGGCAGAACTGAATTATAAATCTTTGGAGGTAAGATGATGAGTGTGAAAAGAGAATTTCTTGGAGAAGCAAAAGACGGTGCACCTATCTATGGATATCATATGACAAACAGCCAGGGGACAGAAGTTTGCCTTATGAATTACGGTGCCGCAATCCGTAATATTTTTGTGAAGGACAAAAACGGAGAAAAAAGAGATATAGTTCTTGGATTTGATGATCCTGAGAAGTATTTTGATAACTCATGTTTTCTTGGTGTAGTCGTAGGTCCTGTTGCAAACAGAGTTGGCGGAGCAAGTTATGAAATAGACGGAAAGAAATTTCAGATGGCCGTTAATGATGGACCTAATAACCTTCACAGTGATTTTGACAATGGCTTTCATAAAAGAGTATGGGAGGCTTCAGAAACTGAGGACAGCGTGACCTTCACACTGAAAGCAGAGGATGGGGATCTTGGTTTTTCAGGTAACAGAGTGTTTTACGTTACATATTCACTGTCAGAAGACAATGCATTATCACTTCATTACCATGCGGTAAGTGATGCAAAAACATTGATAAATCTTACTAACCATTGCTACTTTAACCTTCGTGGACAGGGCACCGGTTCAATTACCGATCACATTGCCCAGTTCAATTCATCAAAGACAACAGTTGTTGGTGATGGACTTATTCCTACAGGAGAGTTCGCAGATGTAGAGGGTACTCCTTTTGATTTTAGAAAAGAAAAAGGAATCGGCCTGGAGATAGATGCTGATGACCCTCAGATTAAGCTTGGCGGTGGCTATGATCATAATTTCATTATAGATGGCGCCGATGGAACAAGACGAGTTTTTGCTACGGTAAAATGTCCTGAGTCAGGCATTACCATGCAGTGTTCAACAACTCTTCCCGGATTTCAGTTTTACGCAGGTAACTTCCTTGAAGCTGAAGGAGGAAAAGGCGGTGTCGACTATAAGCCAAGAGAAGGTTTTTGCTTAGAAACACAGATCTTCCCTGATGCAATACATCATGCAGGATTCCCTGATGCTGTATTTGGACCTGAGCGTGAATACGATTCAATTACTGTATATAGATTTTTGTAAATTATTGATTATTGCAGCCAATTATGTTGGCTGCAAAATTATAATAATGCATTTTTTGGAAAAGAGTTTTAAATGGCAGAAGTCAAAGATTTCACCAAGTATATTAAGAAATTACAAAAGAAGAATTCCGCAGGTGATGAAAGGGATTACGATCCCTTTGAAGCCTTAAACAGAGATTATGATTGGGATGACAATCAGGATAAGTCTCTTGATGCGGAAGATGATTATGAGAGCACCGGGCCTTCATATCAGGAAAAAATCAGAAAACACCGTATAGCTGTGTTTATAAGAACGGTAGTCATATTGGTAATAGCTGTCTTTGTAGTTGCTGCTGTATATATCAGCTGGAGAGATAAACAATTTACGGAAAGTTCGATCATTTCATCGGTTAGAATAACTGATGCCAGCGGGGCAAAGGCAATAAATCTTGGGGGATATATTTTATCCTACAGTAAAGACGGCGCAAGCTGTATAGATGGTCAGGGGCAGCAGCTTTGGAACCAGACATACCAGATGCAGAACCCAACAGTTCATACCTGTAAAAATGTTGTGGCTATAGGCGACTATAACGGGCACAACATATATGTGGCTAATACCAGTGGGACACTGGGTGAGATTGATACTAATCTTCCTATCAGAGATTTTTGTGTAGCTTCACAGGGGGTAGTTGCAGCTGCTCTTGATGATAAGAATGTGACCTGGATATATCTTTTCGATGCTTCAGGTAATACTCTTGCGAATTTCAAAACTACAATGCAGGATAGTGGTTATCCTGTCGACATAGCCATATCACCGAGTGGAGAATTGGTCTGTGTGTCATATCTGAAAGCGGATAGTGGCAGAATAAAGACAAGCGTGGCGTTTTTTAATTTCGGTGCTGTCGGACAAAATCTGGCAGATAATTATGCCAGCGGATACGATTATCCTAATGTGGTAGTGCCTTATGTGCAGTTTATGAATGACTCCAGGATATTTGCAGTAGCTGATGACAGAATAATGTTTTATTCAGGAAAAGAAGTTCCGACCAGCCAGACAGAGAGTCTTACCGGAGAAGAAGAAATAAAATCGGTGTTTTATAACGAATCCCATGTGGGTATTGTTTTTGTAAACAATACTGATGAGGGTGCGTATAGATTGCAGATATATGGTGAATCAGGTAATCTGGAAACCACATTGTACTTTGATACCGAATACGTAGATGTGCTATTTGAAAGCGGACAGATACTTGTTTACGGCGAAAATGAGTACATACTTTATGATATGAAGGGAAATGAAAAATACAGAGCAGGTTTCGACCGCGCGGTTAAAGTCATGATACCTACTAATGTAAGGAGTAAGTTTATTCTGGTTACCGAGAACTCTATTGATACTCTTGAATTAAAATAATTAGAAATGTACAAGTCTTTATTAAGAACGCTTTCATCTTTTGATGAAGGCGTTTACTGTTAATGACGTACGAACACGCTAATATTTTACTATATCGTATGCATATGATTTTTATCTGTTGTGCCTCAATAAGTCCAGAATTCTATTACTTTTTGAACGCCAAGATGAAAATCATTTCGAGAACCTATACAGATAAATATTGTGATTAAAGTTTTATAAAATAATAAGTGGTAAAGATAAAAGTTTTATAAAGTATCTATTATATATAGTAAAAGTTTGATAAACTCCGATCCTTGTTTCGGGAGGGGAATCTATAGATAAGGGGAATTATAATGGATGTAATGGAATTTATATCAATGCCGCAGGTGATAGTATCACTTGCGGTATTAATTGTACTATTGTGGAGAGTGTCCTATGGATTCAAGTTTGGACTGATCAATGAACTGATTGAAATAGCAGGACTCGCTGTAGGATTCGTGATATTTACACTCTCCGCAGGTTCTATAGGAAAGCTGATTCATGGAGAGAACCTGCAGATATTCAGAACGATAGTTGAGCTGGCAATAGTGGTGGTTATATATAGAGTGGTCCAGGGAATTGCCAGAGGGACAAAAGGAGCAGGCAAGGTTCCTATACTCAGTAATGTTAATAAACTACTTGGAGCATGCTTTGGAGCACTTGAAACTTACATGTGGGTAATGCTTATTCAACATATAATTGGATATCGAATAGACGATGCAATAAATTTTACATTTTTAAAAATTATTAGTTGCATTCCCATGTAAGTGATGCTATAATCAATTTCGCTCACTTCGAGAGAGAACAATACAAGAGTTGATAACTGCTTGATTAAATCTTTTGAAGAAAAGCAAAAAACTTCTTGACAGAAAGTCGTAGACATGATATTCTATCAGAGTTGCGGCTGACAAGCCAAGACAAAGCACTTTGACAATGAAATAGTAATGCAACCCTGAAAATTCCAAAAA
>NZ_JNKH01000008.1:0-164336 GCF_000701985.1 Butyrivibrio sp. WCE2006 | reverse complement strand
CCAGTACGAGGCAGGTTGCCCACGCGTTACTCACCCGTCCGCCACTAAAGATTATCAAGATTCTGCCGAAGCTTCATCAGCGATAATCTTCCGTTCGACTTGCATGTGTTAGGCACGCCGCCAGCGTTCATCCTGAGCCAGGATCGAACTCTCACGTTTAAATGTTTCTCAAACATCTCTGTTTAAGATCGTTCGTCTTCTGACCAGAACTTAAGCTTGGCTTTTGTTCTGTCCGTTTTACCTTTAGTTAGGTTGTTTTGTTCTCTGAATATTCTTTTTGGAATTTTCAGGGTTGCATTACTATTTCATTGTCAAAGTGCTTTGTCTCGGCTTATCAGCCGCAACTCATTTAGTATATCTTGTTAGCAGCTTTTTGTCAAGAACTTTTTTATTTTTATGTTCGCTTTATCAGTGTAGTACTGATTCCTTCCGGTTAGTAGCTATCACTCGCAGCGAGCGAATATAAATATATCACTGCCCCCTATTAGTGTCAATCACTTTTTTTAACTTTTTTCAGTTTTTTAATAAATTTGGATAAAAGGTTCAACATAACCAGTATATTGTAAGGAATATAGCATATAAAAATCCCCAGCAAATAAATTTGCTGGGGATAAGCTAACGGAGAAAGAGGGATTTGAACCCTCGCACCGCGTGAACGGTCTACACCCTTAGCAGGGGCGCCTCTTCAGCCACTTGAGTATTTCTCCATGTCTGAAAACCTCTACCAAATGGTATTCAGTTGTTCGTAAATGCTTTAGCATTGACGCAAAATTTATTATACAAATCCAAAAGGTTATTGTCAACTAATCTTTTCAAATAAATCACAATATTTGTTTTTGGAATGTATTTATTTTTCTCCATTAAATTCTTTGATTGCTGTTTCGTACAGATTACTTCCGTAACTGTCTATCACAACGATGGCCGGAAAGTCTTCCACTTCAAGTCTTCTGATTGCTTCTGTTCCCAGATCATCATAAGCTACTACTTCTGCTTTCTTTATTGATTTTGACAAAAGTGCACCGGCCCCTCCGATTGCAGCAAGATAAACAGCCTTGTTTCTGACAATTGCATCTATGACTTCCGGTGATCTTTTTCCTTTTCCAATCATTCCGCACAATCCCATATCCAGTAATCTTGGAGCATATTTGTCCATTCTGCTGGCTGTGGTGGGTCCTGCAGACCCAATAGGTCTTCCATCACGGGAAGGTGACGGTCCCATATAATATATCACATTGCCTTCTATTCCTATAGGTAATTCCTGCCCGGCGTCCAAAGTCTCCATCATCCTTTTATGAGCAGCATCCCTGGCTGTATATATTACTCCGGAAATATATACCATATCTCCACTGTGTAATTTCTTGATTGTTTCAGCAGAGAATGGTGCTGTAATTCTATGTTCCATGTAAAAATCCTTCCATCTGAACTGTTGACTATTTAGATAGTAATACTTCTATGCCTGTTAACATGACAGCATATATTAACCGCTACAGGTAAACCGGCAATATGGGTCGCATAAGTATTAATGTTAACAGCAAGTGCTGTAACAGTACCTCCAAGTCCACCGGGGCCAATGCCTGTCTTATTAATCCTGCCAAGTACTTCTTCTTCCATTTCTTTTACATATGGTATATTCGAGTGCTCCCCTACTTTTCTTGTAAGGGCTTTTTTTGCCAGTAAAGCACATTTTTCAAAGGTTCCGCCAATTCCAACTCCAACAACCATAGGCGGACACGCATTGGGACCTGCATCCTTTACCGCCTGAACTATAGCATTTTTTACACCCTCTTCGCCATCAGCGGGTTTGAGCATATATATCTTGCTCATGTTCTCACTGCCAAAACCTTTGGGAGCTATAGTTATCTCTATATTATCTCCCGGAACAATATCATAATGAATAACAGCCGGTGTATTATCCCCTGTATTTACTCTTAAAAGAGGATCTCCTACTACAGATTTTCTCAGATATCCTTCAGTATATCCAAGTCTCACTCCTTCATTTACGGCATCAGAAATTGAACCACCTACAATATGGGCTTCCTGACCTACATTTATAAAAAACACTGCCATTCCCGTGTCCTGACATATCGGAATATTTTCTTCCTTTGCAATTCTAAGATTCTCTTCCAGCTGCCCGAAAATCTGCTTTCCAAGCCCAGACTTTTCCTGATTCTTAGCGTTACATATCGCTTCTTCCATGTCAGAAGATAATGTGTAATTAGCATCAATACACAGTTTTTTTACAGCATTGGTTATTTCAGAAACACTAATATCTCTCAAATCATTCCTCCGTATTCACACGAAGCCTTGCACAAAGATCCTTTAATTCTTCTGTAGTCGGCTCTGTTGGTTTCCATAATATATGCTGCCCATCATTCTCATATCTTGGAATTATATGTAAATGAAAATGATTAACAGTCTGTCCTGCCGCGGAACCGTTATTCTGAACAAGATTTATTCCATCAGCTTCAAGTTTTTCTTTTAGTATCCCTGCCATCTTCTTCGCAAGCTTCATTGCATCTGCAGCAATATCATCAGGAAGTTCAAAAAGATTAGCATAATGATCCTTGGGCAGGATGAGACAATGACCTTTTGTAGCTGGTCCATTGTCTAAAATGATATTAAATCTATCATCTTCATAAATTGAATTTGTCGGGATATCTCCATTTGCGAGTTTACAAAAAATACAATTTGAATCCTTCATAGCCATTCCTCCATTGTGTATTCTTTTTTACTTATTATCGTTATTAAAAATGTAATTATTACCCCGCATAACAGTCCACCTATGTGTGCGGCATTGTCAACATTAGCTGCAGTAAATCCGCTATAGACAGATAACATTACCATTAGAGCAAGCCTGATAAGAAGATTGGAGCCCTTTTTCAGGTTCTTTCTTCCGTGTATGACTATTATTATTACAGCACCGATAATCCCAAAAACAGCCCCGCTCGCTCCAATGGAAGGTATAAACTCCATATGCAGAAAGTCATATGCAACACTTGTGAGATTACCACCTAAACCAGATAAAAAATAAAGTATCAGATATGGAAAATGTCCGATATCATGTTCCACATTAGCTCCAACGAAGAATAATATGAGCATATTATTAAAAAGATGCTCAAGATCTGCGTGAAGAAACATAGAAGTTATGAGTCTGTAATACTGTACTCCTGCCAGCACATAATCACTTCTCTGCTCAAAGCTCTCTATAAGTGAATCACCTGAAACAAAATTGATAGCAAAACAGATAAGATTAAAGAGAATGATTATTGTATTAATATATGAGGTTTTGAATATTCCAATTTGTCTATTCCAAAAAACTTCTGTTTCGTCCAATACTATTTAAACTCAAAAAGCTGATCCATACTTCTCAGCAGTTTGAAGTCCCCTTTCATTTTCAGATTACCTTCCATAAATGCTCTCTGGAATGTCATTCTTCCTGACACTATCTGTTCCAATACAGATGTATTCATAGATGCGTGAACACTGGCACCGGTGATTTCGCCAAGCTTGCATTCTATGTCCTTATTATCAATCCTGATCATTATATCTTTATCTTTTGTCTGATCTAGCAGTGAAATCTGATAAACAGCATGTAATCCTGCGACAGGCTTGAAATGATTTTTTAAACTGTTAACAAAGTCCTCCGCGTGTTCTGCTCCGTGGTCCTTATCCATTTTGTCCCTGAAGATACTGCTCAATTCAAGAATATCTTCTTTTTGCTTCTGTACATATTCTTCATTAGAAATGTACTTTGACAACTGTTCCGTTTCCTGCGGAGTGAGATCTGTTATCTTTGTGATTGAAACTCTGTTCTTAACTGCCTGATTACTGGTAGGCAAAGATTCTATTTTCTGATTAATGCATCTATAGATATTCTCAGCTTTCTTTTCAATAAGATTCTGATAGCTTGAATTCCTTTCAAGTGTTGAAGAATCAGCTATATATCCACATATTCCATCAAGAGGGATTCCACCCAGTATCTCCCAGGCAGAAGACAGCTCCATCATTCCTTCACGCTCACCATGGGTTGTGGACATGACAATCGGAGCCATATATAGACCGTTTAATTTGTCTTTATCACCGTAAAGCCAGCATGCATCCAAAAACTGGTGCATGTATCCTCCAATCCCAAACCACTCTACAGTTGACGCAAGAATAATACCATCCGAATTTTTCAATGTTCCCGGAAGGGCTGTGATACCGTTTTTCTGCTCGAAAAGGTTGAACTGCTCAACCTGTACATTAAGCTCCTTAAACACTTCTGTCATTCTTGAAAGGACCAAAAGTGTAGGGTCATCTATTATTCCTCGGCCACCATAATATATATTGATCTTCATACCATACTCTCCATGAAAAATGAATCAGACTAAAGCTTATTATATCATAATTCATATCCTTTTTAGCGATATGCAAAAGCACATTTTCCAAAAGAAACCTCATCATCTATGTTGAGTTCGGCTTTTTCATTTGGCATTAATCTTCTTCCATTAATATATGTTCCATTCGTGGAGTTTAAATCCTGTATCTCAGGAGGAAAAAAAAATTTAAATTTGAATATAACGTCTATTTTTTAATAGAGGTCTAACATATGGCTGTTCACATATGAATTCAACATATAGCCAAAACGGAAATCGAGAATAAAAGCCGATTCCCGTTATCACTTACTTTCCCTTTTATATTATTTACCCTTTCATTCTGACACAAATGGGACACCCTAAGCTTGTTTTCATTGCATGTGGGGATGTTCTCCATTCATGTCCTTGCGAGCATTTCCACCACACCTTTTTTCCAGAACATGATGTAACATCTGTCGGCTTAAGGTTTATATTTTTTTGATAATTCCACAGCTTTGCTGTATCTGGATCTAACGTTGCGAGATCTGTTTCTCCCTTTATCGGTTTTTTACCCGCGCAATATGGGCATCCACGATTTAGAAATGTACGATTGTCAAGTGATGACCTATAGCTATGACCTTTTTCACACAACCACCAAACCTTTTTATTTGAATAAACTGTGTAATAAGTGGGGTGTAAATCCCCGTTTTTATCAAAATCCCATTGACTAGCAATATCGGGACGTAATGTCACCAGATCTGTTTCTCCTCTAATTGCTTTCTTCCCTATACAATATGGACAACTTGATCCTTTCATATATGTCCTATGCGAAACCCTTGCCTCGTAGCTATGGCCTTTTTCACACAACCACCAAACCTTTTTTTCACTCCTCGCAGAAACATCTGAAGGCATTAGCCCCATGTTCCTTGTTTTATCCCACTCTTTCGCTATTTTAGGATATGTCGATTGTAAATCGGTCTCTCCTATAATAGGTTTATTCCCACTACAGTAAGGGCATCCTGTCCCATTTTTATTTGTCCTTCTATAAACATATGCTTTGTAAGAATGACCCTTGGCACAAATCCACCATACTTTTTTACTACTATGAACAGGTATCTCCGAAGGTAACATCTCTTTATTTTTAATATAATCCCACTCTTTTACGATATCCGGACATATTGTTGCGAGATCATTCTCTCCTTTTATTACTTTTTTCCCCGCACAGTATGGACAACCTCGATTTAAAGATGTTCGACTATTGAGCGATGCTTTATAACTATGATTGCTTTCGCACACCCACCATATCTTTTGTTTGGACGCAGAAAACACTTCACTTGGTTCTAAATTACCATTCTTTTGGTAATCCCATTGTTTTGCTATATCAGGAAACAGTGTAGCTAGATCATTTTTCCCTCTAATCAGCTTACGTCCTGCACAATATGGACACCCCGTTGCTTTCGGATTAGTTCTTATACATATTTTCTGCAAATAACTATGGCCCTCATTACATAACCACCATACCTTTTTATTAGATTTAGGAAGAACCTCACTAGGCATCAGACCATCATTTTTTTCGAGATCCCATTCATCAACAATCTCAGGCCTAATTGTTGCCAAATCATTTTCCCCTCTTACTGGCTTTTGTCCAGCGCAGTACGGACAACCACTTCCGAACCGAACCCTGTTATTGATTCTTGCATCAAAGTTATGATGCTTTGAGCAAATCCACCAAACCTTTCTTTCTGATCCACATGTCACTTCATCAGGTCTTATTCCTATATTTTTTTCTTTGTCCCACTCCAAAACAAGATCAGGCCTATTAATAGCAAGGCTGTCTTCCAATCTACATCTTCGCATGTTTCTCCTTTTTTACTCCTTCCATGAACCGTTGCATAAATCTCTCTTTGCACCTTCTCATCCATGACTGTAGTTTTGCCCTGCTTGACCCCCCGCGCTTTACAACGTGTCGTATAGTCAGCATTCTTTACACCACATCCCCCTTGTAACACCGAGGACATCCTTCCCCTTTGCTTCTATTATTTATCATCGCTCGCAACTCATATCCACAAATCGAACATATCCACCATACTTTTTTATTAGAGTGTTCCGAGTAACACTCTGGGCCTCTTCTATTTCTTTTGTAATTCCATTCCTTTACCAATTCTGTTTGTGTTGTAGCTAAGTCATTCTTTCCAATTATCACCCTTTTTCCAGAACAAAATGGGCATGTTTTAATTCTTATGTGATCTGTAATCCTGCGCTCAAACTCTCCTTCACAGCTTGGACAAACCCATTTGGCCCTCACAGCTGAGCCTATTGAATAATTACACATTGGCTTTTTATTTGACTTGGACCACCATACCGCAAGATCAGGATATAATGTTTCTAAATCGTTTTTCCCAGTAATAACTTTCTTTCCACTGCAATATGGGCATCCATATCCTCTATCCACTCTATGATGAGTTGTAGCTTGCCATTCATTCCCACACTTTTTACATTTCCACCAATATTTCTGTTTACTATTATGCGGACTAACCATATCCGGTTTTACGGTGTTGAGCTCATAATTCCATTCGTCCAACAGCTCTTTCCCTGCAATTGTTGCGAAATCACTAATACCCTTTGATATTCTCTTTCTAGAGCATATTGGACAACTTCCATTTCTATTTACTACTGAATAAACTCTCGCATTCCACTTATGCCCTTTACTACATCTCCAGTTCACAAATTTGCTACTTTTGGGGAAAACTTCAGATGGTTTTTCTGTATTCATCTCAAAATCCCACAACTTACTAATTTCCGGGAATAATGTTTCTAAATCATTGAATCCTTTTAATAACTTCTCACTAGAACAATACGGGCATTCTCCCCCTCTTGAAATGGATCCTATTTTTGCTTGCCACTGATGTCCTCTTTTACACTTCCACCAAACTTTTTTATCAGAACCTGCCATACACCTGCTTGGGTCAATTCCTTTATTTTTACTATAGTCCCACATCCACATTTTTTCTGGATTCTTAGTTTTAAAATCATTGACCCCTGCCAACACCTTTTTGCCATTACAATATGGACATCCCGTACCACTTACCCTGCTTTTTATTTCAGCGCTCCAAACATGGCCCTTGTCACATTTCCAAGATGCCTTGTAGTGGCTTCCACAAGAGAAATCTCGGGGTTTGTCATTTCTATTTCTCTCATAATCCCATTCAGCAGCAAGACCCGAGAAGCAATATTCAAGACTATTTTCATAACTGACTGTCCTTCTCATCATTACCTCCGTGCTTTTTATTATCTCTTTTCGGAAAAGTGTCCTTAATGTACTCTATATACCCATATCGCCTATCGTCTCTATTTTTTCATCATTTACATCAATACCTTCAAACAAGCATCTTCTCCTCACATTTGGGCCACTTCGCATCTTCAACATATTCTTTGGTAACTTTTAATCTATAAAAATGAATAACAAGTCCTTCCTTTCCATTTTTATTCCACATAAATACATGGCCACACCAGGGACATTTTACTTCTCAAAATTCGTACATTATCCTCTCTCCTAATATAATCGTTTCCATGGAAAACGGACGCAATTATTTACAACCCCACATTTCCGAAATGAGACTTTTTATTACATTGTGTACATCGCAATTTTGTTTTTAATTTATTCCACATATTGGAGCACGATATGTTCCACCACATACAGAGAATTTCCAATATGCTACCTTACTCTTGCATATTATCAGAACAATTGCCATCTATGGCTGCTGTATAATACTCACATCCCAAGCAACTTGTTCTCTCAAGGTTTAAGCATTTTCCTTTCTCGCTTAGGCAGATACATCTATATTCATGAGCATTAATTTCTCTTATTGCATTCTCAACGGAGCGCAAATGCAGGTCACGGAAAGATCTTGTTCCCACACAATCAATTTCAAGGAAATCAGTCACTTTTTTTAGTATCTTCTGAACCGCTCTGCCTGAAATAGGGAAAAGTTGTTCTCCTTTACCTATTCCACTTTCTTTAGCATAATTTGTTATAAGCTTATAAAGGCCCTCTGATATGGGCATTTCCCCCAATTTTTCAAATTTTGCTATTCGATACGATAAAACATATCCGTCGCTATTACCTTTATATAATAAATCATCCATCTTAAGAGCTAAAACATCTCCCAACCTCATCCCTGTCATCGCCTGAATCATAAGAATAGTTGCCACTCTATTATTTGCGTCAAACCCTGGGCCACCTAATTTAATAGTTTCAATAATTTCCATGAATTGTTCTATTGTTAATTCGCCTACTTTTTTGTTTGTCATAATTAGTCTCCCACTAGCATAATAAAGTTCGTATTTTTATAAATATAACACATTATTTAGCGGATTATCAATATTTTAGAGTTCGTATTTTTATCCTTTCTCAAAAATACCCCTATAATTAAATTCCAAATGTTTTTTACGTATTCAAATTAAATTTCTCAGAATTAAGCCCCAAACATCAAACTTGCCCATCGCTATCAAAATTCTTTATTGTTATTAATCAAAATCATTGCGTTTACATTATTATATGTTCACAAAAGCATCTGCTTCCGACTATGTAATGATTGAAATAAAAAGATGGGGCTGTCGCTTTAGATGATTAAATCATCTGGGCGAAGCCCTTTTTTAATGCCATGGATTGTGGATTTGACGAGTAGATATCTTTACTGTTGCTAAAAATAGAGTACTTTAACAAGCCAATGCGCTAATCGACTCATTGCTACCTTTTACGTTTTGAAGCATCAAAAATTATGAGGCTTTTTTCAATTCAAAAAGATGTGTCCCGGTTCGCTCAGAAGCAATCTTATGATGCAGCTTATTTATGTCGTATCCGATTGCCAGAAGTATGCTCTGTGCAAGAACACTTTCTTTTCCACGATACAGATATCTTCTGAAGTTCATGTCTTCTTTCACATTTGCGAAGGATCCTTCCGCCTGAATGCTGCGGTTCATTCTCAGCTGTGTTCCGTAATCACTGGTTATTCGTTCAAGACATTCTGCTCGTTTTTCTTCCATTTTTCTTGAGACGGAAAGCTTCTTGTTTCTATCTTCAAATGCGGTCTTGCAGTTATTTCCTTTAATGCAGTCTTTCTTGTAAGGACAGCTATCACAGTTATTGCATTCATATATCGTTACTTCACGTTGATATCCTGTTGCTGTTTTTTGTGTCCTTTTTGATACTGCAAGGAGCTGTTTTCCATTTCTACATATATAACAGTCTGACTCAGGATCATAATCCATGTTTTCGCGTCTGCTTATGTCATTTCTGAACTTCCTTGTTTTTGATAGTTCATAATTCTGAGGCTTTATATATGCTGCCTGCTCATTGGATTCGATAAAGATATAATTCTCTTCACTTTCATAGCCTGCATCCGCAACGATATTCTTATACTTGAAAGAAAGATGTTCTTCCATATCCTTTAAGAATGGAATCAACGTGTTTGTATCAGTCGGATTCTGGAATACATCAAGCCATGTAACATACTCTGAGTCTACTCCGTGTTGGAGATTGTATGCAGGTTTTAGTTGTCCGTTTAGCATTGCATCTTCCTTCATTCTCATGAACGTGGCGTCAGGATCAGTCTTGGAATAGCTGTTACGTTTTCCGCACATATAAATCTTTTTTGTGTATTCCTTAAGCTTTTCCACATATTCCTCAAGTGTTTCAATCGAACGTTGTAAAGGTGTTTTTCTCTTCCCTATACCATGCACAAATATAATTCCTTCATCAGCCTTTAGTTTATACAGCTTCTTTCTAAGCCGTTTCAAGGTGTGCAGCGAAATCTGGTCATTGTAGACTACCTTTATGCCATAGAGTTCTTCACACTCTGCGCAAAACATGCATACTTTTTCAGTAAGCTTTATCATATTTTTAGATACAGCTCTTTTCCATACAAATGTATACTTGTTAGCTACCGACTCTATTTTAGTTCCATCAATAAAGATGTTTTCGCCTGATATTTCTCCCAGTTCGAGCAGTATAGTTCCTACCTGTGCCATAAGACGCTTAGCACACTGTGAGAGATGAATGGATATAAATCTTGCTATGGTGGAGTGATCTGGAGCAGGAGCTCCGTCCAGAAGATACATGAAGTTGATATCTCTCTTACAGACAGACTCAATATCACGACTAGAATAGATTTTGGTCATTGCCGCATAGATGACAATCTTCAGCATCTGATGCGGTGAGGCCTGATTCTTTCTGATTCTGTCATAAGTCTTATACAGATCAGAAAGATCCATCTCCTCCACAAATGCACTTACCAGGCGCACCGGATCATCGGATGGGATAGAAATTTCTATGTCGAGCGGAAGTTTGATTTGATGATACAAGGAAGAAACGGTATAATCTCCTTGTAAGATTTTATTTAGTAGCATAAATATATTTTACCGCAGAAACCAGGCTTTTCGAAGTCTGGTTTTTGTGTTAAGTGAAGGTATTTATTGACAGCCCAGCCCCTCAGGTATCTGTACAGAAATGTGCAGTTCTCGGACGAGGATGTTGATTTTCAAAACGAAGAAAGCATCAAATGCCGATTTCTCTGAGCAAGGTCGAAATGAGGCATTTGATGCTTAATGAGTTTTAGAAAATCACACCGCAGACGAAAACAAACATTTCAGTACGGATGCCTGAGAGGCTGGGCGTCAAAAAGGCTGTCACACTAAATTAGTGCGACAGCCCCATCTGTCGTAATATTGCAAAGGTTAATAAAAAGATTATTAAAAAATCCCTTTTTTAGCTCTATTGGTTTCGTCTGCACGTTGAATTGTATAGAAGGTTATTCAATATGCAGAGAGACGTATTAGTACCAAAGAATTGCCTTCATATGATATTTATCTTCACCAGCATAACAAACATAATATGTTCCGTTAGATAATACTTCAGATTCGCATCCATAAGTGCCATATTTATTTGAATATGATTGTGTGACATTTATATGATTTTTATTGGAATCTAGCAATTCCCATCCTGTTGTGTAATCGAAATAAGAATCAGTGATTTTTGTGTTATCAGACAAATAATGGCGATTTGACTCACCATTAGAATAAAAGTATTCTTTTGTTACCAAATCCTGTGAAATAATCCGTATTTTCTGCGATTTGGTCAACTCTATTTTATACCAACGCTTTTTATTGTCTATAAGTATCTCCGATTTCTTCTTTTGAAGTCTTTTTGCCTTGTCTATACTGGTATTTTTGCCACTCTTGTATTTAACTATTTTGAATTTGATAGATACTGGAAATTTACCCGTAGCCTTTAAGTAATAGGTTCCCTTTGGTAAAGCTATACTCCTGGAATCAGTGCTATCAATGGAACCATATATTCCTTCTATTAAAGGTCCCTCTACAATCTTTCCTTTTTTGACTTTGTAAATATTGCAATCATAATTGAATCCGTAAAAATTCACATAGCAATTTTTTGGCACTGATAATTTGTATAAATAGTGCGTCTCTGTTATAACATTAGAGCTTTTAGATTTCGTCACACCTTTCATATGTGTGTATGCACCCTCTTTGAGTTTGCCTACTATCTTATATTTGGTTCTATGTGTTTCGCCAAACGCTTTTGTAGTGATTGGCAAAAATATAAAACCTATTACAATAGAAGTTAATATGATAAATAATAAATGACGCAATGATTTATTCATAATATTTCTCCTGTATAGAAAATAAAAAAGTAAGGGATCATAGTGCGACAGCCCCGTTCTCATTTTCTATGCATAAAAAGCGGTTTTACAGATAAACGAGAAAATTTCATATCTCTGCTATCAAGAACATAGCCTCTATAATCAAAACAATTGTAGCTTGCCTTATGTGTTATAGAGTTGCTCGCATTACCAATGATAAGCAAATACTCTTCATCTCCATAATGGAAAGCTTTCACTTTATTCATGCAATCTGCAACAAATGATAGTTTTTCCAGATCATTTTCATTTCTTATATCATGATGGTTGTAACAAATGATCACCTTCAGTGGACATTTTATATGAATAAGTTTAATTACTTCATCTGTCCAATCACAAACATCATTTTCATGCTCAATAGCCACTTCTAAATCCCATAAATGTGGATTTAATCCTGCGTCACTGGCATCATCAACGATATCCTTGTAATTACTTTTCCACCCCACCGTGTCTATTCGATAATATTCATGTTGTACCGTTAATCCTGAAGGATCATTTTCAATGATATTATGAATAACATATTTGTTTACTAATTCGGTAAACGCTTTGAAATCTCTATAAATCTCAAAATATGTTTGGCCTGTTTTTTCAAATACATTACTTTCCTTCATTGCACTTACAAATTGAAAATAAAAATGTATAGCATCCATAATTTACCTATATTTAACCAAAAGATTTATATTAGCGCTTTCAAATTCATTAAACACATCATCAGAAAATTCTGATTTAGAATACAATGGTTTATACCAGCTCTTTGATTCAAAGTATGCTTTCAATTCCGGATCAGAATATGCTCGTCCTCTTCTTGCATATATTTCATTTATTGCATATCTTATTTCTTCACTTGATAGTCCTTTTACTTCATCATCAGTTAAAAATCTTTGATCAGAATCAGCAAAAATAAATTCAGATTCTATGTTATTGTCAGCATCCACTTCTATTGGATTAGCAGTTGCTATATTTACAGTATCAGCTTCAACAGCATTTTGAGCAGTATACCTTTCTGAATTATCATGGTTAATTTTTTTCAAATCTTTCACAATTATGCAAACAGCAATTATTCCAGCAATAATTATTCCAAGGCATACAATTGCTTTAATACGTTCTTTTTTTGTTCCTGTAACAATGTAAATGAACTGATTAATAATCCATATTACAAAGTTAATTATAGCTCTAAAAGCATTAGCTATTGCTGATATGCAAAACATAAATATATATACTGGAATACAAAGAAATATAAATCCTAATAGTCTTCCGATAAAATCACCAATTGAATACGCAACAAAATCGCTTATCGAAAATCTTTGGACAAATACTGTATGTTTTCCTATTTTGTGAGTTTTTCTGATATATCTGTAAACCATATAAATCTCTCCAATTTGCTATCCCTATGAAATCAACAGAAGAATTATAAAAGACTATTAAGATAAAATACTTATATATCTTTTCAAGATACATCACTTAAGAATTCTAAAATCAAATCACCTTGTAATTATTCTATCCTATATTTATTAACTTCATATAAAATAAATGGTAAATATTTATGGGATAGTGCTATGCCAATGTGATTATAGGCTACCAAGACAAACATTTTTATAAATTTGTACAAACAGAGTATGTATTATGACCATCTTCACCATTTTATGACAAACAAAAAGCGCCTTTGATAAAGCTCACAGTAGGGTGCAATTCCCTACGGGTACATCAAATGCGCTTAATGCCGGTGCGGTTGATCAATCCGCTCCTCTTAACTTCAATTTATCAGAGGAGGCCTAGGAATGTCAACACACGAATGTAGTATCTGGAGCTTATGATTTACCACAAAATCATTTTTAAGTGCCTATTTTGATTATAATACGCACCCTGTTTCCTTGTATTGATAATAGATCTGTAATGCAATTGTATAAGTGCGTAATTTGATAGGCAGAAAGTACGTTTATTATGTGTTCACAAAAACAGATGTTTTCGTGAACAATTTGGGATAGACCTGTGTTATACTAATATCATAGAATCCAATGTATGCGTTTTTCAGTGTTTTCAGAGCATTGAACCTCATTCTGAGGATCTGAAAAGCGCATTTGTTTTGGATAAATTTGTTCATTTTATTGAATCAACCTTTTATTGAACACTGAAAGGAATATATTATGTCAAAAATCTATGGCTATGCTCGCTGCTCTACCAATGAATCTAAACAGGATATTAGTAGACAGAAAAGAGAGCTTAAAAAGCTGGGAGTTAAAGAGGATAAAAATATATTTTGGGAATATGAATCTGGCACAAAGCTTGACAGAGCAGAGTTTCAGAAACTACTAGATGTTATATCCCAGGGCGATACCATTATTTCTACAGAAGTCTCTCGTCTCACCAGATCCACAAAGCACCTATGTGATATTATGCAGCTTGTTCAGGATAAAAAAATAAAACTCGTTATTGGAAGTTTTGTCATAGATTGCAGAATGGATGAGATAGATCCCATGACAAAAGGTATGCTTATGATGTGGGGTGTCTTTTCTGAAATGGAAAGGGACATTATTTCACAACGAGTAAAGTCTGGACTTGATAATGCCAAGGCAAAAGGTAAAAAGATAGGCAGACCAGTGGTTGATGCCACTAATCTGCCTGATAAGTTTTTAAAACACTACCCTCAGTATAAGTCTGGACTCATAACTGTAACTGAATTTGCTAATATGTTAAAATGCTCCAGAACCACAATTTACAAGTATATTACGCTTTTTCAAAATGCCTGAAACATCATTCTTCGTAATCGATAATAAAATACGGGCTCATACTATGCATGGAGGCTCTCGTGAGTATAGTTCCAGATGAAGCAACAGTACATTTTGACATTACATTTTTATCTGCTTTTTCAAATTTAATGACATTAAACCACGTTTTTATTCTTCCCTTCTCATGATGATAATATGATGGTACTTTTTCGAGGTCTGGCATTTCTTTACTAATGCTTTTCACATGCGCCCAGTATCTATTTGATGTTCCACTTTGTATTAATAATATTTTGGGGTCATCATTATTTAAAATTTCATTAATGATTTTGCCCGACAGAGTATTTCCAAATTTACCATACCAAACCTCATCATATTTAGAAATCACAAGTTCATGTGCTTTTATAGTACCGCATTCAGGAGCAATATTGTCACTAAATCTCAATGCTACTGTTCTCATTTGTTTAGCCTTTCACATTGTGGCGCTAATGCCTTTATTTTTTCAATGATTCGCTTCTGTTCATCCATTGGTGGTAATGGAAGCAAAAATTTCTCAAAGCTGTTGGCTGATAAATTAGGTTGTGCCGTGCCATTATCATAAAGTCTTATTTGTGAATAAAATAATGGAGCATCTAAATAAAGCATGAAGTATTCTGCTAATACATCATCATTCACAAATGGGCGGCATATAACTAACGAAGATGCTATTGCACCTTTTTCAAATGGGTATCTTCCATGCTTTCCTAATGACCCTCTTATACATACCACAATATCATCTTTGACAAGCTTACCACTCCCCAATTTATCATATTGTTCATCGGAAAGGCATAATAAATTTGCGTCTTGTTTTACAGTCTTGCCATCTAGATTTAGTGCACTTATAAATGGAATACCTTCCTTTTTCAATGTGGATTTTGCAGGATAGTTTTTTCCTCTATCGCCATTTATAATTGAGCAAATCTCTGCAACTCTTACCCATTTCCAATTTTCAGGTAGTTCAAAAGGTAGTTCATCCTCAGTTATTTGTGGTAATGGCTTCTCTTTTTTTATCTGCCCTTTCTGCAACAGCATCTGTTTTCCTGACTGTATCTGATTGTATAATTCTTCAGCCGTACCCTCTTCGGATCTCTGCTCCACTAATTTGCCTTGAATAGCATATTGCAGAATTGATTTCTTCATTTCTTCAGGAAATCTCGCATTAAAATGTTCAAGTTTTTCATATGCTACAGCATAGCGATCTATATATGGGAATACCTCATTAATCTTAGTGATAATTCTCTGTTGTTCCATCAACGGAGGTAATGGCACTAGATAATTCTTCAGTTCATCAAAAGGCGGTATATTCTTTATCGCAGAACCTTTGCTGCTCTTTCTCGCTGTTTCCTTTAATACTACATCAAAGAATAGCAGGAAATATTCCTTATAAACAGAAGGCATTAGCTCCATACGCATTAAGGCCTGATTTATAATACCCTGCTCTATGTTTTCTGGTAATATATATGTCTCACCAATGGTTCCTGCACAGCTTACAATAACATCACCAGGATGAACTTCAAAGCCAGACATTTTTTCCTCAAAGTATTGTCTAGTGATATAATAATCGCCCAATGTCGCATCTTTTTGGATTGCATTTTTTTGCTCATATACTTTGACTGTATTATCGCCTTTTGTTACAAACATACTCTTTGTAAGAGCACTTCCAAAAGGACCTTTTTTATAAACACCAAAGTCATTAAACCTTACCCACTTCCAACTATCAGGAATATCATAAGGAATCTCTTTATCATTTATATCAGCCAACGGCTTTTCTTTTTTAATTTTTCCTTCCTTTATCAGCGCTTGCTTTTCTTGTTTCATCTGTTGATATAGTTCTTCAGCGGTTCCTTCTTCAGGTCTCTGTTCCACAAGCTTACCCTGAATAGCATATTGAAGAATGCTTGTTTTTAATTGTTCAGGAGTCATTCTGTAACACCTCCTGGAAGTAATGCCTCAAGCTCAGCTAGAACCTTATCTATTTCAGCATTAAGACTGGCACGTTTTTCTTGATAATTTTTTATAGTCTCCATAGGAGAAAGAACCTCTTCTTCCTCATGAGGATATCCGCAGAGATCAAGATTGCATTCCTGATCATTTAAGAGGAAATCTGCTGTAAACTTCTGTGCTTTTGGTCCATCTTCAAGTATGATTTCTTTTCTGTCATTCCACCATGTAATACAATCGTCAAAATGCTTAAGCTCCATGGGCTTTGTCTTTGAGAAATGTTTTCTGTCAGTAGGCATATCTACTCTGTAGAACCAAGTCTCTTTTGTTGAACCTGTGTTATCAAAGAAAAGCAAATTGGTTGATATTGATGTATAAGGACTAAATACTGATCCTGGGAGTCTTACTACAGTATGAAGATTAAATTCAGTAAGTAGCTTTGTCTTTATTGCTACCTTTGCATTATCAAGACCAAACAAGAATCCATCCGGAATGATTACAGCTGCTCTTCCGTTCTTCTTCAGGCGGTACATGATAACAGACATAAAAAGATCTGCCGTTTCTGAAGAAGCAAGATCATCAGGGAAGAATCCCTGAATGGATTTATCCTCATGTCCACCATATGGAGGATTCATAAGGATTACATCAAATTTATCATCATCTGTATAATCCAGAAGATTACGTCTCAGTGAATTGTCATGATAGATGTTTGGTACTTCTATATCATGCAAAAGCATATTGGTAACACAGAGAAGGTATGGAAAAGGCTTCTTTTCGATACCATAAATACTGTCATCAAACAGTTTCTGTGCTTCTGTGTCTGTTACCTGCTTCTGGAGCTGACCAAGCCATGATGTGATAAAACCGCCTGTTCCACAGGCAAAGTCAGCCATCTTTTCTCCGAGCTTTGGCTGTATCATAAGAGCCATAAAATCTGTTACAGCTCTGGGCGTATAGAATTCACCAGAGGAGCCTGCAGACTGAAGATCCCTAAGGATTTCTTCGTAAACAAAGCCAAAATCATGGCTTTCTTTTACATCATCAAATTCTATCTCATTGATAACGTCAATGACCTGGCGAAGATATACTCCGTCCTTCATATAGTTGTTCGCATCTTCAAATGTGGACTTTACAATAGCTTTCTTTACCGGAGTTGAAGGATCCACGGAAAGATTTTTGAGTGTAGGAAAAAGCTTGTTGTTTACAAAATCAAGAAGCTCGTCTCCTGTCATTGCATGACCATTCTCGTCAGCAACAGCCCAATTCCTCCATCTGCACTCTTCTGGAATAATTGATGTATAGTTATCCTCATTAAGTTCCCAGTCATCTTCTTTTGCATCATATACTTTGAGAAAGAGCATCCATACCATCTGCTCAATTCTCTGCGCATCACCATTGATACCGGCATCCATGCGCATGATGTCTCTTACTCTTTTAATAAATCCTGATTGTAATGCCATTTTAGTCTTCTTTCTCCTTAACTCTATATATATCTACTGGCTTTCCTTCGATGTTTTTCCATTCAGTCCAACCATCTACAGATGCAAACATAACAACATCCCCGACTAAACTTGGTGCACACTCTCCAAAATCATAGTCTTCTAATAGCTGACCATCCTTATCTAATGCCATATTGGCTCTTATTATTTTTGCCTTTTTGGAAACTCCCGCACTTTCAACCATGCCCAGTTTACTACCTTTTTTTAGCATCCAAGAGCCGTTTTTTATCTCAGCTGTAGCACTAATAGTCCTATTATTCTCTATTTTTTTCTTTCGTTTCAATGTGTATATGCCATTAGGAATCAGCTTACTTTGGCTATTATTAGCAGCTTCCTCAAATACTTCATCCTTCTTTTCAGCAATTGGATAAATCATATTGCCATCAAAAGAAGAAAGCAGCTGAATAACAATATTAACATCAATGGCAAACAATTCAGTATCTGCTAATCTGCTTTTCTCAAAGATCGTATGTAAAAGGGATTCTTTTTCATCATAATCTTCAACTTCTATTGCAAAGCTCCTTTTGAGTGCAGTTACATTCCTGTATCCATTGTGCTCTAAATTATACATACGCTGTTCAAATTGCTCTGATCCGGTTTTGCCAATTTTGACGAGTCCGGGAACTGCTGTTGTCATAACATATATTATTCCCTTTGCCATATGCTTACATCTCCATTGCGTAAAGGCTATCTTCGAGTTCCTTTATTGCAAGTTCATATTTTTCTTTGCCGCCAAAAAGTTTTACAATCTTTGCAGGTTTTCCATAATCTGCAAAGTCTGCCAGTGAAAGAACCTTTATATCTTCTACTTCTGTTATGCCCTGGTTCATATATTTATCCAGAAGGATTTCAAGAACAGCCCTCGCTTCTCCTGAGTATTTACTAAAGAAATCTTTCTTTTTTACATTATTGGCACGGTCCTTCCGTGTTAATGGCTTCTTTCCATATACGATGTAGCATATAAAATCAAAATCATCCACATCATCCATATTCTGTTCTGCCTTTAAAGCCTTAAGATCTATGCCCATATCAGCAAACGATTTTTCTATTATTTCCTTTTTATCTGACTCTTTCCATTTTCTGATGAAATCTGATAAGGAAGCATATTCACCTTTAACATTTTTTCTTGTGTAATCAATAATATCTTCCTGTCTCAGAAGTTTACCATTAGCATCATAAACTGAAACGGTCTTTATTGTTGTATAAACGCGACATCCGTCTTTTCCAATAATTGGTACCCCCATGCTTTCCGTTGGATCTATCGTCCCTGGTCCGTAAGGTGGTTTTGGAGGATTGATATGCCCACCTCCATGATGGAACTTGTCGTCCTGCTCTATGGGGCCATCCCAGTCAGGATCTGCGAATAGTCTCGTGATGTTCCTAAAGTCCATCACAGCGAAATGTGTTTTACCGTCTTTTTCACGTATTCTCGTACCACGTCCAATGATCTGCTTGAATGTGGTCATACTCTCTAGCCACTTATCGAGCACAATGAGCTTTGTCATCTTACAATCTGCACCCGTAGACAATAGTTCTGATGTTGTAGCTATAACCGGGTACAGGGATGATACAGAAATAAAATAATCAAGCTTACTCTTTCCATAATCATCCGATCCTGTAATACGCACAACATAATCCGGATTTTTCTCGACCATATCCGAATTTAGGTTTACAAGTGCAATCCTCATTCTCTCTGCAGCATCTTCTGTGGCACAGAATACGATGGTCTTCTGCATTCTGTCAGTTGCCTTTAGGTACTCTGTTATCTCGTAGGCAACTTCATTTATTCTATCCTCCAGAATAACACCGTTCGGGTAATCATAATCACGGTTGTTATAGATCCTATCCTCTATTTCATTACCATTTATATCCAGCTGACCTTTATACGGTCTCCAACCATCACCAATATTAAGCGTGATGTTGAATACCTTAAATGGTGCAAGGAATCCATCTTCTATACCCTGCTTAAGACTGTATGTATAAACCGGTTCCTTAAAATAATCAATGTTTGATACTGTTGCGCTCTCCTTCGGAGTTGCTGTCATTCCTATCTGAGTAGCGACATTAAAGTATTCTAGTACTTTACGCCAGTTACTGTCTTCTTTAGCTGAACCGCGATGGCACTCGTCAACTATAATAAGGTCAAAGTATCCAGCTGGTATCTGCCTGAAATGTTCCTCATCATTTTGTCCTACCATTTGATGGTAAAGAGCAAAGTTAACCTCATGGGAAGCTATATTTTTCAGACATTCCTTATCAGAAAAATCCACCTTATATATTGTCTTTTCAAGTGGAGCAAAATCCTGAAGAATACTCTGATCTACAAGTATATTCCTGTCAGCCAGGTACAAAATCCTTTTCTTCATTCCTGATCTTAGAAGTCTGTAAACAATCTGAAACGCTGTATATGTCTTACCGGTACCAGTTGCCATTACAAGAAGAAGTCTCTGCTGTCCTCTCGCTATTGCTTCCACAGTTCGGTTAACAGCATTTCTCTGATAATATCTTGGAGGATATGTATTCTGTGATGAATAATAGGGCTGGTTTACTATCTTTTTTTCTTCATCTGATAGCCCCACACCCTCATTAGATTCTGCATAATATCTTGAATATAGTTCTTCCTGTGTAGGAAACTCATCAATAGATATCTGCCTTTCCTTACCTGTAAGAAAGTCATGCTCATAAAATGCATCACCATTAGATGAATATGCAAATGGAAGATCCATCATCTGTGCATATGTCATCGCCTGCTGAAGACCAAATGAAACTGAATGGTTATTGTCCTTTGCTTCAACTATCGCAATTGGCTTGCTATCATTGAGGTAAAGCATATAGTCAGCATACTTAGGCTTATTTCGGGCAACCATGTTACCCTTTATATTAATCTGACCATCAGTTATTTTTGTTTCCATCGTTATATGGTCATTCCAGTTTTTCTGAATCGCAGGTGTAATAAAATTAAGCTTGATATCCTCTTCAGACATTTGTTTTTTATCAAGGATTGTCATAAAAATGCCCACTCTTCCATAAAATTAGCTTCAAATATGGTTTCATTTTAATAATACCATATTTTTTTACCGTTCTCTTCCATATCTATCTAGACTTGCCTCATCTTTACATAAGGGACTTTACCCCTATATACGACAATTTTGTCTATATCAGATACTCTTTTCGCACAATATAATTATCTAAAATATCCTTATGGAGGTCTCCTATGCTTGCAATATCAGAATTTGATATTTTGAATGAGGATTACGATGACGAATTGTTAGAACGAATCAAAGCTGATTTTGGAAAAGAAGAACTTGAAGGTGGTATGTATTACGAAGTTGTATTACAAGATAATAGATTTTCTTGCGCTTATACAGACAAAGAAATGAGAAGTATAATTTCTACATGTATAAAAATAATAAAAGAGCTGATCAACATCCATGATTCTGGTTATTCCCGAGAGCAATTTGATCAAACACACGAAGAAAACAACGATGAAGAAAACCCTCTAAAGCCAATATATTCTGTATATCTAGAAATACAAACACCAGCTTTGCGCAAATTAATTGATGAAATGGCTTGCTATACTCGGACAGATGGGGCTTTTTTTATGCTTATTGCTGCTCCGTGTTTGATCAGTACAATTTATAGCGTATTTGACGTAATGCTGAATGATTATGATGATGAAGACATATGGTTCTCATGCTTATATTTCTTAATTCGTGGCGCCATGAAAATGCACTCACAATCTCTCTCTTCAAAAGATGTGTAGTAAAAAATCCCTGACATACTCGCTTTAGCTCATCTGTCAGGGATATATTTGATTACATCAGGAATATCGCAATCTATTTTATTGCAGATATCATTTATTGTCTTTAACGTAACACTTTCATTTTTTCTCAACGCATCTAATGTACCGGTACTAAAGCCATAGTCTTTGATTAAGCTATATTGTGAAATATTCTTTTCCTTAATAGTCTCCCAAAAGGGTTCAAATGTGATCACGCCATATCTCCTCTAATAATTAGCTTAGTATGGCATTTTTTAATTTGCTATTGCCGAAAATTCGGCTATACTCTTTAAATGGCGACATTATTGTCGCTACAAATAACTTTTTATCGGTATTACAATTATTTACGGAGGAAAATACTATGGAAAATCAGATAAAAGAATTGCGAAAACGCCGCGGAATATCGCAACAAAAATGTGCTGATGATCTTGGTATATCTATGCGTACTCTTCAAAGATACGAAAAAGGTGAAACAGAAAATCTAACCTTTTTTGTGAAACTCGCTGACTATTTAAATGTTAACTTAGAGGTATTGTTGCATGCCTCTAATGGAGGGGAAAAGAATGAGCAGACAGAATGAACTGTTTGGAAAGAAGTGCCGCGATAAGCTTACAGGTTTTGAAGGAATCTGTTTTGAACGTATTACATGGCTCTATGGCTGTGATAAATATTCCTTACGCCAAATCAAGGAAGATGGACAAGAATATAAGGCCATTCCAAGAACATTTAGCCCTAATTCTTTAATTACTCTTGAAACTGTAATAGAGGTAGATCCCAACCGAGATGAACAGGGAAAGCAGGAAGAGTTTTTTGGAAAACTATGCCGCGATAAGGTTACGGGGTTTGAAGGAATCTGTACAGGCAGGATGACTTCATTATTCGATTCAGACTCCTATTGTTTAGAACCAAAAGCAAAGAAAAAAAGCATCCATCGAAATTGTGAATGGTTTGATGAAGGTAGAATAGAAATCATAGGCTACGGTATTTCTCCTGAGGAAGTACAATCCGAACGTCCTGGCGGTATGGACTCATATCCAAACCATTTTGCTGAGTATTCTGTACTCAAATAAAAGTTTTTATATAAGAGAGGCAATTGCCTCTCTTTTTTCAAAAAGGGAGGGGACATGAAATACGGCTATATTCGTGTCAGCTCAAAAAGCCAAAAAAATGATGGCAATAGTCTGGAGGCACAGTTAGAGGCAGTAAGAAAAGCTGGCGCTGAAAAAGTTTGCGTTGAAACATTTACCGGAACGAAAATTGATAGGCCTGAACTATCCAAGCTAATAGATTCTATAAATCAAGGAGATATGATAATTGTTACTAAAATGGATCGTTTTGCACGAACCGTAGCTCAGGCTACAGAAACTATAACTAATCTGATTAGTAAAGGGGTTGCAGTTTATGTTCTCAATCTTGGAGTCCTAGATAACTCATCCATGAGTGTCCTAGTAAGGAATTTACTTCTTTCATTTGCCCAATTTGAACGGGATCTAATAATAGAACGAACCCAGGAGGGCCGTGCCATAGCTCGTCTTAAGCCCAACTACAAAGAAGGACGTCCCAAAAAATATAATCCCCAACAAATAAAACTAGCCCTAGAACTGTTAGAGAATCATTCATACAATCAAGTTTCTCTCATGACCGGTATCAGTATAAGCACTCTTACGAGAGCAAAAAGGGAAAAAAAAGCTTCATCTACTGATGACTCCAATAACAAAATCATCTGTCTATAATTTGTAATATATAAGAAGGATCAACATATGAATGATTGGAGATATACAATATTTAAAATCATGATATTTGTGACGCTCATAATTTCAACAATATTGTTTCATTTATGGATTCTATCTAGCAATCTCCCCGATATATGGAAATGGTACTTACTAAAATAAAATAATAACATATCATAATTCAGAAATGAGGTAAAAATGAAAGATAATCATAACAAAGTACAGCTTTTAAAAAATCTGGCGGCTGTTTGGGAAGAATACCCAAATTTTAGATTTGGACAACTCATTTTAGGAATTGTTCCAGATAGAACTACTCTTCTTCATCTTAATGATAAAGATTTCCTTTTATGCCTTCAGTCTTTTAATAAACAATTAAATGTCTTACGCTGCGATATTCCATTTCTAAATTCCTTTAAAGGCAACAATATCACTCAAAATATACCATTAAAAAAGCATAATTATTCAATGCTTATGGAAACCATCCCGACAAATATGATCAAAAAAGGTCACATGGCTCCCCCATCAATAAATAAATATAGTTTATATAACCAAGTTTTTCAAAACTCCCAAAAAAACATATATGCTCTATTAGATGTGAATCCAATTGTTATTGATGAGAATTATAAAATCGTGGATGGGTACTGTAGTTATTTGATTGCTCAGGAAAACAATATCAAAAATGTTGTCTGCATAATTCAATATCACAATGAAAAGCTTATAAAGACCGTTGCTGCGCGGCATCTAAAGACTAGATTCTTAACTGGAACAAAGAACTATTACTGGAGGTCAAATAAAGTCCCTGTTTGTCCGGGTATGATTTGTTATGCAAACACAGCGTATGGCAAAGCGTTAGTTGAAATATCTAGTATAAGAATGCTACCGCAAAAGGATGCAACAATGTTTAAAAAGCTATCCGCAAAACAATTTTAATAGTCTCTTAAAAAACCGTATAGAGATAATCATTGATAGGTTGATTGTTCCAAAGAAATGAAGGAACATTTCATCCTGGTAGAAGCAAGGAAAAATATTATGAGCAGAGTTTTAGTAATTCCAGATGTACACTTAAAACCTTGGATTTTTGATCAGGCTGAAAGAATAACTAGGGATAGTTACGACGTTATTATCGTTCTTGGAGACTTGGTAGATGATTGGGGAAAGGGTAATGATATTGGAGCTTATAAGGACACCCTTGAGAGAGCTGCAGAATTTGGAAAAGAGCATACGCAATCTCTTTGGTGCTATGGCAATCATGATGTGTCCTATCTCTGGGATGCAATGGAATCAGGTTATTCAGTATAGGCCAGGATAACAGTTATTGAAGGTATTACAAAGCTCGAGCGGATTCTTGATGATAGATATAGATTTGTGCATAGAATCGATAATATACTGTTCAGTCATGCAGGACTTACTGAGACGTTTGTACTTCATTCCTGTGGATATCATGTGAAGGAAATAGAGGATATCCTGGCTAAGATAAATCGTATGGGAAAGCAGGAATTATGGAGAAATAGTTCGCCCATATGGGCAAGACCTCAATCGGATTTTTCAGAATGTTCAGAGATGATCTCTTTTATCAGGTTGTTGGGCATACGCCTGTTGAAAAACCTCTTGATGCTTGTGGGGTGCTTTCACTTGATCTTTTTTCAACGTACTCAAACGGAGAACCATATGGGAATCAGAAACTGTACATTGTAGATACAATAACGAGAAAGTTTGAGGAAGCCCAAGGATAATTGCCTGACAGAACTAGAACCAGACGAATTCAATGACGACATAATAGAAAATTGTAAAGATTAGAGACGGGAGCATGATAAAAAATGATAAGAGAATACGTTGAGGACTATGTAAAGTTTTTTCCGGATAGATGGAGTTGGGATTTAAAGAGTTCACCAGAACAACATAAAATATACATATGCACTAGAGCCAGAAGATGTAAGGGGGATTATTATGAAAATTGTGATCTTCTTCCAGATTTTTATTCTATAGAACGTGATGCGGGACAGTTTGGTCTAGAACATGTGGAGTGGACAGATTTTTTTGGCCTTACATGGATTGGAAAAAAGGGCATTTTCGCATACGTTGGAGCTCCTAATTATAAAGGCAATTTGTATTATTATGATGATAATGTCGAATGCGATGAAGACGGCTTTTGTGTGTCGTATGACTATGATGCATATGATAATCAACCACCGGAAGATACATATACAAGAATACGGATACGTAGCATTTATCATTGGGTTGACACAGCAAACGTTGTGAATATCAGCTACAAATATTTGGTTAATAACCACTTATTTAAAGATACTTACATTGAGCTCGTGTATGAAGATGGGGATAAACTAACAGTCTATTCTGAATACGAAGAATTAATCAGAGGGCTAATGAAGCATGGGAAGGAAAATCTTGTAAAGAAAGTTTTTGATTCCATGAATGAGCACTTTATTAAACTACGTGACTCAGATAGAGAAGATGAACGTAAGTTTTTTCCAGGTAAGACAGCAGAGGAAATGTTTCTGGACGAGATGACTGCGGATTAAACTACCTGTAAGCAAAAACCTATTTACAATAGAGAGTTACAACAGGCTACAACCAACGATAGAATGGGCTCTTAGACTGCTATCTTAGCAGTTCGAGAGCTTTATTTTGAAATTTCTTATTGGGCACTGATCCATGCATACCTAATATAGCAATCTATATTTTATAATAGGGACAATCGTCAAGTAATTCCCAGGCTTCACATCCTAGAGCTTTTGATATAAGCATAGCGTTCCAGAGAGTCATTTTATCAATCGAGCTTCTTTTTTGCTCATAAAGCTGCAAGGTAGGATAGCTGATTCCGGTAATTTCTGCGAGATCCTTTCTGGTCAATCCCTTTTGACTTCTCAATTTTTCCAACTGTATGGGATTTTTTACTTTAATCGGAACAACTTTATTGTGATTTTCTACTGGAGTAATGGTTGGTGCTTCATCCAGTATATCCTGTACATTGCATTTAAGAATATCAGATATGATAATTGCATGTTTAAGAGGCAGATTTTAATGCTGCTTCTCTTTACCGTCTTGGAAGAGGTACATAATTGGCGACGCGGAAATACGATAGCTGGACATTTTGCTCGCGATGAAATTTCTCTTCTTGACATAGATGATTTAGAAATTAGGAATAAGCTTATAGAAGTTATTGAATGGGAAGAACTTGATGAGGTCAAACTAGAAACATCATGAGCTACGATATTTATTTAAAAGAAAAAGCAACCGGACAAACTATAGGTTTACCGATAAATCATGTTATGGTAGGAGGAACATGTTATTCCGTATATGACGAGAAGACATGTAGATTTTCGATGGGGGCAACTGCTGAAGCACAGCTAAACATACCTGTAAAGGATCTTCGAGAATTTAAATCTCCCCCTTAATCTCTTCCTAGTCTCATCAGTCCTTCGTCAATCTTTATTAGTTCATCATGAATTTGGTTAAAACCTTCTGACAGAAGCCAAATTACATCTATAATATCATTTTTCTCAAAAAAACCTTCATCTATGTCGGCTACAAGGTATGACGAAATCATATTAAACACCCTTGCCCTGCATATAACAGTATTCACTTTCTGTTCAATGTCATCTATTTTATTCATTTATAGTCTCCTTTTTATTTTATCTATATATAGTTATAAGCTCATCCACATATGACTTAGCATTGTACTTTGGATTCTTTCTGCCATTCATCTGATACTCATCATGTAATACTATGTCAAGAATACAGTCAAACAAGCTCCCATAGTCAGTCTGATGATGGTACTCATCGAAGATGCTGTGCTTATGATATAACTCGTAAATAGTCCCTTTCACATATATCATCCAACAGTGGAGGGTATTTCGTGATAGCAGTTCTATCGTCTCAGATAACGACATGACCTCAAAATATCCCAAGCCTTGAATATCTTTTTCTGTAAACATTTTCCTCATTATTTTTTATTTAAACAGTATTTCCAATATGAATCTTTGCATTGAATCTCCGAAAATGGTTTTAGATTATTGCTGATGATTAAAAAAATTGGCATTTACTTTAGTTCTTATATTTTTAGTCATAACTTTTGTATTTTGGATACCCAATTTATGACCATATTTTTTGACCATACCAATGTATTCATATATCTCTACTATTGAATGCCATTCAATAATCATGAATTTTGACCATAAAAAGGGATATTTTAAGCAATGATAAAATTAATCAAGTTTTTTTGATGATATTTGCATTCTATGACAATACGGACAGCCTGTTCCACCACTTATCTTGTCAACCGATGTTCTCCATTCATGCCCGTTTTCACATTTCCAATACACCTTAATATTAGAGTGTGCCGTAACATCAGAAGGTCTTTTTCGGTTACGCTGATCATTCCACATATGCAATAATTCAGGATAAACGGTGAAAAAATCCGTTCTGCCACGATCAACCATCCAGCCACTACAAATAGGACAACCATTTTTGTTTTTACCAGTCCGTGAATATACTACTGCCTTCCATTCATGTCCCTTATCGCAAATCCACCAATATTCTTTATTAGAGTGAGAAAACACCTTATCTGGTGTGGTTTTATTTCTTTTATAGTTCCACTGTTCTGCAATTTCAGGAAAGTTTGACTGTAAATCAGTTTCCCCGGTACTTACCTTCCTATGGGCACACTTGCTACAGCCATTACCTCTTACTCTATCTTTGATACAAGCAATGTATTCATGCCCTTTGGGGCAGATCCAATATACTTTTTTATGTGATCCGCATGTATATTCATTAGGCAATCGTTTATTTTTATCAAAATCCCATTCCAATATAAGCTCAGGATAATTATGTTCCAAATCCGTCTCCCCTATGATCGGTTTCTTTCCTGCACAATATGGGCAGCCTTTGCCCCTACTCCTATCATTTATCATTGCTTTATATGCATGCCCTTTAGGACATAGCCAAACAACATTTTTATTTGAATGCAATGAAAACTGCGATGGCTTCAAATCCCCATTCATTGTAGGATGCCACTCTTTCGCTAATTTAGGGGCTTTCGTTACAAGATCAGTCTCACCAACTATAACTCGTTTTCCAGAGCAATATGGACATCCATATCCTCGAGTTGCCCTTTTTCTTACTTCTTCCTGCCATTTGTGACCTCTACAACATTTCCAATGGGCCTCTTTATGCGAATTGTTACTGAGGTCACATGGAGAAACACCTATATTGGCATCTACATCCCATTCACTTCTCAATTTTTCGTTACTATACCAATGCAAATTATCGGCTTCCTCTCCTTGTTTACCCAAATGCATCCAATCAATATGATAATTCCCAACAAAAGACACAGGTCTTTTTGATACTAAAAGTCTGTTAACTCATCCAAAAAATCCTTCTTATCATTTATGCCATTATCATCGCGTTCTTCTGAATTTTCAGTTCCTGCATAGTTACGCTGATATTCCTTTATCGCTTTCTCAATGTCAAACACGTCCTCCATCTCCAATTTAAGAGATTCATTATAACGCTTTAAGTCAAAACTACCATCTGTAATACCCATTTCTGCAAGCTTATTTCTTAACTGTTCTTCTGTATTATCCCTTATTATTTTGGATAATATTCTGTCCAAATATTTCTGCTTTGACTTAACTGCTTTTATACCCTTCTCAAGTTCTTCGAGCTTATCTTCGTAATCATTTTGTATTGCATTTAAATAATCTGTCTTTTTTCTCAGATAAGAATTTGTTTGTCTGTACTCAGCAACAATATCCCGTGCCTGTGCGATGCATGACCGTTGCTCCCTCTCAGACAGATCATAAAACTGATTAATATTAACTGAGCTCAGAAGAATGTTCCGGCTTTCTTTTTTTCTCGTATCGCGAGAAACGTTTAACTCTTCCATTCTCTGGGTACAAAGCTTTTTTTCCAGTTTGCCACTATTAGGATTCTTGATCGGTCTTGTAAAATTATAGTCATTTACATCTTCTAATCCAGCTATATTCTTACGAGCCCATTCCGCCAGCTCCGTAGCCTTTATCTTGGTTCTGCATATTTCCGAATATTGTATTACCGCATCTAGCAGGAGATCATCTGAGTATTTCGCTGTTCTAGCCATTTCTTTGCCTCCTCTTCCACATATACGTCCGTACTCTCTTTATATCTGGTACTACTTGTGTGTACCTTAAGAAACAATTCATCCATATCTATATCTTTGCCTTTAATTTTGCTCGTTGATTTCAAGACAGTCTGCATTTTCTTTATATTTTTAAGGTGTTCCTGTTTTCGGCTATCCATTTCATTTTGAATCTCAGAGTTGGAAGGATGATAATAACGACATCCAAAACATGAAAAATAATGTGCAGGCTGACAATCCTCAACACTTGTTTCATCTTTAAGCCGTTTTGGGCTTGAGCAATTATATTTGTCCTTTATTACAATTTCGCTGCTATATTGTCTTTCCTTTAAATAATCATTATTTATCTTGCTTTGCATTTGCATGATAGACGAATAATATAGAGTCTCACTGACATTGGTGAAATATCCCTCGCTGGTAGTTACATTCATATGATTTGCCAATTGTCTACATATGTCTGCTCCAGCATCTTGAAAATACAGGTTTGCCATAGCAATCGGTCTGCTGTCACCTGCTGTAACATATTCAAATTCAGATATCCCGCATACTGATCTGGCAAATTCATACTTGGGATTCCCTACTATTCTTTCATCAATAAACACCTTTAGCAGATTATTAAAACCGGACAATGACATCATATGATTTGAAAATACCTCTCCATAATCAAAGAGAAATCTTCTAGTATGGCTACTAGTCATTTCCTGATACATCTTTATGTTATTAAAAACCTGTTTTTTAATAATCCCGTCTAATGAATATGTAAAAAGCTCATAGTCCTTATCAACATCATAGTAAACTCGTTTATGCCCACCTTTTAGTTTTGTCCTTCTGACTCTCAGTATTACTCTGTCATCATCTATTTCCATACAATCAAACGGTGTAACCAGCATTTCAGTAGCCCGCAGTGGCAAAATAAAGGTGACATTAACCCAGAAATATATTGGAAAAAATCTGATAAAGTCATCATCTATTATTCCCGATGCAAACATCTCATTAACTTCGTTTTCAATAACCAAATAATTTATCAATGGTGACAGTTTCCTGGCTCCACTATTATGAACTCGTATTTTTCGTAAGTTCTTAGTCACTCTATCAATATCTTTTGCCGGAGTGTTTATAAATGCCAGGAAATCCTCAATCTTATAAAGTTCTGCTTGTGTTAATGAAATAGCTGATGCATTGCATTTACAGATAAAACTCTTAATAGCATTTACGATATCAGCAGCAATGGTTCGGAATATATATTCACCTGTACAGTAGCATGCATAACACTTTAACATTGCTTCCATCATTTCATATGATATTCCAAATTCTTTCCCCAGATTGTTCTGGTATTCCTTTGCACTAAAGGCAAAATTGATTTCAAAATTTTTCACACCTGAATAGCAGATCCATTTTTCATCTTCAAATCTCCCCTTAACAACACCCTTTTTATTCATTTCTTTGAAGAAATCCCTGCATTCCTTGATTACTTCTGGCCCATAGCAAAATTCCTTATAGATTATAATGTCTTCTGTCTCAATTACTCTTAGTGTATTTTCCATTGTATTCACCTATTGCAGTCTTTAATGCTTCTGCTTCTTCTGGCTTCATCTTATTTGCAAATTCCTTAAGGATTTCTTTATAAGCCGGAAGGATCACATCCTGTAGCACTTTATAATATTTTGGATGTCCAGTTTCTTCTGCTTTTCTGGAATATGTGTATATAACTTCTATAAGGCTCTTTATACCTGTTTCTGTAAATATGAGATACGGACATACGCTAGCTATACATGATTCATAAACAGGATTTTCACAGGCATTACCCAGCGCCCTTTTTTTACAGAAGACACCATTATCTTTTGCCTTCCCAAATCCCTGCGATATTTCAAACATTGCAGCAAGTATTTCTAATGCTTTGTGCTTATCTCCTTCTGCAAAACTCTTTTTAAGCTTGTCTTCAGCAATATAATCTGCCGCCATAATCTCCATTTCATATGCAGAGGCTTCACATTCTGCCAACAATCTTGTTTGTTCACTGGCAGATAGCTTATTAAATGTCTCTGGAAAGGCTGCTAAAAACTCTTTATATCTGATACTCCCAAAAACACCTCTGTCCATCATCATTGCCAGTACCACTTCGGCTGTTTCCCCGCTTAATCCATGGTCATATAAATATGTAGCTGTGGTATCTATGTCTGCGTGATTTCTTGCGAATGATGCGATGGTATATGCTGCCATGGTTCCAGCACCGTCTCTTCTAGCCCGTTCCTCCATACTCTGAAGATATGATTTGTTAAGACGACGAGAACTAATATTTACTCTACCCAGCTGCCTGTATATATCTTCGCCAAATATGTCCTTTATTCTTACATGATTAAGATATGTAGACATCCTTGCAGATTTCAGCTTGCCTTCATTATTTACAAGTTCATGATAATAAGAAATAAGTGCCATTCTTCCAAAAAAGACTTTCAGCTCCTTACCAATAGGTGCCAATAAATCGCTAGCCTTTCCTGTTTTATGTGCTTTGACAGATGCTAATTCTATGCTTTTCTCTATATATTTTCCTACCTCGAAATATTTAGACTCATCTATAGCATTATTTAAGATATTCTCTTTTATTGTGGCTAAATCTATCTCTAATTTCTGAATTTCATTTTCTCCAAGATATGGCCAGTTACTGCATATATCCTGAGCTCTCCATCCGCACACAAAATGCACACTGATAAATAGCCATGATTCAAAATATAATGTATTTTCTAAGCATTTACTTAAAACACAGTTTGCCTTTAAAGTCTCTTCGTTAAAAATGCTTTTGGCAATCGTCAAAAAAATCTTATATGGATATGCTCCTATATCTTTAGATGTATGATTTTCTTTCCTATTTACTGTGCCAAGACTCAGCCCTACCCTTTCTTTTGCATAGTCTATGAATTCTATGAACAGATCTTTACTTCCAACATATTTGAGAGAGTCTATCGAAGAAATAAGCATTTCGTTGGTAAAATGCTTCATATCTATTCTAATAGCTTCCTCTAAAAACTCCGTAACTAGTGGTGTATATGATGCTATAGTATTGGCATACTCTGAGAGTAATTCTTTTGTTTTATCATATTGGCATGACTCGATAAGTTTTCTACACTTTTCTTCTTCAGACATTCCATAAAACCTAAAGAAATACTCAGACTTTTTCTTTAGCTTATTAACATCCTCAATCCGGAAGTAATAACTGGCTTTAGGTTCACTTGGATATTCCATTTCATCAGGATATATTACAGACGTTCCAAGAAAGTCATGTTCTTCTAAAAAATCTATATATTTATTTCTGTCCTGTGAATATCTGCCGTCAAACCGCTTATGTTCGATTCCTTTTAAAAATGACTCTAAAGAAATATATTTGCTTCTTTCATCAATAATATGTTCAACATCATCTATCAGCAGTAATCCGTCCCTACATTCTACTTTGTCCAGTTCAATCCATTCTTCTAAAACTGCCCTTTTGACCTGAATCCTACGTGCAGCTCCCATTACTGACACACAATTCTTCTTTTTCCATTTATCCATATATATCTTTTACCAAACTTTCCTGAAAGCTATATGCGGTCTTCCTATAAGCCTCGATCAGATCGTAATTTAAATGAACATATTCTTCATATGCATTACTGCTTGGAGAATCTCCTCTCCACTTTACTACAAGCTCACGTCTCAGTTTTTTCTTTGTAATTAAATACATAGTGAACCAATGCCTGAACATATGAGCTCCAGGATATTCGCTTTCATATGCATCTATGAATGCATATGTCTCTCCCTCAAAATCTGTATTTTCACTTGTCTCTTTCAAGACGCTCATAAAATAACATACAAACAAATCCTTTATTCTTGCCAACAACGATGTTACTGACATCGGCCTTCTATGTTTATTATAAAAAACAGCGTTATCACCCTCTGTTGGCAGTCCCCATGCTTCTAATATGTTTTTATGAAACTCCAAAGCATTCTCAACCTCATCCAAAAAATCCGGGTATACATCCTGATCGCGAATCTTTTTTATTATTCCAGTAGAAGTTTTCCCCTTGCGAAACTTATCACTGTTACGCAATTCCAACGTTATCTTATTTGTAATGCCAAGCTGAGATGTCTTCCGGATATCGGAGAATGATAAATTTACCACCTCCCCTTCTCTCAGACCAGCATATGCCATGAGGCAAATAGCCAGGTATATCATTGGATCGTATTTCTTCGCCGTATATAACATCGCTTTTAGATGCCCATACATAATGGTACGCTTCCTATGTTTATTATCATTCCCCTTCGGTGGCTTTATATTTAGCGCTTTGTATCTGGAAACAACGTGTTTTCGTGATAACCTTGAATTCTTTTCTTTTACAATAATAATTTCTCTGATGTTCTCAGTGTTGTAACAAAACGGAAGTGTTTCTTTGTTATACCTATAATAGTTTTCAAGAAATACAAAAATATCCTTCCTGATTCTTCCCCACGAATCACTTTTTATGTCCTCTCCATATTTGTTCTTTCTTTTCATTAATAAATAATTTCGTATATCATTAATGGTAACCTCATGAAGTGAACATATACTGGTATCATTAAGTATGTAATTTAAGAACATCACTACTCTTGCCATAGCAATTTCATATGTTTTTTCACTCAGACTATCTGTGCAACTCAAATCCAGAACATATTTCTCCAACCCTGTAAATTCAACTATATCATTAGTAATTGCATCTTGAAGCACAATACAAAACCACTTTCTTGGCTTGTTCTGTTCATCCTGCAATAGTACAGCCTTGTATTTAAATTCATACCTTTTTCTATCAATCTTGTATTTACTTATCTCAACTATTTTTTCCATATTAGTATCCAACAAAAAAGACGTTATAATTTCTTACACACTCATTATAACGTCTATTTTAATATCTCTCAATTATATTGACAAACTTAAATATAGTCCTTATAATTCAAGTTGATTCTACATAAACTCTTTGAATTTATTTTGTATATAAATTTTTCTTTCCTTTTCCAGTCTTGCATCCACAATAGGTGATGCTTCATTGACAACTCTGTTACACTTGCTTACTATTTGCTGAATTACATCCTCCAGTTTTTGCGCCGATTCAAATTTCAGTTCATGCTTGTATAAACTTCCATTTTTTTCTACAAAAATATTATTCATTCCATTTACCATAATTTCTGTTATCTCAGAATCATCAACAAGAAGTTGCAGAACATCAAGCTTTCTGATTGAATAAAAAAGTTCTTTCCTAAGTCTTAGCTTTTCATTTAATGAAATACTTTGTTCTCTGCTATAATCAATAATTCCCTTATCAATTCGTTCAAGCATTTCATCATCTGATATATCCCTGGAAAAATCCATGCCAGCCAGAATTCTTTCTCTGATTTCTGACTTGAGCTTATCATGCTCCAATTCTGCCACCTCCGGTTACTCTGTGTAGCTTATTCATGTCAAAATCCTCATCTCTTTGCAGATCATTTATCAGCAAATCCACTCTTTTTTGTGAAATGTAGTCATTATCATGAATTACATACAACTCATCACACAAATTAAGAGCATCAAAGAGATCCGACATCCCATCTGAAATATCAAAAACTATAGTGTCATATTTTTCTGTTTCAGCTATTTTCCTGAAGAGCTTTGCATATTCACTGCTTTTTATCATTCTTCCCTGACTTGGTATATGGCATACCGGTACAAAATCCAATTCCTTATCATGCTTAACTATTCTTTCAAGATAGATTCCGAATTTATCATCAGAACATTCCGCAAAATATATTAGATCTGCAATTGTTTCATTGTATTCCGGATTTCTGAGAATTTTGCTGGTACAAAAACTATCCGTATTTATATATAGTATCTTTTCTTTAGCTGCCATTTTCCCGGCATAATCCATTACTTCTGCCGTCTTATCTTTGCTATATCTGGGTGTATAAAATCCTGTTATTGTGAGACTGTTACTTTGATCTTTACCATTTCCTTTAACAACTATTTCAGGAATATCCAGGCACATACTGAGTATGCTGTCAGTAATATTCTCACTCCTTTGATATTTATCAATAAATCTGATATCTGAATCTTCACACCCGTAATAGCTTTCTTTTTCCTCAAGGACATTTTCCTTTTCCTTAAGAACGAGTATATGTTTAAAACCAAAGGGTATTTTCTTTTCAAACAACGACTGAGATATCAGAAGAAGAATATTTTTGCCACTGTTTGTAAATTCCGAAAGTCTTGTGATATCCGTAATTCCATAAATACTAAACGGAATGCTCAGGTTATCTCTTATATAGCTGTCCAGTTTATGGCAGTAATTTTTATCACTGTCACAAATTATCAGTAAATTGTTTTTCATTTTTGTCCTTTCTTGTTATGAATTTCAGATGAGAATGCATTTCCCTGTGACCAGCAAAGTACTGATGAGAATCGGTAATGCAAAATGAATTGTCTGATGCAAATTCTTTTTCTTGATGACTTTTATCAATCCGAAAACCGCACCGATAAAAAAAGCAATTACAACTATTGAAATCATTTCTTCAGTTGAAAGAAATATAGAAATGCTTGTTAAAAGCTTTAAGTCTCCGCCGCCAATTCCTTTAATCAGATAAACCGGAAGCAGTAACAAAAAAGTAATGGCAGCTCTAAGTATCAAAAGCAAAATTGATTGATCGTTACCGGCTCCAAAAAAGCTCAATGCAACACCAGTCACAAATCCACAGAGGAGCCATACATTAAATATTTTATTTTTATACACATCCGTTATTGCCGATCCTGTTACCAGGCAATACAAAATCGAAGTCGTCATAATAATCTCTGTCATCCTTTCATTAAGAGATAAGATAAACATGCCGGTGTTTGTGCGAGTGCACAGATGAGCTTAGTATGAACAGGGAGGGCTATGAAAGCCTGCACCGGCATATTTAGATTTTTACACTGATTGCTGCTCACATCCATTGGTTGAGCAACGGTAGCGATATTAGCACCATGTTTTTTGCGGTGCAATAGGGAAAAATTTTGGAGTTTTATTTCGATATTTTTATTAAGAATTTCTTAATATTCCGCATAAATGCGATAAAAAAGCCAAACAAACAATCCGAAAAATGTTTGTTTGGCAAAAACATTAATTATAAGAAGAAAAAATTTTCCAAAAAATAAATCTTAAATTTTATTTAATTTCTTAAGCCATATATCCTCTGGATGTATAATTGTCCGAAACGCTCTCTGTCAGACGGCTTTTTCCATAGGTTAACCCAACATAAACCTTTGGAACATTTGTCATCAGCGCTTCTTCTTTATTTTGCTCCTCCAACTTAAGATATGCTTCATGAAGAGAATCAAAAGTTTTCTTCACATGAGTTAAGTCATCTTTACTTCTCTTTGCTATAGACTTTAATATTTGTCCTTTTTCAAAAATATATAAAGAGAGTAGATTTTTCCCAAGTTCATAGCCAAGGTTAAGTGAATGAATCAGCTCATCAATACAATTCATTGATTTTGACAGCTCTTCTGCAAAGCCTTTTTCATCGCCTTCTTCAAGCTTTCGCTCTCCTTCACTGATATAGTCAAGAATCATCTCGTACAAAATTGTGATCATCTGGGTTTTATTGGCCATGGTTATTCTACGTGTATATGCCAAAATCAGGTCCTGCGTCATAATTTATACCTCATTACTGGAGAAGCTGTAATATCTGTTGCGGTCTTTCATTTGCCTGAGCAAGCATGCTTGTTCCAGCCTGTGAAAGAACCTGTTGTGTAGAATATACTGTCATCTCATCAGCCATATCTACATCCATTATTCTTGAATAAGCAGCTGTCATATTTTCACTGGTTGTATTAATGTTGCTGACTGTATGATCCAGTCTGTTCTGATAAGCTCCAAGCCTGCTTCGTATAGCAGATATTTTCTGTATTGCACTTCCTATATCTGTTATCGCCTGATCTGCACCTGTATGAGGAGCCTCCTTTATTCTCTCATCAGCAGCTCTTTCAATTTCTTTCGTGTATTCCCAGAAATTCTCCTGTATTTGAGCCTTTTTTTGATCATAATCCGGATCCCACGGGTCCAGTCCAGCAATTTCAGAATTACTCCTTCTTAGTTTCTCAACTATTTTTCTTGCTTCATCCACATTTATGAAATGATATGGCTCTTCATCTTTTAGCCCCCTGGTATAATCTATGACTCCTTCTTTACTGTTATAAAATGTTGTATCGATTATATCTTCAGCAGTTATTTCGCTTCCATAAAGATACTGTTTGACCTCATCACTATTTAGAAATTCAACCGCATCTATGAGATCTGTCTTATATGTTCTGCTGACATCTACATAAGCTATACCAAGATTCGACAATGTAACTCTGGGTATTCTTATATCAAGCACCTGCCCCTCATTGGCACCAACCTGCATTGTCATTGCACCTTTTCTTGTTAGTTCAAGATCAATTCTCTCGCCTTTTAGATTTTTATTTACTTTTATTTCCAGCTCTTTTCCATCTCTTGTGGATATTTTCAGCAAATCTCCATCCACAGAAACGCTTGCCTGATACATGTAATTAATCTCTGTTTCCCGACCCTGATACTTTGTTATTTTTGTTACATCAATTTTTACAGAATCAGTCCTATATCCGTTTGAATCAAGAAGCGTTATTTTTCCTGAATTATCGTCGTAGGAGCAATAAATCTCCTCAAAGTAGTAATTCCCGCTATCAATGACATCTGAATAAGTGTTTACTGTAACCAGCGGATCAGTATCTTTATCAAGGGTAGAATAACCGCGAAAATCAAATGATCCATCAAGCAGAGTCTGTCCATTAAACTGTGTAGCATCTGATATTCTTGTTATTTCATCCTTCAGCTGAGCTATTTCATCCTGAATTATCTCAAGATCACTGTCGCTATTGGTTCCATTAGCTGCCTGAATAGCAAGCTCGCTCATTCTCTGAAGAATATCATGGACTTCTGAAAGTGTTCCATCAGCAGTCTGTATTACCGATATTCCATCTCCGGAGTTGCCGCCTGCCACACCGAGGCCTTTAATCTGTGCATTCATTCGCCTTGATATCGCCAGTCCTGACGGATTATCCTTAGCATTTGCGATTTTTAAACCGCTAGAGAGTCTTTCAATTGACTCTGCGAGCTTATTGTCATTAGCAACCAGCGCATTATTTGCGATCATTGCTGAAATATTATAATTTACCTGCATGATGACCTCCGATTCTGATATTAACTATACCGAGTGTACAAAAATCTCTGCCATCCTTAGCAATGTTCGCTTATCGAAAACTCCATTTCCCGATCCCGTTACTGCAGATCCTGCTTCTTGTCTACGGTAAAAAACTCCAATATTTTCAGGTTCTACAGACAAGTTCTCTTCCTTCTCTGATAGACCTCTGATAAATTTCTCCTTCACATCCGACAAATATTCGGATAAATCCTCTGTTTGCCGGTAAGCTGAAGCAAATGCACCAATAACCTTATTTTCACTTACAGTCATGGCCATCGATACCTGCCCAAAATCAGGTGTTTCAATCTCAGCTTCAACACGGCTTCCATCCAGTTCATTTTCTTTAAAAGTGACGTGCATCGATACAAGTCTGCCATCAATCTCAACAGGGATTTCGTAGCTTTCCTGCTTTGACATCTTAGAGGCAACTGTCAGCTGTTTTTGCATAAGATGTATTGTCTTTACATCAATATAAGAATCAGCTTCTTCCATCAGGAGTTCGTTCAAACTCTCTGATAATCCCATTAATTTTTCTTCATAAGCACTCTCATAATCATCGCTGTCAATTAAATCCTGAAGCATCTCCTGTCTCACCTCTTTAAAGGCAAGAGTGGACATTTTTTCTGCAAGACTCCAAACAGAATTATTCCTTCCTTTTCTTCCGGACTTTAGATTTATAAGTGCCTGAACCATATCTGTATTTGCTGCAATACCATGCTTTTCAAGCTCTGTCACTATTTCATCTGTGGATTGAAGCGCAGCGATTTTTCGCATTTCCTTTGCTTTTTCACTGTAATACTCTTTTTCTGCGCTCTGTCCTTCCAGGGAAGTCTCTTCCATCGCCAGTTTTTCTGCAAGTTCATCCAGAAGCATTTCTTCTTTCGCATCTGCCTTAAGCAATTTCTCCGGCTCTAGATTTTGATAAACAGTATCAGCGCTTTCACTATAATGCATAAATGCTGATTCTATCTGCGAAGAGATGGATTTACTATCGGTATCTCTACCTATAAGCCCGCCAAAATCATCATCGACTTTATAATCTAAACCCTTTTTCTCTTTCTTAAGCGTTCTTGTGGCAGATAACAGATTCTCTATCGTCATTTCAGCACCTGTCTCCAAAACAACGCCTATTGCTGCGTTATCTGTGATTTTCAGATTATGAAAAAGTCTGTATATTCCTATATATGTTTCCTTCTCTTCAGGTGTTATTTCGGCATTCTTTTCGAGTTTATAAAGAAATCTGGAATACTTTTCTTCCTGCTTTGAGGAATCTCCCTTATCCTGTCTGCCAAGCTCATCGCTAAGCTCATTTATAGTCATCTTCAAGGGATTATGCCCGTCCCTTATCATATTAAGAACTGCTCCGGGCTTTAACTTATTTACAGTATTCATAAGTTTTTCATCAATTGTACGAACACTTTCAATGTTTTCTTTAGTGATCTCCATATGGTTATAACCAAGGATTCTCACTGCCCGTCTGTTTTCTTCATTTATCTCCTGACCCTGATCCTTAAGCAGTGTGTCAATATTCCTAAATGCCTTTTTTATATTATCCCCAAGATCAGCTCTTACCTCTGTGCCAACTGCTTCATAGGTCTTTCCGGCCTTGTCATATCTTTGCTTTAAAGTCTTAGCCTCCTGATATATATCGCCAAAGGTTTCACTCTCTAAAAGATTATGTCTGCCTGCAATATCAACAGGGAAAAGCTTAAGCTCAGCCACTTTTGCCGTTGTCTCTTCAAACAGCAGATACTTTGAGCTGTCTTCTTCAGAAAATAGTTCCTTGCCAAGGCTCTCAATTTCCTTCGTAAGTGCTTCGATCACCTGTTTAATGGGCTCTGTTTCAAGCTTAAAGCCTTTATCCAAAAGTCTTAAATTTGCACTGACAGTCATTGAAAGTCTAATCTCTTCCAATTGTTTTCTTGCTTCAAGAAATTCTCTTCTCTCATCATTATTCCCGGCTTCTTCCGGATGATTCACAAATTCTCTATTTACATTTTCAATGACATTTTTTTCAGAACTTACGGTATCTTCAGGCATAGGAAGTCTATGCTCATCTGATAGCGCTTTATCAGTGCCTGCTTTTTTATCGTTATCTAAATCTTTTTGCTCAGCACTAAGGTTTTCAATATTTAAAACTTTATCCTCTGACAACACTCTTTCTATAGCTTTATCAGAAATATTTGTAACTTCATCAGCTATCTCAATAGCCTTAAGTAAATTATTGCTCTCAGTATTATCATTGATTACAGCAGCATTTCTGTTTGAGATTGAAGCCACTGTCAATTTAACTATTTCTTCTTCACTGATAGGCAATTCAATGCTGCCAAGTTCATGAACTTTTTTCACATTATCTGTTGTAAGAGGTATTCCTTCCTCTATCATCCATCTGGCTTCTTCAAGGTTCTTTTTATCAGATGAATCAAGTCCGGACTCATCAATAATTCTTTTAACCTGATCCTCTACTGCATCCCATTCAAGCTTTTCAGCCTTTGTTCCATAATAGCCTTCTGTCTCAAGTGCAATATAGGTTCCGGTTTTTCTGTTCTGTCCGTTTGTGGCATGTTCTGCCATGTAAATATTATCAATGGTAGGCTCCATGTTATTCAGTGTCATGTATTTTAGCGCACCATCACTGATAGCAGTTATATCCTTGATTTTATCTATAGCTGCTACAATTTCCTTTACATTCTCCTGTGTAAGTGGAATATCATTTTCATGAAAAGATGAAGCAATCTCATTTGCCAGACCACTGCTTCCTGTGATCTGCTCAAGCTCCTTAGCTGATAAGTCATCTGTATATCCGATAATCTCTGTTCCTGACACGGCTAGTGTTGCCTTAATTTTATCAAGAATGGTCACAGATTCCTCCGGACTCATCTCTCCGAAGTCAAATCCATCCGCTGCTGCCTTTGCAAAATCATCAGCGGACATATTATTTGCCATTATAGACATGTAGTTATGTCGAACGGCAGTATCTGTGTTCTGCGCTTCTGCAATAATGTCATTTTTTGTCTTCCCATTATTTGCATATGCCTGATTATTTAGAAAATTACCATTAAGATCAACTGCAAATGCACCTTTTACGTTACCGTTCTTCTGGTATGCAGATGTGTAAATCTGACCTGCGTCCATGCTTTTTAATGGTCTGTCTAAATCGGATTCCATTCCATTTATTGTATTTAAATTTACGTTCATTTATATTCTCCGATTTCTAAGCAAAAGAAAAAAGGTGACAACACCTATAGTGTTTATCACCTTTTATTTCGGAATATTTATTTAAAATCTTAATGATCCTTATTTTGCTTTCTTAGTTGTTGTCTTTTTGGTTGCTTTCTCTACATCTTTTTTCTCAGCAGGCTTCTTAGCGCTTGCTTTTTCTACAACCTTCTTTTCATCAACCTTTTTTGCCTCCGGATTCTGGAAAACAAAAAGCTCTGCACCATATGGCGGTATTGTCATCGTGATACTATAATCCTTGTAATCGCAAAGTCCCGGAACAGCTTTTATACTATCCGGTATTCCAGTACCACATCCGGCATACTTTTTGTCCGCACTATCAAGAATATGCTTATAAGTTCCTGCAAACGGAACTCCAACCTTATAATCCCTGACTTCCATAGGTGTGAAGTTAATTACAAAAAGAATATTATCCTTACCATTGGCAGCTCTTCTATAGAAACTGTAAATGCTGTGGTCCGCATCATTTGCATTAATCCATTCAAAACCGCCCCAATCGTTATCTACTTCGTAAAGTGCAGGATATTTGCGATAAATCTCTAATAAATCTCTTACATAATCCTTCATTCCGCGATTGAGATCTTCCTGAAGAAGGAACCAGTCAAGCTCTCTTTTCTCACTCCATTCACGTTCCTGTCCAAAATCCTGTCCCATGAAGAGCAGCTTTTTACCGCTATGGCCGAACATAAAAGCGTAACCTGCACGAAGATTAGCGTATTTGTCCACCTTATAGCCAGGCATTTTCTCAACCATTGAACACTTAAGATGAACAACTTCATCGTGTGAAAGCGGAAGGATATAGTTTTCAGCATTATTATAGCTCATGGCAAATGTCATCATGTGATGAGCGCCTTTTCTGAAATACGGATCAAGCTTCATATATTCACAAAAATCATGCATCCACCCCATATTCCATTTGAAGCTGAAATTAAGACCATCATCTTCAACAGGAGCTGTAATCTTAGGCCATGCTGTAGATTCCTCAGCAATCATCATAACATCAGGATAAGTTCCTCTTACTACGCTGTTAAGATGTTTAAAGAATTCAATGGCTTCATAATTCTTGTTACCACCATCTTTATTAGGAACCCACTGTCCATCCCTCTTACCATAATCAAGATAAAGCATGGATGCCACTGCATCAACACGGAGACCATCGATATGAAACTCCTTGATCCAGAAAAGAGCATTTGCAATAAGGAAATTCTTTACTTCATTTTTTGCAAGATTAAAAATCTTGGTTCCCCAATCCGGATGTTCACCCTTTCTTGGATCCGGATCTTCATAAATGCATGTACCATCAAAACAGCCAAGGCCGAATTCATCAGGACAAAAATGCGCCGGAACCCAGTCAAGAATTACACCGATATTATTCTTATGTAAAAGATTTATCAGATACATAAAATCAGTAGGCTCGCCATATCTGGAGGTCGGTGCATAATATCCTGTCACCTGATATCCCCATGAGCCGTCAAAAGGATGTTCAGCTATACCTATCAGCTCGATATGTGTATACTTCATCTCCTTTAAATATTCAACTACTCTGTCAGCAAATTCTCTATAACTGTAAAAGCCATCCTCTGTTCCATCCGGATGCTTCATCCATGACCCAATATGACATTCGTAGATGGCAATCGGCTGTCTATTCAGATCCTTACCTTTTTTGCCTGAATACCACTTGTCATCACTCCATTTAAACTTTGATAAATCCGTTGTTCTTGAAGCATTACCAGGTCTCAGTTCAGCATAATTTGCGTACGGATCTGCTTTATAGAGTTTTCTACCATCAGGAGTACGAATAAGATATTTGTACAGTTCTCCTGTACCTACTCCAGGAATGAATAATTTGTAAATTCCCATGTTTCCGATTTTTTCCATCGGATACATTTCCTCATCCCATCCATTGAAGGATCCTATAACATGTACTGATTCGGCATTAGGTGCCCAAACAGCAAAAAACATCCCCTTTACGCCATTTTCCTCTGAGACATGTGCCCCTAGTTTTTTGTAAATATCATAATGAGTACCTTGTCCAAATAAATACTCATCCGCATCTGAAATAAAAACTGTCTGACCCATATCTAATCCCCTTTTAGAAAAATTTTGCATAAACATTATAGCATAAACATATATTTAATGAAGGAAATCCTTCTCTCGAAGAATTATCATGTCTTCCTTATCAAATCGTTTTCTGAACAAAACATCAAAATAATGCCCTACTGAATACTTATCAGCATAGTAAATGGCATCATCTACCATTTCCTTAACTTCAGAAACAGTCACCTCATGATCCAAAGTCTGTCTCTCGGAAATCTTCTGATGAAGCGCAAGAATTCCAAGATTGTCGATAACGTGCTCCTTCTCTAAAGCATATTGCTCAGCATATGCCACCAGAGAATCATCATCAAGAGCCTCTATATCTACTCGAACATTGAAGCATTTTTTAAGATCCGGATATTTATCAAGGAGTCTGTCTATATCATCCTTGGTATCCTCAATAACGACGATGTATCCCTTGTTCTCGCTCTGCAGCTGCTTTAACAAAGTGATAACCGTATCTTCTTTTAAATCTGCAGCTCTTCTGATAATAAGAGCTCCATTAACAATCTTATCAAGAATTGAACTTACAGAGCTTTTATTCAGCTTGATTGCTGTGATCATAGCAACCTTACCTGAAAAATTATCATCTGTAGCCTGAACAGCTTTGATAAGTCCCTTTGCAAGGTTAACTGTACCTGCGCCCTCTTCACCTGTAACTATGGCATTATTTGTGTATGCAGCCATACTAAGGCTGTCTATAGCACGAACTATCTGCCTTCTGGATTTTTTATGATGGATATAAGGTCCAAACAGTCCCTTTTCCTCGGGAGTCATAACACGGACTCTCTCATCTATTCCTTTATCATCCTTATCATCTTCGAGATCCACATGCTCATTTACTTCTGAGACTTCTGCTTCTTCTTTGGCAGATTCTGTTGTTTCTTCTACAAATTCTTCCTTATCTTCTGCACCAGCATTTTGAGTTGTTTCACTATACCGGGCGTCTTCTTTCTTTTCCTTAACGGACTCTCTGACAGCCTTTTCTATTTCTTCACTGCTAATCTCTGTTGTTTCACCAAGATCCACCTCTGCTGCCCTGGTGTTTTCTTCAGGCTCCTTAGAGGATTCCTCCTCTACTCCCAAGTACTTAGCTGTCTCTAAATCCTCTCCTGTAATGAGAACCATTGACTGAGTATTTTGAAGGTCATCAACAGTCTTAATCTCAGACTGATCTTCCTCAGTAATAGCTTCATTATCAGAAAGCTCCTGCTGCGTGGTATCTATTTCATCACTCGCATATTCATCAGAAGAAAGCTCCTCATTTTCCGGCTCTTGGGCATAGAAGTCATTACTTTCCTGCTCTGCATTTGAACTTTCTGTATTTAACAGTGTTTCATTATCAGGCAGTTCTTCACTACTTACCGATTCCTCCCCCTTTGAATCGATATCTTCTTCATAATTGACATCGTCTATAGAATCGACTTCAGAAACTAATGGCTCCTCAATGGCACTATCCGCTGAGGTGATCTGCTCATTCTGTATTTCAGCATTAGATTTAATCAAAGCTTCTTCAGGCGAGATTTCACCATCAAGCATAGGCGATACAAGATTTTGGTCAAATTCCTTAAAAAGCTCACCTGTCTCTGAGTCAGCCAGCTTTTTAACTTTCTTGTATTGCTGATCCTGTTGCTGCTTTTTATAGTTTTCCCAGTCCTGCATAAACTCATTAATGCTTATCTGACCGGTTATCTGTTTCTCTACCTGCTTGGAATCATCGATAGCAAGACTTATCTGACCATCATATTCCTGAGAAAGCATCTTATCGAAGGAATTATTGATCTGATATCTTACATTTGGCTTGATCACCGCACCGGGAACTTCATCCTGTAATGGCTCGTCCGTGAAAACCGCACCCTTATACATTGCATGATCCTGCATAGCAGAAGCAGCAAGATTAGCTGCTATTTCCTTATCCTTTAATTCCTCAGCAATTGAGGCACTTTGCGGACTGGTAGGCAGCATATCTCTAGCCTGTTCTATTTCCTCCGCATTCCATATCTTTGTATCAGTATCTGCTACAGCCTCTCTTTTTGGTTGAGATGCAAGTTTCGTTACAGGCATTTCAAAAAATACTCTACTCTCTCCTGCTGCCTGTTCGCTTTCCTGCTCATTCTGCAGTTCTGCATACTGCTCCCCACCGTATTGATCAGTAGACTCAAAGCTTTGTCCTTCAACGGGAGTCTGTGCTAAGTCTTCAGTCACCGCAGCTTCATTTACAGGCATTTGATAGACACTATTGTCAACCGGAGCTGTTCTGTCTTCATAAAAGAGCTCTGACATCGAAGGCTTTAAAATCTCTCCTGTGGTGTCAAACATTTCTCCTGTATCAAGGTTCTCTGTCTCATCACCCTCTTTAACAACCTGAGGCCCGTGTGCATCAGCAAAAAGAGCTGCATCAGGATTCTCTGTAAGCATATCCTTAAGGTTTGCAGCAATTTCCTTCTGCAGATCAACAGTATTATATGTATCCACATTAACAGTAGGTACTGAGAATGAATCTTCTAATGGCGTCTCATACTGAAGCTCTTCCTGCGGTCTGTCATAAACCATGGTATCCTGAGACAGATTCTCCGAAACCGGTGCTTCATATGCGGTCTGTCCATAAGCCTGTTCTGCATATGTCTGCTGCTGTAAATCCTGCGCATAATTATTTTGTGCATAAGGCTGCTGCGCAACATTTTGATTATCATAATAAGCAGCATCTGATGAATAGTTATAACCAGCAGATGTACTTAGCTGTTCATCTGATATTTCCGGAAGTTCTCTTGTGGGAGACTTTCTTGCATCCACCACATCTTTTCCCGGAACAGAATCCTGCATATCCGGTGCATATAAGCTGCCACTGGTTTCTGCCTTATATTTTGCATAAACTGCTTTTTGTTCAGGGGAAAGAGGCTCATGAAGAGCTTTTAATTCAAGAGCTTTAATTACATATCGGCCCTCTCTCATGTACAGGAAAAGTTCGTCACATTCCTCTATACATTCTGTAGTGAGTCCGACTCTGTGATATAGATAGGCCAATTCATACGCCCATTTTTCGTTGTAGTCGTGCTTTTTATATTCCTCCAGTACAGCAATACGTTCCTCAAGGCTTACTTCCTGAGCCTCATACAGCTTGTACTGCAGAATATATCTGGCTGTGTTTCGTGGAGCAAGTCTCACAAATTCCTTGTAATACTCGACTGCCTGGACAAATTCTCCCATAGCAATAGCAAGCTCACAGAGTGAGTATACAATCTCTCTTCTCGTCGGACTTCTGTCATATGCGAGAAGTAAGATATCCCTGCTCTCCTCCAGCCTCCTGTTTACCTTATACAGATCACTGATTGCACAAAGCATACCGACACTCTTAACTCTCTTCCAGTCAATTGTGTCGGCAATCCTTACTGCTTCTGCAAAGCGCTGTGCCCTAATCAGCGATTTTATCTCTTCTGCTCGAATTTTATATTCTGTTTTATCCAAAATATTGTCCTCTAAAACTTTTTCATACTACATCTAGTGAAATTTTAGCATAGCAACGTTTTGATGTCAAAAATCACGATGTTTAATTTTCGCTTATTTCTGCGGTTTTTCTCGAATTTAATTTCATAATGTGGCAAAATAATAAATGTACTGATAGAATAACTAGACAAATCAATATTTCATTAAATATTACTACCTGATTGGTTTAGTCTGAAGCATTTTAAAAGCATAATGAAAATAATTTTATGAACGGAGAATATTTATGCCTACACTTGGATGTGCGTCCGGAACACGGGCAATTATTGAAAAGTATAATCTGAGTATACAAAAGAAATTTGGCCAGAACTTCCTTATAGATGATTCTGTTTTAAGCACAACTGTCAAAGCTGCCGGAATTACAGATAGCGATACAGTTTTGGAGATCGGTCCCGGTATCGGTACCATGACACAATATATAGCTGAAAGTGCCGGGAAGGTTATCGCTGTCGAAATCGATAAGATGCTCATTCCCATACTTGCTGATACATTATCAGACTATAATAATGTGACAGTCATAAATGAAGATATTTTAAAATTCGATATAGAAAAAGCTGTTCAGGAAGAAAATAATGGCAAACCAATAAAAGTTGTTGCCAACCTTCCGTATTATATTACTACGCCCATACTTATGAGACTGCTTGAAAGTGAGCTTCCCATAGACAGTATCACCGTAATGGTTCAAAAAGAGGTAGCTGACAGAATGGCAGAAAAACCGGGTTCCAAAGACTATGGAGCTTTATCTTTAGCTGTTCAATACTACACGGAACCTACCATGGTTCAGGTTGTTCCTCCAAGCTGTTTTATTCCTCAGCCCGGAGTTGACTCTGCTGTTATTAGTTTAAAATGCCACAAGAATCCTCCTGTAGATGTTGTTGACTCAAAATTCATGTTTTCTGTTATCAGGGCAGCCTTTGCACAAAGACGTAAAACCCTTTCCAATGGCGTTGCAAACGGAAACCTTGGTCTTGACAGACAACAGGTAGTATCCGCACTTGAAGAGATGGGGCTTAATCCATCAATTCGCGGGGAAAAACTGAGCTTGGAAGAATTTGCCAGACTTGCAAATTTACTCTATCCCCTGACTAAGTAAAGCATTTTAAGGAGAACTAATGATTTTTGAAACACACGCTCATTATGATGATGAGGCATTTGATAGCGACAGAGATTTACTTTTATCCTCTATGAAGGAAAATGGAATTGGAACTATTGTAAACGCAACTTCCAGTAAACGAACTGTAGAACAATCTATTGAACTGACGAAAAAATATCCATTCATTTATACAACCATAGGTGTACACCCCAGTGATTCTGCTGAAATGAACGATTCAGAATTGAAATGGCTCGAAGAAATGTGTTCTTATGAGAAAGCCGTAGCCGTTGGCGAAATTGGTCTCGATTATCATTACGATGAACCGTCAAAAGACATCCAGAAAAAGTGGTTTGAGGCCCAGATAGAAATGGCAAAGCGCACAAAACTCCCTGTTATCATTCACTCAAGAGATGCTGCTAAGGATACTCTTGATATGATGAAAGCTTTAAATGCCAGAGAAGTTGGCGGTGACATTCACTGTTTCTCCTATTCAGTTGAAACAGCAAGAGAATATCTTAATATGGGATTTTTCCTGGGAATCGGCGGAGTAATAACTTTCAAAAACGGAAGAAAACTTCGTGAAGTTGTCGAGTATGCTCCCATTGAGCAGCTCGTTATAGAAACCGATTCTCCTTATCTATCACCTGAACCCTACAGAGGAAAAAGGAATTCTTCCCTTAACCTGCCGTTTGTCATAGAAAAGATTGCTGAAATCAAGAATCTTTCCGCAGAAGAAGTCATTGCCATTACAGACAATAATGCCAGAAGACTTTATCATCTGTAATATTCGACTTCATGCAGCCTTGACCAGAATAGGCTTCGGATAATTTATGGGCGTGGGAAACATGTAACAGTTAATTATTTAACTCTGACAGAATAATTTCCCCGGCCCGTAACGATTCCTGAACCATGATAATTCTCTGATTGGAAGACCCTCTGAATTTTAATGTTATATCTTTAAGATCCAGCTTGAATTCTCCATCCACCAGCATATCGATATTATTCAGTATTTCCATGGTATCATCCGAGTGGCATCTTTTATTATTTTCATCCAATAGTTCTTCCCAGGTATAACCACTGTAAATCCATATGTTTTTTCCCGGAAGTTCCTCTTTTATACGCTTAATAAACGGATTTATAGCCTTCTGATTTAATATCTCCATAGGCTCGCCACCAAGAATTGTAAGTCCTGCGATATATGCAGGCTTCAGGGACTCTATAATTTCATCCTGCGCTTCCTCTGTGAAAGGCTTTCCAAAATTAAAATCCCATGTCTCCTCATTGAAGCAGCCTTTACAATGGTGAGTGCAGCCTGATACAAACAAGGAAGTTCTTACCCCCTGTCCATTAGCAATATCTGTAGTCTTTATTTCTCCATAGTTCATATTTTATTTCCTATATTCTTTCATTAAATTATGAATATCAATTGCGACATTCTCATGTGAATGGTCATTCATAGCAAGGTGCTGTTTATTTTATGAAATTCCACCGGAATTCCAATAAGTCAAAAAGGGACTACCTAAAGATAGCCCCTTTCTATATTTAATATGATTTACGTTTTCTGATCATGCCGGAGAACAAAATTAGAATTTCCGTCAAACTGAAAATCCCAAATATTTACAGATGTAATACTCTCTCTTTAATCTCCTGTGTACGTCCCTGATTCCAATACTGCGTACCAATGTATCCACATGTACGTCTGGCTACATTCATCTTTGCCTGGTCTGTATTTCCACAGTTAGGACATTTCCAGATGAGCTTTCCATCTATATCAGTTTCGATCTGTATCTCTCCATTATAACCACAGCACTGGCAGTAATCACTCTTTGTGTTGAGCTCAGCATACATAATGTTCTCATAGATATACTGCATTACAGAAAGTACTGCCTCTATGTTATCGTTCATGTTCGGAACTTCAACATAGCTGATAGCTCCTCCAGGAGAAAGTGCCTGGAACTCAGATTCAAACTTAAGCTTTGTAAATGCATCGATCTTCTCAGTTACATGAACATGATAGCTGTTTGTTATATAGTTCTTATCTGTTACACCATCGATAATTCCGAAACGCTTCTGAAGCGCTCTTGCGAATTTGTATGTTGTAGATTCAAGAGGTGTTCCATAAAGGCTAAAGGAAATATTTGTCTCAGCTCTCCATTTAGCACATTTATCATTCATGAACTGCATTACTCTCAGAGCAAAATCCTTACCGGCAGGATCAGTGTGTGTCACACCCTTCATGAATTTTGTACACTCACAAAGTCCTGCATAACCCAGTGAAATAGTTGAATAGTTTCCATAAAGAAGCTTATCAATAGTCTCACCCTTTTTAAGTCTTGCAAGAGCTCCGTTCTGCCAAAGAATAGGTGCAACATCTGAAGGAGTTCCAATAAGGCGATTATGTCTGCACATCAGTGCCTTTTTACATAACTCCGTGCGCTCTTCCATGATTTCCCAGAATTTTGCTTCATCACCGCCTGAAGAGCATGCTGCATCTACCAGATTTATTGTAACAACACCCTGATTGAATCGTCCGTAATATTTATGTTCACCCTCTGTATAATTCTGTGCTTTTGAAATATTACCCTTATTGCACAATCCCTCAGCATTTTCTTCGCTGTCGACTGTAAGGAAGCTTCTGCAACCCATGCATGGATAAACATCGCCTGATTTATATTCCTTCATCTTCTTGGCAGAAATATAATCCGGCACCATTCTCTTAGCTGTGCACTTAGCCGCAAGCTGTGTAAGGTACCAGTAACGAGTACCTTCATGGATATTGTCCTCATCCAAAACATAAATAAGCTTAGGAAATGCAGGAGTAATATAGACTCCCTTTTCGTTCTTTACACCGATGATTCTCTGCTTAAGCATCTCTTCTATAACAAGTGCAAGGTCATCTCGAAGCTGTCCCTCCGGAACCTCATCAAGATACATAAAGACTGTGATGAAAGGTGCCTGACCATTTGTAGTCATCAATGTGATGACCTGATACTGGATAACCTGTACGCCACGCTCTATCTCCTTGCGCACACGCATCTCAGCAATATCCTTTATCTGTTCATCTGTAGCGTCCATACCTGCATCTATAAATTCCTGACGCACTTCTCTTCTGAACTTTTGTCTGCTTACATCTACAAAGGGTACAAGATGTGAAAGTGTAATACTCTGTCCGCCATACTGTGAGCTTGCTATCTGTGCGATGGCCTGAGTTGCTATATTACATGCGGTAGAGAAACTCTTGGGTCTCTCTATCATAGTCTCTGAAATAACTGTTCCGTTCTGGAGCATATCCTCAAGATTCACAAGACAGCAATTGTGCATATGTTGAGCAAAATAATCTGAATCATGGAAATGTATTATTCCGTCCTTGTGAGCTTTAACAACATCCTCCGGCAGAAGGAATCTACGGGTAATATCTCTGCTCACCTCGCCTGCCATATAATCTCTCTGCACGCTGTTTACAGTAGGATTTTTGTTGGAATTCTCCTGCTTAACCTCTTCATTGCTGCACTCGATGAGAGACATAATCTGCTCGTCAGTAGTATTAGACTTACGGACAAGGGCATGACGATAGCGATATGTTATATATTTGCGGGCAACCTCAAATTTACCGGACTCCATGAGTCCATCCTCAACCATATCCTGGATTTCCTCAACGTTTGCCGCTCTGGTAAGTCTATTGCACTTCTCCTCTACCTTAGCTTCAATGTCCTTAATTTGATCTTCAGATAAGCTCTGGTCAGGAGTCACTTCCTTATTTGCCTTCTCGATAGCTGCCAATATCTTGGAACCATCAAAAGTAACCTCTTTACCGCTTCTCTTAATAATCTTCACTGGTTAACCCCCTAGTTATTAAATAATAATCAATAATTCCTCTAGAATTTTATACTTGTTGCGCTTAAAATCTAATTTTTTGGAAAAATAATAGCCACCCGAAACTATATCTTGTGGCTATATATAAAATATAATACATTATATAGTATTAATCAAGTAACAATTTATCGTTATCAAATATTCCTTACAAACTCAAGCCTGTTCAGCATTCTAAGGTATTTAGACAATCTGTTGTTATCCGTAATTTCGTCTCCTGACTCATAGTAGCTGGTATGATAACCAACCACTATATCTTGTGGTTGGTTAAAGATGATCTTACTATCTGCATCTTTTTTAATATTTAATCCAAGAACGTCTCCAAGATGATGAACTGTTCCGTAATTTCCATCTACCAGAAGCATTTTTTCACCGAGAATTTCTCTGTATAAAGGCTTAAAATAATTAAAGTGCGTACATCCAAGAACCAGCGTACTGTATTTCTCATCCGTAGCCCCTATTTCTGAAAATTGTTTCCTTATATAGTTCTTTACAGCATCGCTTTCATAATCCTCACGTTCTGCGAATCCAACAAGTTCCGGCATCGCCAAAAGATCGGCTCTGTGCTTTACATCAACTCTCATGAGAAGATTAGCTAGTTTCTTCTCTCTGATTGTCACAGGTGTTGCCATAACCAGAATCCTTTTATCACAATCTTCAGCATTCTCCACTGCCGGTTTTACAGCAGGTTCCATTCCCAAAATCGGAAGATCATATTTTTCCCTTAGCATTTCAACAGAAACACTTGTTGCTGTATTGCAGGCTATCACTATTGCATCAACTTTCTTTCCGATTAAAAATTTTACTATTTCATCGGTAAAACCTTTAATCTCTTCTTCGGTCTTTAAGCCATAGGGTACATGCCTGGTATCCGCATAAAATATATATTCCTCGTCAGGAAATCTATGATAAGCTTCGTTAAGAACTGATAGTCCTCCGATACCGGAATCAAAAATTCCTATTCGCATATCTTCTCTCCTTGTTGTATCATTATTAATTATGAAAGATTTAATTACATTTGAACTACAAAAATTATATGACGATTCACATGTAAGCCCATTTATTCAGGAGCTTTGTGAATACTACACCTACGGTCTCGACTATGAAGACGGATCTTACCAGGACGAAATCGAGCCTCGTAAAATTGTTGAGCCCGTTTATACTCTGTTCCTTTTACAGAGAAGAGAGATTTTCCTGGATGAGCTCTCTTATATCCGCAAAAAATATCCTCATCTGTTCTCAGGTGTAGAACAGCTTTATGAGGATATTCTAATAAACATGGACATACGTATTCTGGAATCAAAATGCGCTCAAAAACTTGCCGATGCGCTCGACAACAAAGTATCCTCATCAGAAATACTTGAAAAAATCGAAAACCTCTGCTCCCGATATGAGGATTTCTGTGAGGCCCTTGATCCATTCTATTCGTGGATCCATAACTTTTATTCCTGAACTGCCGCGTATTTCATAGAGCAAAAGAGAAGCTGACCTTCATAATTAATTTGAGCCCACTCCCCATCGTCACTTACAGCCACCCTGTCAATGACCGTTCCCTTGGGAACCTTCGTGACAATAAATTCATCACTGGCTGTAGATGGCGTATTTCTTAAATTCAGATCCGCGGTTGTGACTATTTTATCATCTGTACGAGTGTATCCGGCGAGCTCCAAAACCTCAACTTTGGTTTTTGCTTCATCAGGATCCGGCACCAGATATCTGTCATAGACCTTGGCTTTAAAAATCATTCCTATAAGGGTCAGTATTATGATTCCGGTGATGATTGAAGAAATCCTTACTATTATTAAGGGATCTATTCCTTTTCCACCGGTTTCTTCATCCTCCCAATCCTCATCAGCCACTACTCTGGTCTTCTTCCGAAAAGCTTTGGATTTTTCTTCTGCTGCCTTTTCATCCTCATCCAGATAAAACTCTGACGAATCCTCTTCAATACTATCCCGCTCTCTGTCCATCGCTTCGTGCTGAGTTCTATAGTACTCTTCCCTCTCATCAGCGCTCAAAAAATCAAGCGGATCCTGGATTTCAATATTTATTTCTTCTGTAACATGTTCATCATTTGTTATCTTTTTTCTATAATCGTTAAAATTTCTGATATTGTCCGACATGACTTCTCCTCCGGGAAATCCCTTGGTCAACATCTCCCCCTGAATAAGCTCCACTAAATAAATCCAATAGCCCGCACGAATGCACATCCATAGTGAAGCATTACATAAAAGAATGTCGGGTAGACTGACAAATCTGTCTACCCGAGCCATATAATATCACATATTCAAATCAAATTAAAATCATGACACAACTTTATCAATCATGCCCTGAAGCTTAGCTTTACTCTGAGCTCCTACTGCCTGGTCAACCAATTCGCCATCCTTTATGAAAGCAAACATGGGAATTGACATAACGCCATATTTCTGCGCAATCTCAGGCTGCTCATCCACGTTTATCTTACCAACCTTGAGTTCTCCATCATATTCCTTGGCAAACTCATCAATCATGGGTGCCATCATCTTGCACGGTCCGCACCAGTCAGCCATAAAGTCGATCAGTACCGGAAGCTTACTGTTGAGAACTTCTTCTTCAAAGTTGTCAGTTGTAAATGTGTACTCAGCCATCGTCCACCTCTTTCCGCGATAAGAATATCGCTAAAAAAAATAATGTAACCACCCTACCGCTTAATAATATATTTGAAGATTGGATTCCCTTTCGCGGAAAACTTCTCCTCATATTCTGTCATGATATTTCCTTCATTCATTGAAGCATCATTATGCAAGTCATAGGTAACAGCTTCAGCATGCCACCCTGCAGTATTAAGTTCCATCAAAGAAAAATCGAATAGCTCTCTGTTATCTGTCTTAAACTCCAACTGTCCGTCTTTTTTCAGAATCTGATCATATCTTCTGAGGAAGCTGCTGGAAGTAAGTCTTCTCTGTGCATGTCTCTCCTTGGGCCAGGGGTCTGAAAAATTAAGGTAAATCCGATCGACTTCCCCTTCTTCAAATACCTCTGTGATTATCTCAGCTTCCATCCTTATAAATCTGACATTTGTAAGTTCAAGCTCAGTCTGCTTCTGAACTGCTCTTAAAAGTACACTTGAGTACTTCTCAATTCCTACATAATTAATATCCGGATTGACTGCTGCCAAATCCATAATGAAACGTCCTTTACCCGTTCCAACCTCAATCCTTATGGGATTATCGTTACCGAACACTTCTTTCCATTTGCCCTTATTCTGTTCCGGGTTATCAATAGTGAACGGACTTTCTGCGATTCTCTCTCTTGAACCTGCTATATTTCTAAGCCGCATATAATAAATCTTACCTCTCAATATATAATTAAATTGTACCACCAAATGCCACATATTGAAAAGTTTTTGCAGCTTTATCTTTGGTTTTTATCCTCTTTTAGTGTATCATAAACTAACAGAATACTGCTATAAGGAGTTTATATGTATTTCAGTAATTTTGTTAAAAAGACATCTGCTTTGATCATATTTTTAAGCCTATTAATAGAATTCCCTCTTGTGAGCCATGCGGAGTCCGATGCAGAGAGTGCTCAGGTTGCAAGGAAGTCACTTCCTATCCAGAGTAATGAAATCCAGGGCTGGCCCGAGGGCCCACAGATAGGCGCTGAAGCCGCCATCCTGCTTGATGTAAACACAGGAACAATACTTTATGAAAAAAACATTCACGAAGAATTATATCCTGCCAGCACGACAAAGATAATGACATGTCTGCTTGCTGTTGAAAATGCAAGCCTTGATGACCGTGTAGATTTCTCTTATGATGCGATCCATTCCGTTCCTGCTGACGGATCAAAAATCGGAATGGATGCAGGAGAATACCTTTCACTTGAAGAATCCCTGTACGGAATAATGGTGGGTAGTGCCAATGAAGTATCAAATGCAGTCGCAGAGCATGTAAGCGGCTCAATAGATGCCTTTGTAAACCTTATGAACGAAAAGGCTTCGTCACTTGGATGTACCAATACCCATTTTTCAAATACAAATGGACTTCAGTCTCCTGACCACTATACAAGCGCCTACGATCTTGCCCTTATTGCAAAAGAGTTTTTCTCGAACGAACTGCTCTGCAGAGTAGGCAACACACCGCGATATCATTTTGCACCAAGTGCAGGACAACCTGATGACTTTTATCTTAATAACAAGCATAAACTTATCACCGGAGAAATACCTTACGAAGGAATAGTTGGAGGAAAAACCGGATATACTGACCTCGCCAGAGAAACACTGGTTACCTGCGCTGAAAAAAATGGCATGAAGCTGGTGTGTGTTGTGCTCATGGAAGAATCACCTGCACAGTTTACAGATACTGTGACTTTATTTGATTATGGTTTCAACAACTTTAAATCAGTAAATGTAAAAAGTGAAGAAACCGGATACATTCCAAATGATAACGCCTTTTTCACATCAAATGATGATATTTTTAATACTCAAAGCATATCTTTTGAATTTGGAAGAAATGATAATGTTATACTTCCTGTAACTGCTTCCCTGTCTGATGCAGTATCAACTGTTTCATACGACGGAAATACTGATTCTACAGGGATTGTATCCACAATCAACTACTCCTTTAACGGAGTTCCGATAGGTTCAGGACACATCCTCATTTCCCAGAGCGCCCAAGGCGGTTCTTCAAATGACTATTCTTCATCATCAAGAATGATTTATATCAATATGAAGATCATCCTTGCCGTTGTAGCCGTTACCGGAGGTTCAATAATATTTCTTATTTACCTGGCATCCTTGATCGGAGCATTTTCAGGAGTAAGTAAAGAAGACAGAAAACGACTTAACAGACGTAAACGTGAAGCAAAAAAGCGAAGCGGTCCAAGATTTTAAAAAAAGGCGGTTTAGTCCGCCTTTTTCTTATGATCTCCAAGTTTATTAAAATTTTTCTTTTCGGATTTTGCTTTAACCTCTTCCATCTCTTTATCAGTGATGAATTTAAGCGTCTTTACAGCATAATACTTCTGACTCTCTGCCTTTTTTAGTCTGACCTTTGCCTTCATAAAGCCATGCTCTTTACATAATGATACACTGTAAAAATGCTTTCCATTATTGGAAAACCACTTTACCTTTCGTTTTATCGGCTTATTGCAAAGGTAACACTTCGTCCCCATAACCTCAGGATCTGAGAGGAGTTCTTCTTTTGATTTAAACTCTCTGGAGATGTATTTTGCATAATGCTCGAAAATGATGTGAACCTCCTGGTCCTTGGTTTTTGGTGTCACATAATTATCGAATGAGTAATTATAAAAAACCTTTCTGCTCAGTTCACAAAAAATCCTCGCTGTATAATCCGCATCTGACAACGCCCTGTGAAATGCAGTATCCTTCTCCATCCCAAGACTCTCTGTGGCATGCTCAAGAGATCTTCTCATCTTACCATCTTCATATTGTATGCTGAAAAGCTTTTGAACATCATAAAAAGGTAATGGTCTGTCAGAAAGAAGTGGCAGATCATAAAAATCCATATTCCTTTGAAGCTCAGTCAGATCCAAAGGTCCCCATGTACAAAAAGTAGGCTCTTCACCGCACCAATCAAGAAATTCCCTGATAACAGTCACAAACTCTTCACCGCTCTGCAGATCTTCCATTGAAATATGAATCAGATCCTCAGTAATCTTATGCATTTTTTTATAAACAGTAGGTCTTATAAGTTTGCTGAATTCACCAGTTCTTTTTCTATTTTCATCAAGGCGCACCGCGCCTATTTCAATAATCTCAAAAGGAAGTGATTTTCCATTCTTCTCTTTTACTGTTTTACCTTGATTCCATTCCAGATCAAATACTATATAATTTCCCATGTTTTTATCCTGACTATATGCTTATAGAGTATATTCTCCTGCCAAAGTTGTCGGCAACATACAGTCTTCCTCCATAAATACAAATTCCAATAGGAGATACAAGCTCCGCATCAGGAGACAAACTATCCTTGATTTCAAGGCTCTTTACCTGCCCATTTTTTATACATCTGACAGCCCCGTTAACAGTATCCGCAACATAGACTGTCCCATCATCTCCTACAGCAAGTCCCTTAGGGGATGAAAAAGTCGCCCCTAGTGCATTTCCGTCATCAAACCCTTCTTCGCCGCTTCCTGCAACAACTTCCAGATCATTCTTTGACTTTGGAACGCTGAGGTCTGAAGTACTCACTTTTACAATGCGGTTTTTCCCGGTCTCTGCTACATACAGATAGCCCGCTTTCCAGAACAATCCCATAGGACTGTCAATTCCCTCAGCAAAAGTACCGACCGACCCATCTGAAAAAACAATCTTTACATCATCTGAATGTGTATCTGCTATGTAAAGATTTCCACCATCATCCGCAGATATTCCTGTAGGATAATCGTAAACCGAACCATCTTCAGATGAATTAAGTGTATCGACCTTTCCGGCATTTATAATTCTAAGCGAATTATTATCCGTATCAGTCACTGCCATTCCGCCCATAAAAGGGGCAATGGCCCAGGGCATTTTAAAGAGTGCCTCAGTTGCATCGGCATCATTATAGCCGCCCTGCGGTTTGTCATATATATCCCGCGAACTTTCTGCTCCCGCATAGATCTCTGCCGAACTGTCTGTTACTTTCCAGATACATTTTGAAAATGTATCCGTTACATAAAGGACATCATCATATACACACATTCCACATGGTTCAATTGTATCAGGCAATTCCTCCAACGCAAATTCCGCAGCATAGCCATTAGCAATTGAATTAATACCGTCTCCCTGTTCTAGGGAAGTTATCTCTGCATCATATGGTATTTCTTCTGACTCCTCTGCTTTATCTGCCGATTTGTCAGAATTTCGTTCCTTAAAAAGCCCGCAGGCAACCATAGAACCGGTAAAAGCTGTTACAAGAAGAACCAACACTAGCACTAACCATTTAAGGCCATTTTTCTTCTTTTTCATTCTTCCCCCTTATCTTCACACCATCCACAAAACTACAGCTTACCTGATATATATCGAATTACATCTATGTTTTACTATCCCGAAAAATTCAAAACAATTAACAAATTATCAATTACATTATACATTATTGATAGTATGCTTGAATACTTCTATATATATCGGCACAAACACATGATTTGTTACTGTTCACACCTTACGGTGCTCACAGCAACTGGATTTGCCCATTCCAGTTGCCTTCGGCAAAGGGGCAAATCCTATATTCAAGACGTAGAACATTCTCACGCTCAGCGCAGCAAGTGCGCAGAGCTGTCTGAACAGTAACCATGATTTCGTTTATATAATTCAATAGGCACGCTCTGCATAGCACTTACACATAGCTGTTTAAACAGTAACCTGGCTACACTATTTCTTCGGAAATTCAAAAATCTATAATGTTATGTAGTGATTTTATCTGCTATAATTGGCATTCAAGGAAACAAATTATCAGACAAAAATACTTTAACCTCTAAGGATTAATAAATAGATGACGGAATTATTCAACCTAAAAAAATTCAAACCGACACCTGTACAGATTATACCTGCAAGTTTCTTCATAACCATTCTCATGGGTACCATTCTGCTGATGCTGCCATTTTCATCTTCCAATGGGAATCATACAGGTTTTGTTACTGCATTATTTACTGCTACAACATCAGTTTGTGTCACAGGTCTTGTTGTAGTTGACACCTATGCTCATTGGAGTCTTTTCGGTCAACTTATAATCCTTATCCTTATTCAGATAGGCGGACTTGGAATGATTACCATTGCATCAATGCTTATGGTGATTACTCATAGAAAATTCACTCTCGGAGACAGGCTTCTTCTTCAGGATTCCTTTAACTTAAATTCGAATTCAAAGCTCCTTCTTTTCCTTATCAGAGTTCTAAAAGGAACGTTTATTATGGAAGGAATAGGTGCAATATTTTATTCCTTTGTATTTATCCCGGAATTTGGCGTAAGGCGAGGCCTATGGATTTCTGTTTTTAATGCAATATCTGCTTTCTGCAATGCCGGAATGGATATCATAGGCTCAAACAGTTTAATCGATTATAGAAGCAATCCCATTGTTATGAGTGTTACAATGATTCTGATCGTTATGGGTGGTATAGGATTTGTTGTCTGGTTCGATATTTTACATACATTTAAGCAGGGCTTATCCAGGAGATTTTCTCCATTCACAATTATTACAAGGCTCTCAGAACACAGCAAACTCGTTATTACTTTTACAGGGATTCTGATTATCAGCGGAATGTTACTGTTTTTGTTAACAGAATACAATAATCCCTATACTATAGGAGAGCTGGGATTTGGTGCCAAACTGGCAAATTCCCTGTTTGAATCCATAACCCTGAGAACTGCCGGTTTTGCTACGTTTTCTCAGGAAAAACTCACCATATCATCCTGTATAATAGCATACGTATTAATGTTCATTGGTGGATCTCCAATAGGAACCGCCGGCGGTATCAAAACTGTAACAATATTCTTACTTATTATGAATGTAAAGTCATACGTTGCACATCTTGAAGAAGATGTTGTTTTCAAACGCAGAGTTACCAGTGAATCAATGAGAAAAGCTTCTGCTGTAGCATTTATTGGAGCTGTGGCCATTTTCACCCTTTCACTTTTGCTTTCAATAGTAAACCCTGCCCCTCTGGAAGATATACTTTTTGAAATTATTAGTGCATGCGGTACTGTCGGGCTTACAAGAGGGATGACTTCCTCGCTTAATATCGGTGGCAGATTAACTGTTATTCTTGCCATGTATCTTGGAAGAATCGGACCCGTTTCGTTAGTTGCTCTGTTATCTCGTAAAAAATATGATAAGAATAAAATAAATCATGCTGAAGGCACATTTTATGTTGGATAAGGAAGGAATAAAATGAAAAAATCTATAGGTGTTTTGGGATTAGGAAAATACGGCGCCAGTCTGGCAGAAACATTATATGATCTCGGTCAGGATGTACTTATTGCAGATCATGATGAAAAAACTGTGCGTGATATGGCTTCAAAAGTCACATCTGCGGTATGTGCTGACCTTGAAAATGAAGATGAAATCTTAGCTCTTGGTCTACAGAATCTTGATGTGGTGATAACCTGTATGAGCAGCAATATTGCCGCCAGTATCATGTGTGTTACGATTGCCAAAGAGAAAGGGGTCCCGGTTGTCATAGCCAAGGCCTCATCCCCACGAATGATAAATCTCCTCACAAGATTAGGTGCAGATAAGATTATTTTCCCTGAAAAGGAAGGCGGTATACGTTCTGCCATGATTCTTGCATCACAATTTATTCAGGACTATTTCGAGCTTGATGAAAATCTCTGCATGATAGAATTGCAGCCAAAAAAGAACTGGATCGGCAAAAACCTCATTGAACTTGACCTCCGAAGAAAGTACAACATGAATGTGGCCGCTATAAAAAACAAAGGCGGATACTGGGGCTACGTCAATCCTTCACAAAAACTAAAAGAAGAAAACTTACTCATGATAATTGTCGAGAAGAATGACATAAAAAGAATCCAGCGGCTTGAATAAAGCACGCTGGATCGCACTACTAATAGGTAGCATCGATTTTTTTCAGACTATAATCTGTTATTTTTATTCCGTCATAGGTATACTTTATGGTAAATAAAGCCTCCCCTCCTACCTTTGTCTCATCAGACATTTTCTGATCAGCCCTGAAGTTTCCGAGGGAATAATATACCAGCATGTCTCCTCCATCAGGTCGTTTAAGCAATTCATATTTCTGCAATACATGTGGATGAGTTCCTATAACTACGTCTGCCCCAGCATTTGCAAGCAGTTCTGTCATCTCCTTTTGATAATCACTTATCTCTGTTTTATATTCATCTCCCCAATGGGCATATACCACAACAAAATCCGCTTCATTCCTGGCCTTCTTGATATCTTCCATAAGGCGCTTCTTTTCTTCTTCAGTCTTTGGAAAATAGTGCACAGTGTAAGGATATCTTTCCGATGCATCCATTTCTCCTGTTCCATACGTGTAGCTAAAAAGCGCAAGTTTTATGCCATTTTTGCTGAAAACTTCATAAGGTCTGTATTCTATATCTTTACTATTTTGAATTCCCAAAACCGCAATATCGTTATCATTATAAAAATCAGTTGTAACATCTATTCCGTATATTCCTTTATCAAGCGCATGATTGTTTCCGCAAACAGCTATATCAAAGCCTGCTTTCTTTATTGCTTCGCCAACCTCAAGCGGTGATCCGAAAAACGGATATCCGGAAACTGCTGCCTTTTTATCAACAAGTATTGTCTCTGCCTGTATCGAAGCAATATCTGCAGAATTAATTTCCTTTAAAAACGGCTTATATAAAAAATCAAAGCTTCCAGCTTCATAATTAAAGGCATGCTCATAAATTGTTTTATGAATTATGTTATCCCCAAAAGCAATAAATTTTACCCCATTATCAATGTTTTTTAGCCCAAAACCTTTCCAGGTCCAAAGTGAACAATTATCATCTAAATCTTCCGTCAAAATAATGGCATTGTTTTTCTCCATGAGCTTCATTCGTCGCACAAACATCCCTATATCAGAGGCACACCATTTTTGTCTGACATTTTCCTCTTCAATATCATAGATGAATATGTGCTGAGAAAAGCTGTCTTCATCATCGGTAACCCAGAATGGCATAGCTTTACCATATCTGCCAATTTTCCACAAAAGAAGTATCAGCTCTTCATCATTATCTCTATCCAGATCAGTAATAAAAGCATCCTGAACAAAAATCTCTTTACCACTCTTCCATATTTCTTTTCCGGAACTATTGTATATTGTTGCACTTTTTTCGGAGAGACTAAGCTTAATCTGATCTGTCACAGTCACTGTCTTTTCGTTCCACATGATCCATTCGGGAAGTGATTGCAGCTCTGCTGCCCTTACGCTAAGTCCCTGCCTATATGAAATTGTAATAAAAAAGGCTGCCGCCAATAATAGCAGCAGCCATAACCTTTTCTTACTCATATATTTTTACTTTATGAGATATCCCTTTGTCCAATCAGGTTTTTCCGGTGAATCCTCATTTTCAACCCAGTTCCAGTCATCATCAAAGTGTCCGTTTGACAGCGCTTCACGCCACTCTGAATCAGTCATACGGTTAGAAATCGGAACTGTAAACTGATAGAAGCTGTAAACACTTCCTTTTCCTACATGAAGTTTTCCATTATCAATCGGAAATACTACATAAATTGTATTTGCTGTTCCTGTTCCTACCTCAAGAACCTCTCCATTTGGATCAGTTGCAATATCTGCAACCACCGGACACGGAGCCTGATAACTGTAAATAAGATCCTCATCTACATTCTCTTTATTAGCCTCAATCCAGAAATGCTCGAGATTTCCACCGTACTCCCTTATGAAATCATAATCCTCTTCAGTAAGCTCCTCGTTCTTAAGCTCCTTTTCCGATATTGCAAGAAGTCGCAGTGCTATCTCTGACAAAAGATCCAGATCCTTTTTTGCATTATCATCAATCATTCCAAAGGAATCCAGTCCTTCTTTTGTCTTTGTGGAAAGGAATGCAAATCTGCTGTATACCTTTGGTTCGGGATCTACATAACCTCTATCATCAGGAATCTCATCATCTTCTCCACCACCCATTTCTGCAAGAACTTGTTTTGCATACAAAATGGTGTCGTGTTTAAGTTCAGTATAAGAACCTGCAAAGGTTTCCAGATCTTTCTTTGCCCAATCATCAGAAAGCATATATGAAGGATAACCTTCCGTCTTCTTTTCAAGAAGCGGTCTTAATGTGTTTAACCACCCGGAATAAAGGCTCACATTCCAAAGCTCAGGATCATCTCCTGCAAAATAGCTCTTAAGAGTAGTTACATTATCTGTATAATTTTTAAAATCGGTTGCTCCCTGCTCATCAAGTATTTTAAATGCTTCTTCTGATCCAAGGACAGCAGCTGTATCCAGTGCATCAGGAAGATATCTCTTCTCGTCTTTACTGTTTTCCTCGACAGAACGATAAATAAGTCTCTGCATTATAGCAGCATCAATAGTAAATCTTTGTCCCATAAATCTGAAGGAAGGAATTACATTCTCCTCGGTTTCCATAACCGGTATGGAATTGATTTTAGGAGGATCCAGCTTCTTAACTGCGTCAGCAACCTTACCAAAAGCTTCTTCATTTTCTGCTATTTCAGAAATCTCAGGAATCTTGCCATAACTATTATCGAGTATCTCTGAAAGACATATATATCCCGGATCATCCGAAGTTCCTGCGAAAAAGCTTGTAATATTATATATACTCATCCAGTCATCCGGATTCTCTGAAACAGCTTTTGTGATAAGAATTGCACTTCTAAGTTTGTCCTCATCCTCAAATGCAAAAGGAATCCTTCCATACCACATCATGGTGCGGAAGTACTTTTCCATTTTCTCATCGCCTTCATAATATCCCCTGGGCTTATACTGGCTATAGTCTTCCTTATCACCTGATACTGCACATTCATCTATTCCTTCAGCAGCCATTATCTTGTCATATTCAGCTTTTACAACTTTGCTGAAGGCTTTGTCATCTATTGGCGCTTTTACGGAATCATCCAATAACAGATTACCAATATAGAAAAATTCAAGGTTAGCCAGAGCTGATTTCTCATAAGCTGTTCCCTTTAATTCTTCATATTGCTCCTTTGTTATATTAAGCATAGACTCACTGAGAGCTTTTAGCTTATCCGAAAGATAGTTAGACTCTGTCTTTTTCATCAAATATGAAAAATATAAGTGGTATGTATGCATTAATGAATCTACAGTTATGAAGCTCGGAAACATATTGTATCTGTTTGCTTCATAAATATCGAAGAATTCATCGTAATCCGAATCTGTAACCGCAAATGAGTTTTTAATAAGCAGGTCCCTAAGCTTTCCGGGATCATTATACTCACTGGCATTTTCAGGATTGAAAATATAGTCAAATCTTTCATCGTATTCTACATTAGAAAAATCATCCGCCACTTTATAAGCAGGCACGGAAGGAACAAGATTTTCGTCATAATATATTTCTTCTTTATCTCCAAGCAGGTAAACATTATTTACTTTAATGCCTTCAGAAGAATCTGATTCAGCATCCTCATTTTCTGAACCATCTTCGGTATCTTCATCCTGTACCTCAACCTCACTATCTACGGAAGTATCATTCTTCTGGTCGTCTTCTACTGTTTCATCAGACTCATCAGATGTCTTTTCCGTTCCCGTAGCATCAGTTTCTTCAGCTTTTCCCGTATTTTCAGTAGAAGTATCATTCGAAGCAGTATTAGCACTATTTGCAGATGAACACCCTGATAAAACAATAGTCAGGGCCAAAATCATTGATATTGTCCTTTTTCTCATTGTTATTTCCCTCATCTAATAATATGAAATTACGTTTTCGATGTGACAATATAAAGTATATCACAAAATCTACATCAATGCTTAATACACTTCAACGCACTATTATGTCTTCATGTGCTCATACCGGTAGCTTTTTGTTATAAGTTCATTTCCCTCTCTGAAACTGCTTTCCGAAATTATTCAAGTAATAACTGTATTCCTCGTTTCTGATGAAAACAAATGCCTGGTGGGCATTTTTCTTTTCCTTTCTCAAAAGAGCCAGATAACTTCCTCCACAGAAACTTCTAAATCTGTGATTCTCAAATATGATAATCAGCGGTACATCAGCACCGCAATCCGACTCTTCCCCGGCACATTCCCTGCCATCATCCTCTATAAGGCGAAGCGGAATCTTTACAAGTTCAGATAAGAAAAACTTCGATTCACCAGGCATTTCCAATCCTGCGTTCTCCAGGTATATCCTTGCCCATTCTTCGCCTACACCTGCATTCGAATACTGCTCGGCAGAATATATAGATGGTGAATACTCAGGAAGCTTTATCTTCTTTCCATATACAATCTTTTTAATTGATTCGGGAGACAGGTAAAACTCCTCAGCCAGTTCCATTATTCCGGCACCAGCCGCATATCTGCTGCAAATGACAGCATTTCTCTTATTCAGTTTTTTACGATATCCGGATGCTTCTCCCCAACCCTTTGATTTTTCGTTTTTTGGTATATAGATTACTTTTCCTTCTGCATACTTTTGCACTTCCTCCAAAAGGCTTGCAGGGAGAATATCCTTGGCATTTTCATATTTCATATTACTTAGTCAGTCTGTTCAATCGTTCTTCCAGTTCATTTATTGATTTAGTAATGGATTCACAGGACTCAATATCATCGATGGAAGAGTGCCACATGAGTGTATGAAGCCCTTTAAAATACGCCATACAAAGAAATCGTTCCCTAAAGTTCTTTATCTCAATATTCTTTTTCACGGCATATGCATACAACTTTTCCGGAACCAGTAGATATGGCTTGTTGAGATCGAGAATAGCAAAATCCATCAAAAAGTCCATTATCCCGGCACGTCCCCAATCTGCGCAGTATACTTTTCCTGCATCATCCACGATCATGTTAACAAAAAATGTGTTATTGTTTGCAAGGAATCTTTGACCTTCACAGTAGGGTTCATACTGCATGATCTTTGCATATATACTATCAAAATAGTCTTTCTTCAAGAAAGTTGTCTCAAACATCTGTGTCCAATTATGCCAATAACCTTCCTGATTCTCATTAAAGGTCTCCCGGACAAACTCTTCGAAGGTAGCAAATGGTGCTTTATTATCTTCGTCAAATTCACCGTATCCGGTTAAGGAAGAAATGTCAGCTGCAGCTATCTCAAAGATCATATCAAAAAAATGTTCATAGTTCTTTTCAAACTCTTCTACTGAAAGTTCATTGGCACATCTGCCCTTTGGACTCATTTCAATCTTATCAACAGTCAGATTTTTTATAAAAATATCTCTGTTCATTTTTATCATCCTTTCGTATTATCATGTTTGCTTTTTAGTATCGGCGCCTTACAAAAAGAATAATAACGAACATCTGCGCTATGTCATATAGAAAGAATCGTTATAATGAAACTTTACTCATTCTCTTTTGTCATAGTACTATCTCATAATACAGATAATCCCCTGTATAAGCGTATTCTGTATCATTCGTTTTTCTGTCATACAAATCAAATCCAACCGACTCATAGTTCTTAGGTGCAACCAGATTGCTGTTCGTGCATACAATAATTCTTTTTAAGCCTTCGTACATATTCCTTTCAGCTTGAAGATTCTTATTGTAGTTCCATATATACAAATCTATCCGGGTCTTCTCCCATGACAATAATATATTCAGGCATTTACGCTTTCCCTTAGATAATTATAAATGTTATGATGTTTGTAGAAAACCTTATATTCTGCTTTGTATAGGAGGATGATTCCATGAAAATAGCAATGGCAAATGATCACGCCGGAACTGCAATGAAGAACGAAATCAAGAAATATCTATTAGAAAATGGCTACGAAGTTGAGGATTTCGGAACCTATGATGAGGAAAGCTGCGATCTTTCCGATTTTGTTTACCCTGCAGCTCTCTCAGTAGCTAAGGGTGAATGTGACAGAGGAATCTTCTGTGATGGAGTTGGATATGGCAGCGCACTCATCGCAAACAAGATAAATGGCTGTTATGCCGCTGTATGCCAGGATCCCCTTTGTGCCACCCTTGCCCGTCAGCATACGGATTCCAATATACTCTGCCTTGGCGCTAAAATAATAGGCACTCTTATTTCCATGGAGATAGTAAAAACCTGGCTTAATACTGACCCTCTTATGGATGAGAAATACAGAAGAAGAGTTCAAAAGGTATGCGATATTAACGATAAATGCTGCGTACCGGTAAGTGAACTGAAATGATATTAAGCGGTTTTTCATAGTCGAGATGTTTAAGAACTCCGTAAGTAAGATCACCACCGGAGATGCCATATATCGCGGTCACCTCGTTATCTATGTAAAACCGCATCTGTAAACCTACAATTATGTTCCACAATCATCCCCACAATAAATGTATACATGAAGAAAGCATGCGTTACTAGTGTTTTGTCTGGGTGACTTTTGATTTAATTACGAAGTATCATTCTCAATAGGCTAGGAATCTGAATGAGTCGTAGCGGTGGCTACGGCGATTGAAGATGACGAAGCGTATTGAGAATTAGACAAGTAATTTATCAAATTGTCATTCAGACAAGACACTAGTGCTGCTGTCATTAAATACCTCTACTTTTTACGAAGTATAAATTGTTCTTCTGCAAGGCGATTGACGCCAACGCAGCAGAAGACAATTTAGACAAGTAATAAAGTCGACTTATTTGATGACAGTAGCACTAGGGTGCAGTTCTCTCGTTTACTTGTCAATTATTGCACAAAACGTTCCGCTCTTTCCTTTGTTTGGCAGATTATCTCCGCAGTTGATAATACTTGAAATCGCCTTCCTCCCTAATAAACTTAAACCCATGCTTATCGAGTATATGCTGACTTCTTACGTTCTTTGCAACAGTATCAGCGTTGACAGCTAGCATTCCCAGTTCTTCAAATGCATACTGAATAGCCAGGCGCTCAGCTTCTGTTCCGTATCCCTTGCCCTTAACCTTATCATTCTGCATGTGGATACTAAGTGTGCATTCCTTCTTATCATAATCAATTTGCTTTAGCTGCAATTCGCCGATAGTCTTTCCGGAAAGCATGATTACAAACATTATTCTTGATGAATCTTGCTTGGAATCAAAATATCTGTTTACCACATCTTCGTTATATACATATGGTTTGAATAACCCCATATCCATATAGATAGATTCATCATTTTCCCATTGTTTATAAAGTTCGTGGCAAAGTTTTCTCGTCATGCCTTGCAATTTCAGTTCTTCCATTTACTTCCTCTCCCTAAAGCCCATTAAAAAAAACCCCGAATTCGGGGGTTTTAAATCACTTGAAAGTCTTTCGACACTGCTTCAAATCCATATGTAGACCAACAGATATTACTCTAATTCTAGAAAAGCATCAACATCTAGTGAGATTAATTTTCTTTTATAGCTATATATTGTTATGGTTTTACATTAATTCCATCGATTTTTTTGCTTTTTATAACTTTTTGCAACCAAAATGCAAAGGTAACGACCATAACAAATTTTTTCTTTTATTACTATAACGTAAGAAAAAAGTATTAGTGACACATCTTTCCATATATCAAAAAACAGCCTCTAGCTAAGACTGTTTTTAAATAGTAAGCCAAACACCGATGGTAATAATGAAATTTGAATAGCATAATTTCAAAGTATCACTCATCTAAAATCATCTGCTTTAAATATTTATCCTGATCCCTTGAACTGTGAACAATACCGGTAACCTGTACCGCAGCGTGTTCAACATCAATCCAGAAATAAACAAGATAATTTCCAATATTTGTTTTCCTGACTCCTTCCGTTCTCCATGGTTCTTCATCTACAAGAAACCATTTCTCAGGATTTACTGAAAGATTTTCAAGAAGTTCATCAAATGAATCCATAAGAGTCTCTGCAGCATCCGGATTTTTCAATACAACTGCTATATGCCATGCAATACATCGGAGCTGTTCTTCCGCCTGCCTGGTCAGTCTAACTTCAAATCTGTTCAACGCGTCCACTCCCTTATATCCTTTTTAATGTCAGAAATAACATCTTTTGCAGGGCGGCTCTCATTATTTTTTGCCTGCGAAAGGCCTCTTTCCATCATAATGTCGAATTCCCTGTCGGTCATTTCATCCCTGGCTACAGGATTAGTAGATAAGTCGAATGTAAAAGGTATTCCCCTTGTTCTTATAATTTTCTTATAAAGTGCATTTATGACTACAGAGCTTGATATACCAAGCTGGCTCAGAATCTCCTCTGCTTCTTCTTTTACTTCAGGCTCAACTCTTGCCAGGATGGTTGCTGTTTTGTTTGCCATACATATCACCTCTCTTTCTGTCTTTATTTTAATGTATATCTATTAGATATACAACGGTCAGGTTGAAATTTCATTCTATGTTCATAACTCTTCATGCCAATATCCTTCCAATCCTAGTAATTTTCTATACTTGACGGCGTATGGTGGGGCTCCCATCTGATAAAGTTCCCATTTCGCTTGGTAAGGAAACCAATACATAGTGTACCTTTGTAATATCTCCACAAATTGATTTTGCACCTTTATCCGGCTTAAGATTCTTGAAAAGAGTGAATGCAAAATTTTTGCAACCATTTTGCAACCACTAAAAAAGGGAACCCACTGTTTAAGCGGATTCCCACAATTTATCGTCTATTCAAGCTCGCAAATATAAATTTGCTATGTGGTGCAAAACATGATGTTTTCGTTCATTATCAGTTCATTTCTGAACGATTTGAATGATTTCAATACATTTTTCTAAGATTGTATTGTCATTTTATTGTCACGAGTGACAATGCGATTGTAACACACTTTTCACCGATTAAACACTATTGCCTTCTAAAGTTTCCTTGCTTTTATACAAAATGATAGCGGTAGCATTTTGGCTTTTCTAGTCTTTGCATCCACACCTCCTGATGCATTTCTGGATGCTTCATCGCATTCCTCAACAAGCTGCTCTATCACAAATCCTGCTTTTGCAAGCGCGTTTATATATGTGGATATCTTGCGATTACACAGCACTATCTCACTATCATGAACAGGCATCTTGAAGTAACTTTCATCATAATAGCTTTTTGTCATAGAAAGCTTATCACCATCAAAAACATCCTTCCTCTCGGCACAGGACCAGGCTATGCAATAGTTAAGTGTATGATGCCAGCTAAATATAAACACGCCGTCCTTTTTAAGGTAAGCTGCTATCTTGTCAAACGTTCCCTGCAGATCCGTTGTCCATCCGATGCCATAAATAGAATAGACATAGTCAAAATAGTTCTTGGGAACATTTAGTTCATCCTCCATTTTGGCGCAGGCAAGATTCACTGTATATCCATTTTCTTGTAAAAGCTTTGCAGCGTTATCAAGCTGCTTTTGAGATAAATCAATTCCCCAAAGCTCTCCTGCTCCTCTTTTTGCATTATATAAAAGAGAATGCCCACTACCACAGCAGATTTCAAGCATCTTCTTATCATTTACATTCCCAAATAATTTAAGATCATCTTCAGTTGGAAAACGAACCCCATACTCAGGAAGCGCTGTAGTCCCAAACCATAAATCTGCATGCTCATCCCAGTAGTTTCTGTTAATCTCTATTATCTCTTCATCACGCATAAAACGTAGTAGTCTCCCCACCTATTAAGTTTCTCTCGTCTGAAACAATATGTTCTACCCCATCATGATTTGATTGCAAATATTCTTTCATAAAAGTCGGAAATGCTTTGTACTTATCTAGCTCTGATATGGGAAGCCAGTGCATGCTCTCCCTGACACCCTGTGTATAACTGTCACTGTTTAGCTGCCTTGTTCCTCTGGACTTCATCACAAAATAAAATGCTATCTCATGACAGTCCATGCCTTTTAATGCTCCCTTATTTTCATTAAAGAAGTTTTCATGAATAACGGCAAGATGATCAATTTCATAATGAATGCCTGTTTCTTCAAACACCTCTCTTTTAGCTGCATCCTCAGCGGTTTCTCCCATATGAACAGCACCGCCAATTGAATAGTAGTAATCATCCTTTTCATTCCCGGCAAAAAGTACGCAACCATTTTCTACAATAATGGCTGCTGCGCGGTACCTAAACCACTTATTGTCCTGCGTAAATCCGCAATTATATTCCATATCTCCTCCAACAAACATTTTCTTTGATTGGTAATTCCCTTTTGTACATCTACAACTATTATTTTCACACTATATTCTTCATTTCCGTATATACCAGCTGTATCCATAGAATACTAGCTGTCTTTCTATCCCATCAAAAACCGGAGACAAGGATTCCATCATCCATTTTCTTGTCTCATCAGCACTGACATTTCCGTTCTCTATCTGAGCATTAACATTAGACTGGATCATCATAAAATCCACGAACTTATCAAGGGTAAAATGGTACTCCATGTCATATTCTGTCTGCTTTTCCATGACAAAGCCTTCAATCAGGTCAGCCTGAGTCCACTTGTTTTCTTTTCTTGGCGGCTTAGGAAATCTGCTCAGATACTCATCCCGGTACCATCCGGTATAGGCATCATTTCCTACCATTCTGTCTGTAATCCCAAAATCATAGATTACAACAAGCCCATTATCATCCAGAATTTCAGCCATATTCTTCATGAACTTCTTTTCATCAACCCAGTTGATGCATCCTGCTGCCGTTACAATATCGTATTTTTCATCCGGAATCCTTGTTTCTTCCGCCTTTGCCGCATAAAAGGAGTATGACTTGTCTGTGCCATAAATCTCATTGCATACTTCAACCATCGATTCAGCTATATCTGTTCCTGTCACCTTGTCACAAATGAGCCTCAGTGCCTTGGTTGAAAGCCCTGCTCCGCAACCCACGTCAAGACCATTTTTGAACATATAATCCTCAGGAAGTCTTAAGTCTTTCTTGAGCTGCTCTATCACTGACTTATGAAGCCAGGGTCTCTTGGCATAGCCATGCGCTATTCTTTTAGAGTCAAATGCCTTATTATCCATCATGAATTATAACAAAAACTCCTTTATCTTCTTTTCTATTTGCTTAATGTCCAGCGTTATTTCATCGGATTCCATAGAAATAACCAACTCTTTTCCCACTTCAATTCCCATCTTATCAAACTGATTAATCTTTAACAACGCGTGTCTGGCATAATCCCCGTCCGTTATTAACCCAAAATGCTCCCAATAGATCGTTTTTCTTGTTCGCACATTAAGCAATGCAAAATCAGGGTATAGTTTTTTCCCATTGGGAAGAGCTATTTGAGGCTCATAGACGTAAGGAATGTCGAACTTTTCAAACATGTCTGCCAATATCTTTTCTGATTTTGATCTGACAAATTCTCCCCTTGCCGTCAGATATTTCCCCTTCTCAGGAAAAGTATTGGTTTCTCCGATGTTATGCGCTCTCCAATCTGTAATATATGCTTCATCGGAGGGAAATAGTGGCGTTACCAACGCTTTTCTGGCTTCGCTTAAGTCATCATAAACTCTTACAATAGAACCAATATCATATATTTTTGTAAACCTTTCAATACGGTATCGCACTGTCAACAAATTATCCAATAGCGCAGCGTAGTAGTCTCTTTGAACAATACGCTTTACCTTATAAATATCCTTTTCTTTAACATATTCCAGCTTACCGTCATCTTTCTGTAAATAGTATTGATATCCATTCTTTCTCTTTGAGCTTCTGACCGGTCTGTCGTCACTAACTTTTATAGCATTTAGAGATTTCCTTGTTGCGGTTATAAGCTGATCAAGCCATTTGATCTGCTGCTTCAATTCATTTGAATAGTCTTGTATTGCCTTTTCCTCCAGATTACATTTATTATTGCTTTTTATTTAATTTCAGCCTTTCTTTGATAACACTCCAGATAACTTGTGATCTTGTCAGAAGTGTCTTTTGGGGCATCACACGCTTTCTTTCGACACTCGAATATTTCTCTAATACTTATACGAGTGTCGAAAATCACTTTTTCTCTTTATTTCTTGGGAAATTCAACACTCCATTCCACTCTATATCCTTCTGCAAGTGTCAAGAAGCCTCAGAGCATCCCTCCAAACACGTAAAGCATCCTAAAAACGACACTCCCAGCCTCATGATTGCATTAATCGAGTGTCATATTATAATGGATTCTGAGTGGCCGGATAATACATGCCACAAAAAAGAAAAACTTAGAAGTTAGAAACCTAAAAGACTATAACTCAAAATAATCAAAAAAGCAAGAAACACCCCGGAAGCTGCAGTTTCATACAACTTCCGGGGTGTAGCATTCACTAAATATACTCGGAAATATTATTCCATCTCAATTGTTCCCGGTGGTTTAGAAGTCAGATCGTACATTACTCTGTTGACTCCCTTTACCTCATTAATAATTCTGTTCATAACAGTCTGTAATATTTCCCAAGGAAGGTTTGTAGCATCAGCTGTCATGAAGTCTGAAGTATTTACTGCACGAAGGGCAACCGCGTAATCGTAGGTTCTGAAATCTCCCATAACGCCTACTGAGCGCATGTTTGTAAGTGCTGCAAAATACTGAGCAGGTAACCAGGAAGGATTTTTACCATTCTCTTCGCGGTAGGATGCTGCTGCCTTTGCAATCTCCTCACGGTATATTGCATCTGCGTCCTGAACAATTCTTACTTTCTCAGCAGTTACTTCACCAATTATTCTGATTCCAAGTCCCGGTCCGGGGAAAGGCTGTCTGAAAACAAGGTGTTCAGGAATTCCAAGCTCCAATCCTGAAGCTCTTACTTCATCCTTAAAGAGCATTCTGAGAGGTTCAATTATTTCCTTGAAATCAACATAATCAGGGAGTCCACCTACGTTATGATGGGACTTAATAACAGCACCCTCTCCGATTCCACTTTCTACAACATCGGGATAAATCGTTCCCTGTACGAGGAAATCGACCGCGCCAATCTTTTTGGCTTCTTCCTCAAATACACGGATGAACATTTCTCCGATTATTTTTCTTTTCTTCTCAGGCTCTTCAACACCCTTAAGTGCTTCATAAAATCTTTCCTGAGCATTTACACGAATAAAATTAAGGTCATAGTCACCATCAGGACCAAATACAGCCTCAACTTCATCGCCTTCATTTTTCCTAAGAAGACCATGATCTACAAATACGCAGGTTAATTGTTTACCTATGGCCTTACTCATAAGAACTGCTGCTACTGATGAATCCACTCCTCCTGAGAGTGCGCAAAGAGCACGACCATCTCCAACCTTCTCGCGGATTTCCTTTATGCTGCGTTCAACGAAATCAGCCATTTTCCAGTCACCGGCACAGCCACAAATATTCATAACGAAATTTCTGAGCATCATTGTACCGCACTCTGTATGCATTACTTCCGGATGGAACTGTACAGCATAAATATTTCTATCCTGGTTTTCCATGGCTGCAACAGGGCAGTTTGCTGTTTTAGCAATTACCTTAAAGCCTTCAGGTGCCTTGGAAATATAGTCAGTATGGCTCATCCATGTTGTAACAACAGCCTTGGCACCACCGATTTCTCCATCATTAAGCTCGCTTTCAAAAGCATTATCTGAATAACGAACAGGAATACCTTCCTCGTTTTCAACAAAACCGTTAAAAAGTGCTGATGCAGTATCCAAAAATGTTTCTGTTTTCCCGTACTCACTTACTGGAGCGGTCTTAACCTCACCACCATTTAAAAATGCAGTAAGCTGAGCACCATAACATATGCCCAACACCGGAACTCCAAGATTAAAAAGCTCCTTGTCACATAATACTGCCTGATCTCCATAAACACTATTAGGACCACCTGTTAAAATGATTCCTTTGAGATTCATCTTGCGAAGTTCATCAAGCCCGATATTGTAAGGGTGTATCTCACAATATACATTACATTCCCTGACACGTCTTGCGATCAGCTGCTTATACTGTCCGCCAAAGTCAAGAACTACAACCATTTCTCTTGCCATATTATCCTCTTTCATAGGTGATTATTATAAAAACAAGTTATTGCTCCAATTACAATAAATGTAATACAGGAAAAATGCAAGCAAAAAGCACAAATCAAAGCTATATTAAATCAGACCATTAAGCTCCTGATACAATCTTTTTGCGTAGCTGTCTGTCATTCCGCATATGTAATCTGTAACAAGCAGAAGCCTTAAATATAATTTCTCATCCTTCGGCCTGCCCTCTGAATAGATGTGATATATTCTTTTATAATTATCAGAGATAAATGAAATCATTCTCAAATCGATAGGTCTTAGCTTTTTATCTGTATCATAGTAAATGGCTGCAGGAACAAGTCTGTCTAAAAGATAAGACAAAATCTGATTAGCGCTCACTTCTATCTTAAGTATAGGTTCTGAATTAAAGGCATATTTTACGGCTATATCTCCAAGTGCATCTACAATATGCTTGCCCTCAGTTCCGTCAAGAAGTTCTTGCCCAAAGGAGCCATCCATTATAGCAGTATAATGTGAAGCAAAGCTTTCTGTCGCCTGATAAATCAACTTGCCCTGAACTGCAACTATCCAGTTCTGTACTGCATATTCTCCGGGATCATTTACTCCATGTTCAATACCCTTTTCATATCTGTATTTAAGTGTTTCTATAAGTGATCGGTATTCTTTGTCAGAATTATCCTCATAACATCTTAGTTCAAGTTCCCTCAATAATATATCAAAGCTGATTCTTCCCTTTTTATATGAATCCTCAATATCTGCAGTCCTATATGCAATATCATCAGCAGCTTCCAATATGTATGTTAATGGATGCCGTCTTCCGTTTAATCCGCAGGAATACTCAATATCTCTGAAAAGCTCTCTATCTGCATAATAGTAACCCATTTTGTGACAGCAGATATCCTTACTTTTTTTATCTACGTTCAGTGAAGATACCGGGTATTTTATTATTGTAGCAAGCAGAGCCTTGGAAAGATTCATACCGTGTTCATCAACAAGATAATGAAGTTTGGTAACAAGTCGCAAAGCCTGTGTATTACCTTCAAAATTGTAAAAATCATTCTGCATCTGTGGATTTAGAATCTGACTTAAAGTTTTCCCTTCTCCAAAGGAATCCAGCTCAAAATTAAGCTTTGGCAGGTTCTCTTTAAACCATTCTCTTATCACGGTCTCCCCAAAGTGCCCAAAAGGAGGATTTCCAATATCGTGTAAAAGCCCGGCACATTGGAGAATATCGCATATATCCTGCTGATATGATGCTTCAAAGCTCTCATCTTTTATTTCAGTTACAATTTTTCTCGCAATATTCTGTCCAAGCGATTTACAAAATGAAGATACTTCCAGTGAATGCGTAAGCCTGGTGCGCACAAAGTCAGATTGATCCAATGGAAAAACCTGCGTTTTATCCTGAAGTCTTCTAAATGATGCACTTCCTATTATTCTGTGATAATCCTTTTCAAATTCACTCCTCAGATCCTTTGAGCCTTCATGCCTGCTAATTGGCCTGATTCGTTCTCCACAAAGTAATTTCTTCCACTCCAATATAAAATCTCCTCTGACAATCTCAGCCTCTGGCAAGATTATCCTACAAATCTTCTAATAGTCAATATCGTCCTGTATGTCGCATTTTCATATTTTATTCCTGTTCTGGCGGTACTTGCATGAACGATTTTGCCGCCACCAAGATAGATTGCAACATGTCCGCCATAATATATAACGTCTCCTGCCTGAGCATTCTGATATGAAACCTCTCTGCCGTATGTTGCCTGTGAATATGATGATCTTGGAACAGTTATTCCAAATTGTTTATAAACAGCATATACAAAGCCGGAACAATCAGCGCCGTTAGTCAGACTTGTTCCTCCCGCAACATAAGGATTACCAACAAACTGGCATGCATAATTAGCAATATTCTGACCTGTCGCAGAACCCGACGGAGCAGGTACTGTATTTGCCGGTGCTGCTGATGAAGCTTCACTGGCAGCATTTGATGCATCTGATGAACTCTCCTGAGTGTTGTCTCCATCATCCGGATCATCATCGTCATCATTATTTTGAGCAAGTAGTTCTGCTTCCTTTGCCTCTTTTTCTTCTTTAGCCTTTTTCTTTGCAGCTTCCTCTGCTTCTTTCTTTTTTCTGGCTTCTTCCGCTTCCTTTGAAGCAGCTGCATCAGCGGCTTTTTTAGTTTTCTTTACCTCATCCTGTTTGGCATCAATTTTAGCCTGTAATTCTTTAATCTGAGCCGTTTGCTGCTGCAATTGCGCGGTATATAATGCCGCACTTTGCCTTGCTTTAGCCAGCTGAACATCAAAATTGGCATACTGTTTTCTATATTGGTCTATTACCTGTTCAACATGCGCCTGTTCTTCCTTAAGCTCATATTGAGAAGTTTCCAGCTCAGACTTAGCCTCCTCAAGCTCATCGCCATACTGCTTTGCAGCTTCCTTAGCTCCTATAAATTCAGCCAGTTTAGTTCTATCATAGTCATACAATTCCTCTACATAACCGGCTTTGTTCAACATATCTCCAACACTTTCAGCCTGAAGCAGAATCTCAGCATAAGAAAATTCTCCTTTCTCATACATGAATTTTATTCTCTTCTTCATGGCATCATAGAGAGTTTCTTCCTGTGCTTTTGCTTCCTCATATTCCTGTTGTGTTTTCTCTATTTTTATCTGTGTGTCTTCGATATCTGCCTGAATGAGATCAATACTTGTAAGGAGCCCTGTGAGTTCTTCCTTAGCTTCATCAATTCCTTCCTGGATTTCAGCCTGTTCTCCCTGGATTGAACTGATGTTTTGATTTGCACTGTTTAATCCACTTTGGCTTTCCTTTTTTTGAGACTCAATGTCGTTCTGCTGTTTTTCAAGCTCCTTCTGTTGCTTCTCAAGTTCTTTCTGCTGCTTTTTCAGTTCTTCACTTGTTGTAGCAAAAGCCGTAGTCGTAGTAATAGTAAGCGTAGCTGCAGTTAAACCTATGCACAATATCCTATTAAATATCTTAAAATTAAATCTTTTCATTTATTCCCCATTGCTTATAAACAAAACTTTTTATCATATTAATTATATCATATGAACAATTTTTTGCTTGAAAAATACCTCCTTCACACATTATGTGTAAGGAGGCATTAAATAAATTTGATTATTCAAAGATCATCTGATATGCAGTTATCACCTACAAATTATTACCTTTCAATCATTAGCCGGTATCATCTTGCTATTGAAGTAATGGCGATCACATAAGCTTACGTATAACATATATCTTAATAGATGCACCAATATGCAGTGTTACCATCAATCACTACCTGCTCATCTACATCAAAATGATCCCAATTCATATCTTTGAAATACTTTTTTCTGACTTTATTCCCGGACATAGAACTCTTTTTGAATCGCCTTCCATAAGGAGTTCCATTTGTCTCTTCTGTATTAACGAAATTATTATCATCTGCGCTGTATTTCAGATTGTTCGTATACTCTAAAAGACTATACGCTACATTTCTGGACGTACGCTCATTTATCTGATCTAATGTATAGTAGACATTTTCGTAGTAATTAAAGGACTCATCATCTACACACACAGCTATTTCATCTACCGTAACTCCATTTATTTCTTCATAATTGTCAATTTTATTAAGTACAGCTTCTGCACATGCTAAATCCTGCGTGTTGGATATGTAGTGATTTATGGCAATCTGCTGGCAGGAAAAAATCTGTACAATAACAGCAATCATGGTTACAGCCTGCGCATACTTTTTAACCCTTGCGCCTAATTGAACATATCCAAGAAAAGTCATGCATCCAAGCGCAGCATAAAGCGTATATATAACTCGCGGTGCCTTAGACTGAATAAGTGGAATCGCCAGCGCAAGTAAAAACATCACAATTCCTGCAAACAGGAACGTAAATACTCTTTCATTTTCCTTCTTACGCGAAATTATGAGTAATAAAGTGATTACAATAACAACTAACAGATTTATAAAAGGAACCGGAAGCAGTCCTATTCCATTTTTAAGGAAGTCCCAAAAAAGTCTTATTACACCGGCTATACTATCCAGAACCCCCACCGATGAAATGGGCTTCGGGTTATCTGTCATAACTCCCAAAAACTGCATCAATTTGGTGGATTCATAATTCAGGAGTCCCACAAAAAGACAGCTGAAAGAAACTATAAGTCCTCTTACCAGCATTTTAATATTCAGCACATAGTTGCCCTCGATCAGAATGTACAAAAGTGCATATATTGCACAGACAATTACAGAGACCTGATATGTCGATCCTCCAAGTATCATGAATATGGCAGCCAAGACATATTTCTTCCCGGCAAAAAAATAAAGCGCGATTGCAGTAAATAACACATAAAAACTGTAAACAAAGCACTCAGGAAACATCAGATATTCTGAAAACAGAGTACTGATAAAAGGCAAAATAAGAAGTGCTCTTCCGAAATACTCTTCATAAATACTGCCAAATTCACTATTCTTTTTTACCTTTGCCATGATGACTTGCTGATATATAAACGCACCAAGGGACACAATAAAAATATGGAGTATAAAGAAATATTTATATTTATCAGGCAATATTATTCCCATTTTATATAGAAGCAGTTCCATAACAAACGGGATATAACGACCATATGTGAATTCAGACTCGATGTTAATTAGCGGACTTAGATAATGAATCATTGTATCTGATCCAAACCCAAATCTATAAAATCCCTGGTACGCAAAAATAATGAGTACCAGGGTAAAAATATACGCTACTATTGAATTTATGTCTTTTTTGATTCTATCCATAATTATAAGTCGCAGTTTCCAACTGTTCTGGGGAATGACTCAACGTCACGAATGTTACCCATACCTGTAAGATACATAACGCAGCGCTCAAATCCAAGACCAAATCCTGCATGTCTTACTGATCCATAGCGGCGAAGATCAAGATAGAACTGATAATCTTCCTTCTTAAGTCCCAGCTCATCCATTCTCTTTTCAAGGATTTCGAGGTCATCTTCTCTCTGGCTTCCACCTACAATCTCACCAATTCCAGGTACAAGGCAATCAGCAGCTGCTACTGTCTTACCATCCTCATTAAGCTTCATATAGAAGGCCTTTATTTCCTTAGGATAGTCAGTTACGAATACAGGCTTCTTAAATACCTGCTCTGTAAGGAATCTCTCATGCTCTGTCTGAAGGTCTGAGCCCCACTCAACCTTATAATCAAACTGGTCATTATGCTTCTTAAGTATTTCAACTGCTTCTGTATAAGTAATTCTTCCGAATTCACTATTAGCAACGTTCTTAAGTCTTTCGATAAGTCCCTTATCAACAAATGAATTGAAGAACTCCATCTCAGCAGGAGCGTTTTCAAGTACATAATTAATTACATACTTGAGCATAGCCTCAGCACAATCACAATCATCCTTCAAATCTGCAAAACACATCTCAGGTTCGATCATCCAGAATTCTGCAGCATGTCTTGTTGTGTTAGAATTCTCTGCTCTGAATGTAGGTCCAAAAGTGTAAACATTCTTAAAAGCAAAGGCATATGTCTCAACATTAAGCTGTCCTGATACTGTAAGGTTAACTGGTTTTCCGAAGAAATCCTGTGAGTAATCAACCTGTCCATCCTCTGTCTTAGGTACATTGTTTAAGTCCATGGTTGTTACCTGAAACATTTCGCCTGCACCTTCACAGTCACTTCCTGTAATAAGAGGAGTGTGAACATAGACAAAACCTCTCTCCTGGAAGAATGAATGTATTGCATATGCTGCAAGAGAACGAACTCTGAACACTGCCTCAAATGTATTTGTGCGGGCACGCAGATGAGGAATAGTTCTCAAAAACTCAAGGGAGTGACGCTTCTTCTGAAGAGGAAAATCCGGAGTAGAAGGTCCCTCTATTGTGACTGTCTCAGCCTGCATTTCGAAAGGCTGCTTTGCGCCTGGTGTCAAAACAATTGTACCCTCAGCTATTATTGCTGATCCAACATTTAACTTACTTACCTCAGCAAAGTTATTAAGACTATCTGAATATACTACCTGTAATGGTGTGAAATAAGTTCCGTCATTCAAAACAATGAATCCAATTGCTTTTGAATCGCGGATACTTCTGATCCATCCACCAACTGTTACTTTTTTATCAGCATATTTCTCCGGAGCCTGAAAAAGCTCTCTGATATCTGTCAGTTCCATTCTTGCCTCCTATTATCACTCAGCAGTATCTGCTTCTTCTGAACCAGCTGCCGCATCTGTACTTTCTGTTGCCTCTGCATCCTCTGCAGTATCGTTACCTTCCTCAGCTTCACTGCTCTCTGCTTCTGCTGCATCTGAAGTTGGTGCAGGATCAGTAACATTAGCATTTTCAGCAAGGAATTCAATCACCTTATTAGTGAGGAGATTCTCTTCAATATTTTCTACATCTACAGTCTTTTTATATTCATCAACACTGTCAATTGTCTTGCCTTCTTCAGCAGTAATATTGGCATTGGTCATATCATTCTGAAGCTTCTCATTAAGCTCATCCTCTGTCACTTCAATTCCCTCAAGCTTGGCAATTGCTCCAAGCATGATAAACTGCTCTGCAAGCTCTATTGATTTATTATCAAGATACTCAGTCTGCTCACCTGAAAAGCCTTCCTGTGCCATCATCATTGAAAGAACCTGATCTGTTGTGTAGTTAGTTCCATAATTTGCTGAGTAATATGATGCAACCATGTTAGCCTGATCGCTGTAAAGTCCTTTGAATCTTTCCAAAGCAGACTTGGGAGGCTCAACAAATTTACAATTGGCAGTAACAGCTTCAAGTATTTTTGAGTTTACTTCGTTCTTATAATCTGTCTGTTTTTCCTCAAGAAGTCTGTCTTTAAGGTAAGTCTTAAGCTCATCAATTGTTGAAACATTCTCAATTCCCAGTGAAGCAGCATATGCATCATCAAGATCAGGCTTAACTTTAATACTGTTAACCTTTACGGTAAAGATTACGTCTGCTCCTGCAAGCTCTGCAGCACTGTAGTTATCAGGGAATTTAAGGTTCAGATCCCTTGTCTCACCAATCTGAGCACCTACAAGACCATCTTCAAAACCATCTATAAATGTTTTGGAACCTATTGTAAGATCATAACCTTCAGCAGTACCACCATCGAATACCTCTCCGGTATCAGCTCTTTTGCCGGAATAATCAATATTTACCGTATCGCCTTCCTGAACAGCTCTGTCAGTCACCTCAACGGTAGCTTTCATTGAAGAGCTGATATACTGCATGTATTGCTCAACTTCTTCGTCATTAACCTCAGGGGATTTAACCTCAATTGAAACGCCTTTATAATCTCCAAGTGTCACATACTTATCTAAATCAATATCTTTAAGATATGCAGCATCTGCACCCGCTCCGGATTTTGCACATCCTGCAAGCATACTGGCAGCAACTACTACAGCCGTCATTGCAGTTATAAATTTTTTCATAAATATTTACTCCTTAATTTAACTTCCATATTAAAATAAACTTTTTTTATACTAGCACAGTTTCTTCTTATGTTAAAGTATTTTGTTGCCTGATACGCAATTCAATGATAAAATACAATCTGCACAGAAACTTGTAATATTTAATAAATTGTTTAGTTTTAAATTTGGAGGAATGTTTTGAATCCGGTATTAATCGTTATTTTAGTAATCTTTGTTATACTCGCAATCGCTCTGGTTGTGCTTACAATTCTCGGAAGACGGGCTCAGAAACGACAGGAAGAGCAACAGGCACAGATGGAGGCAATGAAACAGAGTGTTTCGATGCTTATCATTGATAAAAAGAGAATGAGAATCAATGAAGCTGGTCTTCCCTCCGCAGTTCTTGAGAACACACCTAAGCTCCTTCGCCGTTCCAAGCTTCCAATCCTAAAAGTTAAGGTTGGTCCTCAGATCATGAATCTCGTTTGTGATGAAAAGATTTTTGATTCTGTTCCGGTAAAGAAAGAGGTTAAGGCAGAAGTCAGCGGTATCTACGTTTTATCTGTAAGAGGTATTCGTGGTGGCAATGCAGTAGTTGAAGAAAAGAAAGGCTTTTGGAAAAATCTTGTTGCTAAGGCTCAGGAAAAAGCCGGTGCAAAGCCCGTTAAATAATCTTATAAACATCAAAAAAATTAAACATCCTTAATTCATAAGCTTATGAATTAAGGATGTTTTTTTGGTTAAAGGATATTTTTAATAATGGCAAATTTTAAATTATTTATATTGCTGCAAAGCCTTTTTCAAGGTCTGCAATAATATCATCAATATGTTCCGTACCTATTGAAAGTCTGATTGTACTCTGACTTATTCCCTGATCCTTAAGCTCTTCATCGGAAAGCTGGGAATGAGTTGTTGTAGCAGGATGAATTACAAGGCTCTTTACATCCGCAACATTTGCAAGAAGTGAGAATATCTCAAGATTGTCGATAAACTTCCATGCTGCTTCTTTTCCACCCTTAATTTCAAATGTGAAAATGGATGCACCTCCGTTAGGGAAATACTTTTCATAAAGTGCATGATCAGGATGATCTGCAATTGAAGGATGATTAACCTTTTCAACCTGAGGATGTGAATTCAGGAATTCTACAACCTTCTTGGTATTCTCTGCATGTCTGTCAAGTCTGAGCGACAATGTCTCTACACCCTGTAAAAGTAAGAATGCATTGAATGGTGATATAGTAGCACCTGTATCTCTAAGAAGGATTGCTCTGATAAATGTTACAAATGCAGCAGGGCCAACAGCATCATAGAAAGATATACCATGATAGCTGGGATTGGGCTCAGCGATATTCGGATATTTGCCGCTTTCCTTCCAGTTAAACTTTCCTGACTCAACAATTATTCCGCCAAGAGTTGTACCATGACCTCCGATGAACTTTGTAGCAGAATGTACAACAATGTCTGCACCATGTTCAATAGGTCTGATAAGATAAGGTGTTCCGAATGTATTATCTATAACAAGAGGAAGTCCATGCTTATGTGCAATCTCAGCAATCGCATCAATGTCCGGAATATCACTGTTAGGATTTCCCAATGTTTCAAGATATATAGCTCTTGTATTATCCTGAATAGCACCTTCTACTTCATCAAGATTATGTGCATCAACAAAAGTTGTATTTACACCGTACTGCGGTAATGTATGTGCAAGAAGATTGTAGCTTCCACCATAGATGGTCTTCTGAGCAACGATATGTCCACCATTTGCTGCAAGTGCCTGTATTGTATATGTTATTGCTGCTGCTCCTGATGCAACCGCAAGTGCTGCACTACCGCCCTCAAGAGCTGCGATTCTTTTTTCCAAAACATCCTGAGTTGAATTTGTAAGTCTTCCATAAATATTTCCCGCATCAGCAAGTCCGAATCTGTCTGCTGCATGCTGGCTGTTTCTAAACACATAGGAAGTGGTCTGATAAATCGGAACCGCTCTTGCATCTGTTGCCGGATCAGGCTGCTCCTGCCCAACGTGTAACTGAAGTGTCTCAAACTTATAATTGCTCATACCTTTTCTCCTCTCTTGCAAAGCTCTTAAGCTGTTTTTTCGTCTCTGTAACTTGTTGAAAAAATAATACTTCTATTTGCCTACCATGTCAATAGGTAATACAATCACTATACACTTACGTTACCTATAAGATCTGCTTATATATAAAAACCTCTTTCTCCGAAACTACTCAGAGAAAGAGGTTATACCCTTCTTTCATAATTAAATTTATCCCAAAACTCAATAAAACCGCATAAAACACCGAAGACTGTGATCACTTTAAAATCTCAGCTTTAAACGATTTCAGGGTTATCCTCAACCGGCGCTTCTGTATTATTCTTAGCTGCCATATCATCGAACCCTTTCATCACAGCATCATATGTCTGCTTTGAAATATCAGGCAATTCTTTTCCCCAGGATTTTGTGGCTTCTTTAAAGCCTTTTTCAAATGCGGAACGCATCTTGTCAATCTGGCCGGGATCCCCGCCTGTTAATGCATTTGCAAAATCCAAAATGCGTTGTGAAGTCTGCTTAACTCCCCAATAGCCATCCTCAGAGATCTCTTCCTGCGCCTTTTTCTTTGCAGCTTCATCAATAGTAAAATCACCCTTTGCCAAAAATGACCAGATATCATCAGCTTTTCCAATGGCAACGCCCTGCTTTGACATCATCTGTGAAACAATATCCTTAAGCTGATTCTGCCTCTCTTCAAGGTCATTTTTCAACATACTGATCACTGCTTCATTCTTCTTATAGGTTTTATTGGTCGAACCTACGGCACTGGTATTATCCGACTTTTCAAAAACCGCAGCCTTATCGTTTTTTGCCTCAGCGGTCTTTGCCGTTTTATCTTCAGATGTAGCTTCTGCGGCTTTTGCGGTCGTTGTCGGCTCGTAATACGTGCTGGCCTGGTCTAAACATGTAACTCCGTTTACGCCCATATGAACTCCTTTTCTACGCCAAATGATCTGACGCCGATACGACTATGTATGCCTAGTGTTTTGTCTGGGTGACTTTTGATTTAATTACGAAGAATCATTCTCAATAGGCTAGGAATCTGAATGAGTCGTAGCGGTGGCTACGGCGATTGAAGATGACGAAGCGTATTGAGAATTAGACAAGTAATTTATCAAATTGTCATTCAGACAAGACACTAGACATACTTACAGTATTACTCATCTTATTTATCGTCTTATATCACTTTAACCTTAAGTAGTTTTTCCATACTTTTCAATTAAAAAAATATAAAATTATTGTTGCCTCTTTTCTTATAAATGTATCCCATAAACAATTTATAAACTCCGCCTGTTTTAACTATTTGGGTCATTTTGTGCTATTATACAAACAGCTAAGATAATCTTTGGACATTAATTTTATACCTTTGCCGGGTATACTTTCTAATTAAAGATGCAGACCGGTCAAATATGGTTTCTTCTTTCCTAAGAAAAATTATGCCTTAGATGTCTTATCTGATCATGTTCTTATAATTAATGGAGGATAATAAATTTGATCACTAGAAACGCATATGCAAAAATCAACCTTGGCCTTGATGTCACAGGCAGGCGGGATGATGGTTATCACCTCGTAAGAATGATAATGCAAAGCATTGATCTATCTGATAAACTTAGTTTTTCTGAAAGAACAGACAGCAAAATAGTCATAGAAACTGATGATCCCAGGATTCCTACAGATGAGCATAATCTCATATGGAAAGCCGCTGACCAGCTAAGAAATTACTGCAATGTTCCGGACAAAGGCGCTACAATCCATTTGGAAAAGCATATTCCCATGGCAGCCGGAATGGCAGGTGGCAGTACAGATGCTGCTGCAACATATATCGCATTAAACGAGCTTTGGAATCTGTCACTTTCCATAGAGCAGTTATGTGATCTTGCTATAAAAAAAGGTGCAGATATTCCCTACTGCATCAAGGGTGGCACAGCACTTTCTGAAGGAATCGGAGAAATTCTTACTCCGCTTAAAGACATGCCATCATGCCATATCGTTATAGCCAAGCCGGCGCTCGACGTTTCCACAGCCTGGGCTTATACAACCCTGGACTCCGCTCCTATTGAAGATCATCCTGATATAGACGGCATCAAAGATGCCATTGAAGCCCATGATCTTTCAGGGATAACAGCACGTCTTGGCAATGTATTGGAGCCTATAACATCCGGAAAATATACTGTTATAGAAGAAATACGCCAAATTCTGCTTGCTAACGGTGCTATGGGGGCACGTATGAGCGGAAGTGGTCCTACAGTTTTTGGTATCTTCGATAATAAAGATCTTTCACATGCTGAAAATGCTGTAAAAGAACTGCAGAGCAAAGGTATTGCCCCGGAGTTATTCATCACAAAGCCACTTACAACAGTTTAATATATTAGAAAGGATTTACATGAACGGTACTATTAAAATAATTGGTGCCCACGACCACGGAACAGGAAAACCTGAAATCGTAAAACACGAGCAGAAGGCTTTCTGTGAATTTGATGGTTCAAATTATATAATTACTTATTCCGACAATAACGAGGAAGAGGATTCTGCCTCCGGCATATCAACTCACAGACTGGAGATTGGAGAAGGTTACCTGAGAATGGCACAAACAGGAGCCGTCACATCAGATCTTCTATTCAGACTTGGTGAGACATGGGATACTGATTATCAGACACCTTACGGATTAATGAAGATGACTGCTATAACCCGTAATCTCATGATGGAACTCAGTAAAAAGAAAATCACCGCCCATGTGCAATATGAACTGCAGCTGGACGGTGAAAAGCTATCTGATTCCAAGGTACGTATATCATTTATACCTGACATGACAGATTGACATTATTTAACTGCTCCTATCAGTTCGTTAATGTCATCAATTTTCTGTTCAGACATATATCTTTCTATTCCTTCAATTGTGTTTATGGTAGCATATGGATCATGAAAATTCATGGCACCAACAGCAATTGCAGTTGCTCCTGCAAGCAGGAATTCGATAGCATCCTCTGCATTAGCAATTCCTCCCATACCTATAATAGGTATATTTACAGCATGAGCCGCTTCATAGACCATTCTTACAGCAATTGGTTTAATTGCAGGACCGGATAATCCTCCGGTTCTGTTTGCAATTGCAAAGGTCTTCCTATAAATATCAATTTTCATTCCTGTGATTGTATTAATAAGTGAGATAGCATCGGAGCCTGCTGCCTCAGCTGCTTTCGCCATATCGGAAATACTTGTTACATTTGGGCTTAGCTTCATTATAATTGGCTTTTTGGAGTGCTTTTTTATCTCTTTTGTTATGTCATACAAAGCATCAGCATTTTGTCCAAAAGCTATTCCGCCTTCCTTAACATTTGGACATGATACATTGATTTCGAGCATATCCACAGAATCTTCATCAGAAAGACGTTCAACAACATCCACATAATCCTGAACACTTTTTCCGCATACATTAACTATAACTTTTGTATCAAAATCCTTTAAAAATTTCAGATCTCGCTCAATCATCACATCCACTCCGGGATTCTGAAGTCCTATAGCATTTAACATGCCTCCATAAACCTCTGCAACCCTTGGTGTTGGATTTCCTGGCCATGGCACATTTGCAACGCCCTTTGTAACGACGGCCCCAAGCCTGTTGAGATCAACAAATTCGGAGTATTCCATACCTGAACCAAAAGTTCCGGAAGCTGTCATAACCGGATTTTTAAATTCCACCCCTGCTATATTAACTGATGTTTTCATCGATTTTCACCTCATTATACTCTGTATCTATATTTTACCTGAATAATTTGAATCCGGACAAAGATCACAGTTCAAGATCATCTGCATCAAACACGGGTCCATCAGTACATATTCTTGCATTATTAACATGTGAATGCTCATCGACGTTTTTGGTCTTGCATACACATCCAAGACAGGCTCCAACACCACAGGCCATGCGTTCCTCAAGACTTAAATATGCCTTTGCGGATATTTCCTTTGCATAAGCTGCAATTCCTCTAAGCATTGGCATGGGACCACATGCGTAAATAACATCTGCCGTAATATTATTTTCTTTGCAGGCATCTATTACATTCCCTTTTGTTCCCACACTACCGTCTTCTGTTGCTATAAATAGCTCTCCATTATTCTTAAATTCATCCAAAAGAAACGTGTCTGAATTTCTATATCCCATAACCATGGTCACACTTTCAGCAGCATCATTTCCTTCTTTGCCTTTAAGCTCTTTTGCAAGTCCTAAAAGCGGCGGAACACCTATGCCTCCACCGATTATAAGCACTCTTTTGCCAGCTGCTTTATCAAGAGGAAACCCATTGCCTAAAATTCCTAACACATCTACGGATTCTCCCTGCCCGTATAGAGCAAACTCAGCAGTACCACTACCTGCTATTCTGTACACAAGCCTTAATATCTGCTCATTCTTATCATATTCGCAAATGCTGATAGGTCTTGGAAGAAGAGTTGATCTGTTATGTGTATAAACTCCTATAAACTGTCCTGGATTAGCATCCTCCGCAAGACAGGTCCTTAACCTTAAATCCATGATGTCGTTTGATAACATATGCTGGGATACAACCTCAGCAGTTATTTTTTTCTTTTTGGGCATGTTCTTCTTCCTTTCAATTCTTATAAACTATTTTTCCTGCACATATAGTGAAATGAATTTTCCCCGGTAATTCCTCGCCTATAAATGGTGAATTAGATGCTTTTGATGCAAAGCTTTCCACTTTCCAGGTTTCTTTGTCTGAAAAAATCACAATATCTGCCGGACCGCCTTCATATATTCTGCCAACCGGAAGTGCAAGATAGGTATTCTCCATTGGATCCTCCATATCCGGTACAATGGCATTAAGGTTATAAATTTGGGCAGGCTGACAGGTCATTCTTGAAAGCAGTGTCATAATATCCATATGACCTTTACTTACAAGCTCTCTAAGGCCAAGCCCCAGAGATGTCTCAAGACCTATTATCCCGCTGGGAGCTTTTGTGATTTCTCTTTCCTTCTCCTCCTTTGTATGGGGAGCATGGTCAGTTGCAATGGTTTCGATAGTACCATCCACCAGACCTTCTATAATAGCCAGACGATCTGCCTCTTTTCTCAGTGGCGGATTCATCTTGGCCATGGTTTTATGCTCTATGACTGCAGAATCGGTAAGTGTGAAATGATGCGGTGTTGCCTCCGCATGTATCCCGGGATTAAGCTTTCTGGCTTCTCTTATCATCTCAACAGCTTCCCTTGTACTTATGTGCTGAATGGTAATCTCTGCGCCTGTCTCTTTAGCTATCTCAATATCCCTTTTTACCATTTCAATTTCAGCTTCTCTTGGAGATCCTTTTATTCCTAAGGCATCCGCAGCTTCTCCGGCATTGATACCGTTATCTGTAATAAAGGACGGATCCTCTTCATGAAGACTTAGAACTTTTCCCAGTTCCTTTGCCTTTAAACAAGCTTCTCTCATAAGTTTCTCGTCAATTACAGGCTTTCCATCATCAGTGAAAAGGACAACTCCTTCCTTTAAGAGAGCCTCCATATCCGTAAGTTCTTTTCCGTCCATCCCTTTAGTGATGTTTCCACAGGTAAAGACTCTGATACCTGTCTGTTCACCTTTTTTTAGTGCATATCTTATTGTCTCCGGATTATCCATGGACGGTTTTGTATTCCCCATCATTACAACAGATGTGAACCCACCTTTTTTTGCAGCTTCGGCTCCGGTATTTATATCCTCTTTATTGGTAAATCCGGGATCTCTGAAATGTACATGTGCATCTACAAGGCCTGGAGCAACAATCATTCCTCCTGCGTCTATTTCATCCAGCTTTGGTCCGCTAAAATTATCCGCATTAAACCGGTTATCTGCATTATCCTTATCACCTGCCTGCTCAATGCCCATCTGCATCATGCTAAGGTATGATAATGCTTCACTTGCCATGTCATCAAGTGTACCGCAAAACCCTATTTTGACAATTCTTCCATCGTTTATCAAAATGTCTCTGTAACCATCGATCCCACTTGCAGGGTCGATCAATCTTCCATTCTTTATTAGAAGCATATTGTTTTCCTTTTCTGAATTCTTATTCCTTATCGTATTGTGGTATAATATAACATCATACTATATGTTTGTCGGAGATTCATTCATGATACGTTTAATTTTAGTTTTTTTATTTTTGCTTGTATTTCTGCTTTGCAGTATTTTTATACAATTTGTTCTTTGGATAATTGGTAAGTTCAACATTGATATTAAGAAAAAAACATCCCTTCGCATAGTTAGTTGGGCTTTTAGATGTGTAGCATTCCTGGCAGGTGCCAAACTTACCGTAATAGGAGAAGAAAACGTTCCAAAGGATAAAGCAGTTCTATATGTAGGAAATCATAGAAGTTACTTCGATATTGTTCTTAGTTATTCCAGAGTCCCAAGACTTACAGGATATATAGCCAAAAAAGAAATCATCAAGGTTCCGGTTCTATCCCAATGGATGAAAAACATGGATTGCCTCTTCCTGGACAGATCTGATATAAGACAGGGACTCGAAGTTATCCTGTCTGCAATTGATAAGGTCAAGAATGGAATTTCAATCACAATATATCCTGAAGGAACACGAAACGGTACAGACGAGATGCTTCCATTCCATAAAGGAAGTTTTAAAATTGCTCAGAAAACCGGTTGTCCTATAATTCCTATGACCATAAATAATTCCAATGCGATCTTCGAGGATCATCTTCCTTTTATTAAGAGATCACATGTGGTTCTCGAATATGGAAAGCCTATATACATAGATGACCTCTCTCCAGAGGATAAGAAGAATATCGAAACTTATTGTCACAATTTAATTCAGGAAACATATCAAAAAAATAAGGCGTTGGTATAACGCCTTATTTTTTCGCTCCTGGTATCTTGTCTTGATGACTTTTGATTTAATTACGAATCATCCAGCCAAGACACTCGTAAAGAAAATCACATTTTGCTTCCCTTAGAACCACCACCAAGCTTAACTCCTTCAAGAACGTTAGTCTCAAATGAGAATACAAGCTTATGGTTCTCACGATCCTGTTTAATTGCAATTTCTATCATATCATCAAGCAGCTGAGAATACTTCTTTCCAAGGGGCTCCCATAAATAGAAAGATAATGATCCCGGAATAGTATTGATCTCGTTGAGGTAGATTTTTCCTGTCTCCTCATCCAGCATAAAGTCTATTCTTGAAACTCCGCTGCAGCCAAGACACTTAAATGCATCTACAGCCATTCTGCGAACTTCAGATCTCTGCTCATCAGTTATATTTGCAGGTATTTTTCTCTTAAGGCTTGCCATACCCTTGGATCCGCCACTCTTTGCTCCGCCTGTCTTTGCTCCCTTTGAACCTGAGCCACCGATATATTTATCCTCAAATGATAAAATATCATCTGAATTTACAGGCTCTTCACATTCTGACGCCTCAGCATTTTCATAATCACCAAGGACTGAACAGTTGATTTCCTTAAGTTTAACGATAGCAGGCTCAACCAGAATTTTCTTTGAAAACTCAAATGCCAGCTCAAGAGCCTCGGTAAGCTGCTGTCTGTTTCCGGCCTTGGATATTCCGATACTTGAACCAAGATTTATAGGTTTAATGATCACAGGATACTTGAAATTCGATTCAATCTTATCCATCAAACCTTCAGCATCCTCATAATCTGTCCAGGTATAGCACTTGCAATCAAGAACAGATATTCCATTGTCCTTGAGCACTGTCTTCATTACATATTTATTCATTCCAACTGCTGAAGAAAGAACATCACAGCCAACAACAGGAAGTCCCAATGTCTGTAAAAATCCGGTAAGAACTCCGTCCTCTACGTTAGTTCCGTGTACGATAGGAAAAGCAATGTCCACGCTGGTAATGATATTATTACCAAACTTCTTCATTGGATAACGGACAAGATTGACTTTGTTTCCTTCTTTTATCCAGACAACCTTGGTGCTCTTGTTTAAAAGCTCCGGAATATGTGTATACTCCTCGATCTTATCCATGCTCTCACCAACATAGAAGTCATTATCCTTGGTCATGTATACCGGAATAACATCATACTTATCTCTATTTATATATCCTATAGCCTGAATAGCTGAGATGATGGAAATCTCATGCTCTGTACTTTTTCCTCCAAAGAGAACTGCAAGCTTTAATTTCAAAATTAACACTTCCTTTCAAAAACATCTTTTAAAGTCATACACCAAAAGTATAGACTTATCTGCGAAAATTTCAACTTCTTTTATTTTTAACCCCAGCCATGGCAAGTATGATCGGTGATGCGAATATCAGGCATAGCGCGTATCTACTGTAATTCATCGGACTGACAACCAAAAACAACACCGATACAAAAAGCGGTACCAAGATAATCAGCTCAGGTCGCTTTCTTCCATTTTTGTTTAGTACTTTTTCTCTAATAACCATATAATAAAATAAATAAACAGGTATCCAGAAGGAGTATAGTACCTGAGAGAAAAGCAGTCTTATTACCGGCAATAGTGAAATCTTATAATAAAGCGAGATCAATCTGTCTCCCAATACTCTGGGTAATATATGATGTATTTCCCCAAAAACTCCTGCTGCCATAGGAATATCCCCAAAAACCTGTATTCCGGCTCCGGGAGAAAAGAAATTCCCACAGATAGAAAATGTAGCTCTCAGATATACTATAGGATGTCTCAGTCCCATCCTGAACCATAACTTTAAGTATTCACTTATGTCTCTGTCACTTGCACTGAGTTTAAATGTATCTTTTACAGGATCTGTAGCTTCAAAAGAGAAGTTCTCCTTTATTTTTTCATAATCCAGAACAGCATCAATAATTTTCTTATCTTCTTCTGTAAACTCCTCTTCGTTATCACGGACAAGTCTTGCAGTCTGATGGAAGATCGTTCCATAAAGTTCCTGCTTACCTCCCGGATAGACATTTAATGCAGGGTATACAACCTTTGGAAATATTACAAACCATACTACCATGCTGATCATTGAAACCAGAATTATTTTGTACCGGTTCCTGTCTTTAATAAAAAGTGTGGCAATGCCTGTAAATAACACTACATAAACGCCGGTATTCAGAGTCACGCAAAGCATCAATAATATCAAAAGGAAAAGTATCCAGGATTTTGCTGGTTTACTATCCATCGCTGCAAAATATCTATAAAGACTATAGATGAAGAGAATAAACAGCAGACTATGCATAGTGTTTTTCAACATGCAGATCATGTACATCGGTATGAAAGGCATGAACATAAAAAATACTCTTACTGCTTTGATCAGATATCTTCCATTATTTGTCTCTGCATTATTGTACAAATCATCCAAAATACCGGAAATCAGAATTGCACCAAGTGCCATCTGACATAATATGTATAATAAAAATCCGGCTGTTGCGCTTCCGAAGAATCTCCCGATTCCTATAAAAAATGAAAAGATGAAAGTTGGAACTATCGGATGATGGGCATTAAGAAAGACATTTACAGTCTCCTGTCCTTCAATAAATCCAAACGGGACAGGTGCCACACCGTCAAAAAAGTCATTAACCTGATTTACTGTATCATAGTTCGCTACACCGGGAAGAAAAATTATAAGATATGGAACCCACGCCAAAAACATCATAACAGCCTGCTTTAAACGGTTGATCTCCACAGATGATGAAGCTGTTGCTTTTGATTTTTCATTATTAACCAGAAATTCTATTATTCTTACTGCCGCATAAAACATAGCTGTATACACAAAAAACAGGACTATATATCGACGTACAATAAACCTGTCCAGAAAAAGATGATCGTCTACAGCATTTTTGTTAAATACAGTTATCAGGGACATAATAACAGAAAAGGCAGCATCCAATGCTACCGCCTTTTCTCCTCCACCAAAGAGTGTCCTTTTTAAAATAAGACTTTTCTCCTGCTTCATTTTTATCCTTACTGTTCTAAAATTTTAGAGATAATTGTCCGGAAGATCATTTTCCAAAAGAATAACCTTTTGCTTACCTGCATCAATCTCATACATAAGATCTGTTGCTTCCTTAAGACCTTCCTTTACAAATAACTTATCTTCTGAAAAGCCTGCTTCCAAAGCGCCTTCCCTGATGGGCTTTGTGTGCTCACTGCCCACTAAGATTATATAGTCTGCGGCTTCTGCTGCCTGCTTTCCAAATTCCTTGTTGTATTCAGCTTCTTTTTCACCAAGTTCAACCATACCCGGTGTAACAAGAATCCTTACACTATCTTCAAATTTTGACAATGTGTCCAGAGCTCTCCTTGCTCCCATAGGATTTGAATTATATGCATCATCAATTATACTAATATTTCCATGCTTCTTAAGCTCTTGTCTGTGCGGAGCAGGTGTAATCCTTCGTACTGCCATTTTAAGTTTACCCATGGGAATCCCCATCGTATGTGCCATAGCAATAGCACCGGTAACATTTGTGACATTGTGCTCGCCTAAAAGCTTCATTGAAAAATCTGCCGTATCCCCGTTAGGAGCTGTAACGGTAAAGCTCGCGCCATCAGATGAATACTTAACATTCGAAGCCCTGTAATCACATACCTCACTAATACCGTAAAGGATGACATTTTTATGGCGAATGTTATTTCTTATCAGTTCATTATCACCATTAGCAAATTTTAATCCCTGGCTGCTCTTCTCCTGGACTGCGTCAAAAAGTTCGAGCTTCGTATCAACAATATTCTCTATAGAATGAAATGTCTCCAAATGCTGCGGTCCAATCGATGTAAGCATTCCATCGTCAGGATGAACTATGTCCGTGATTTCCTTTATATCATGAACATGTCTTGCTCCCATCTCACAGATAAATATTTCATGCATCGGTGTAAGCTGTTCACGTATAGTACGCACAACTCCCATGGGAGTGTTATAGCTCTCAGGAGTCATAAGAACTCTGAACCCCTCTGAAAGCAAAGTCCACAAGTAATACTTTACACTGGTCTTACCATAGCTACCGGTAATACCTATAATTCTGATACCGGGATGCTCTTTTAAAATTCTCTGAGCATCATGTATAAACCAGTCATTTACTTTCTTCTCAATTGGTTTGTTGATTAAATTAGCCAGCGCAACAACAAGCGGAAGAAGTCCGACAAATATGGCAATAAGCAGGAAAGCCACTCCTCTTCTTCCATTCGTATCAAGCGTGAAATTTGTCACACCATTCTTAGTCGCAATAAAGAAACCTGAAAGAGCTTCTTTTGATGTGACAAGAAGGAACACCGCTGATACTGCAAATATAATTAACAATACAGCATAAGTAACAAAAAGCCTCTGTACTCTTTTAGTAATCACAAACTTCTTCTTTGCCTTATGCGGAATATACTGGAATATAAGAAAGATCAGAAATACCAGCGACAGGATTCTTATTATTCTTGCAGTGCTGTTACTTCCCAGAAATCCGGCAATTATCGTAAGGAATAAAAATCCGACATGTAATCCGTATCGCTGCGGTTTTGACCTAAGATACCTGAAATATCCCTGAAACTGATAGGATGAAAGCTGTAGCATATGAGTATAATGTCTAAGTCCAAGTACTACCACTGCCAGATAGGCAACTAAATATATAACAGAAATAAAAATATTCATTTGTTTTCCTCGGTTCTACATTTCAATCTTCAGGAAGCTTCCCAAGATTTTGTTATACATATATTGATTATCTAAAAACGAATAATGCCCTGCTCCCGGTATAACGGCGAGCCCTGCTTCAGGCATAAGCTCCTCCATCTTCTTTCCATCAGAGAGAGGTGTTGCAGTATCCTGATCCCCCCAGATAAGTAAAGCCGGCATATTTACACTTGGCATATATTGGGTAAGGTCCTCATTAACAACCTTTACCAGACTTCCTCTCATCACAGGTGATGCAGCTGCATAGTCTGCTGATCCGAATTTCTTTTTCAGATTTTCCAATGTATTAGGGAATGCTTTAGCTATACCGGTTTTTATCAAAACATTTTTATAGAACTTATACCGTTTCGTTCTGCCTGACTGTTTTCCTGATGGTACAGGCTTTATACCTGCACTATCCGTAAGAATCACTCTCGGAATCCTAAATCCAAGCTCCTCTTCAGTCTTTGTTCCTATCATTTTTATTATGACTCTGCCGCCCATTGAATGGCCCAAAAACATTATTTCTTTCTCATCAGGGTAAAGCTTCTTAATAAAATGGATAACAAAAGTCACAAAATCGCTGACTTCCCATGAGTCCTTTGGCTCATCGCTTTTTCCAAAGCCTGGCATATCCATTCCAACTACATGGTATTTTTTTGAAGCAAATCTGAATATTCCGTCAAAAAGATCCACGTTTGAACCCCATCCATGTAGCAGAATAAGCAGCGGTCCCTCGCCTTCATCCCTGTAATATATTTTTAAACCATCTATTTCTGTGTTCATAATATTCCTCTGTGTATAAATAATATACCCTAAACGATATTGCACAATCCGCGGATACAGCAGTTTTCATAAGAACATAATACAGTATTATTCTTTAATCACACTCAACATAAAAATAAATTTCGCATTAAGCAGCGGCTGGTTCATTATTCCCAGAGCTTCATCAGAGTCCTTATAGGTTCTCTCAGTAGTATCTGTTACATAATTAATAGCCTCGGGATTTCTACCCATAAGGTAATGCGCATGATTTTCTATAATAGTAGTATACTCATAATTATATATTATATGATCCGTAATTGTTATAGTTCTCATATCATCCAGAAGCTGCTCATGGTCTTCACTTGTTACCATATACTCAGAGCTCCTTGCAGCATCAACAATATCTGTGGTTTTTGCCATCAAAAGCTTCATTATTTTAGAACATACATCTACATTCACCTTCTGATTTGTAGAAATATAGGTTATGCCTCCAAGAAATATATCTTCATTACTTCTAAAAAGAGACTCAAATCCATCTGACCCAAAATAAGATGTAAGAACCTGCTCATAATTTGAAGCACCTGTGGCCCTATACAGCTGCGCTGCTGCATAAAAACCCTCAGCATTTTCTCTTACATTTTCTTTACCTGCATAAAGATTGTATGCTCTGTCAGCACATTTTAAACAATTGGTGGCAAAATCAGAATCATAGCTCTGATATAAATAACTAAAATCAGCCAACAGCGTGGCAAATCTTATTGTCGCTTCCATTGTAATGGGAGTTATCTCGACTTCTGCCTGCATTAAGTCATCAGATTCATCTCTTATAGTAAGGGCAGAGCCATAAACCCCGCCTGTTCTCTCATCCTGCATTTTGATGAGCCAGTCAACCTCATATTTTACCTCATCAAGAAGATCTGGTATTCCATTTCCACTTTCCGGTATTCCTGAATCATCTGTAACAGCATTTGGATTCATCTCATAAGCAAGAAGCAGATTTTGAGCTATCTTGCATCCAAGTACTGTATCTCTGTCAGCCTGAGAATTAAGGTGCCATCCCCCGGAAACATCCAGCTTCCTGGCCGGATTCTCCTGAAGATGAGCCTCTGTTGTATGGCATGCCGCATGTGCTTCTTCACCGCTAAATTCCTCAGAGATCAGCATCCCACATCTGTTTTTGTAATACTTTTTACAGGCTTCATTAAAAATGTCATCGTACAGATCATTCTGAATTCTAAAGGCATATGAACTTCCAATCTTATCAGCATAAATATAATAAGATCCATCCTCTATCAGGTCAGAAAAATAGCCTTCTTTAATTTCAACACCTTCATCATCGTGATTAGTTGTCCTCATCTGACCTGTATATTCAAGTTCATTATCCAGATTATAAACATAAAACTTATCAGGAAGATCATTACCTTTAAATATTACTGCCTTCTCGGCACCGGTTCTATAGCCGTTCTGATCCACTAAAGCACTTGGAATACTTACAGGAACATCATATACGACATTTAGAGCAGGCTCGCCTCCCTGCGTATCCTGCTCTGTCACCATTTTATCATTTTGATCAGCTTTGGCGCACCCACACAACAAAGCTGTCATCATCAGAGCCGCTAAAGGCCCTTTAATTCTATTAAAATTAATTCTTATCATTTCTTGCCTGCGCGATTGTAATTAATCAGACAGCCATCCAATATAATCTCGCGTTCGTTATCTGTAAGATCTCCAAGAGTCATTGTAAACTCTGTAAGCTTTCCTTCTGATACTGCTACTGCCTTGATCAATTCAGATTTTTCTTCAACCTCACTTCTGATATTCGGAAGGAATATGAAATCGAGATTTTTAAACGGAAGATCTCCTTCCTTAATAACCAGCGGAAGCATTCCCCAGTTGATAAGATTTGAACGATAGCGCTTTGTAGCATACTCATTAGCCACATTTGCCCATCCACCGAGAACCTTCTGGCAGGATGCTGCCTGTTCTCTTGCAGAACCATCACCGGGTTTTACAGCAAATATTGTTGATCCAATTCCTGTATTTGATGTAGCAACATCAGGATATGAAGCCAGTACAGCTTTTACAGCCTCTTGTACATCACTACTCATATCCTCAAAAGGAATATCCTTAAGTCTCTTCTCTTCCTGCTCATGAATTTCCTTTGCTCTTCCTACGTATTCAGGATCCTTTCTTGAGAGTGTAAACTCTGCAAGACCAATAGGATTAGATCTGTAGGATGATGTCTCTCCTGAAGGAATAAGCTCATCTGTAGTAGTAACAGGATCATGAATCTCAGAAACAACCTTAAGAAGAAGATTCTGAGGAAGCTCTGACATTTTAGGCCAATCCTTGATATTTGGTCCAAACTGCAGCTCTGCATTTGGATCTGCAACACCGTGAGAGTCAAATACACGGTTTGCATAAATTTCCTTATCGAAATGATAAGTGTATTTGTTAAATTTACCGTCAAAAGCTGTAGCAGGTGTAAGAACGCCCTGATTTGCTGCTGTTGCGGCAATTGATCTGGCATCCATCAAAGCTACAGATGCAATCTGGCCATTCTGAACCTTGGATCCCTCACGGTTAGGGAAGTTTCTGGTTGAATGACGTATACTGAATGCGTTATTTGCAGGAGTATCGCCCGCACCGAAACATGGTCCGCAGAATGCAGTTTTTAATATTGCACCTGTTTCAAGAATCTTAGCAGCAACACCGTTCTTCACTATTTCCATGAATATAGGAGTGGAAGCCGGATATACGCTAAGTGTAAATCTGTCATTTCCCGTAAATCTGCCTTCGAGTATATCGGCAGCTGCACAAATGTTCTCAAAACCGCCGCCTGCACATCCGGCTATAACACCCTGATCAACCATAAACTTTCCGTTTCTGATCTTCTCTTTGAGTGAATACTGGATCTTGTCTCCAAAGCTTACTTTTGCACGCTTCTCAACATCTGCAATAATATCCTCAAGATTAGCATTTACTTCATCAATCTCATAGGTATTGCTTGGATGGAAAGGCATAGCTATCATTGGCTTGATTGTAGAAAGATCAACCTCTACAACTCCATCATAATATGCAACTTCTCCGGGCTTAAGTTCTTTGAAATCGCCGCTTCTTCCGTGAATTTCATAGAAATTCTTAATCTCATCATCTGTTTGCCAGATAGATGAAAGGCATGTTGTCTCAGTCGTCATAACGTCGATTCCAATACGGAAATCAGCGCTGAGATTTTTCACACCGGGACCTACAAATTCCATTACCTTGTTTTTAACATAACCATCGCCAAAAACTTTTCCGATAATAGCAAGTGCCACATCCTGAGGTCCTACCCCATGCATCGGTTCACCGCTAAGATAGATAGCAACAACACCGGGCATTGAAATATCATATGTCTGGCTAAGAAGCTGCTTTACAAGTTCCGGTCCGCCTTCACCCATGGCCATTGTTCCAAGTGCACCATACCTTGTATGTGAGTCGGAACCAAGTATCATCCCGCCTCCTGTCGCAAGCATCTCTCTTGCGAACTGATGAATTACTGCCTGATGAGGCGGTACATAAATTCCGCCGTATTTCTGGGCAGCTGTAAGACCATACATGTGGTCATCTTCATTTATTGTTCCACCAACTGCACAAAGAGAATTGTGACAGTTAGTAAGTACATATGGAATAGGAAATTTCTCCAGTCCTGACGCACGCGCTGTCTGAATAATGCCTACGTAAGTAATATCATGGCTTGTAAGCTTATCAAATTTGATTTCAAGCTTATCCATGTTTCCTGATGTGTTATGCTTTTGTAAAATACCATAAGCAATTGTGTTTTTCTTTGCTTCTGCCTTATCAATCTGCTTACCAAGCTTTGCGCTAACAGCTGCTCCGGCACCATCTGTATCCGGTATCAGATCCGTTCCGTTAACTAAAAATGCGCCAGTTTCATACGTCTTAACCATTAAATCTCCTACCTTTCTGCTTAAATTATCTACTCCCACGTATTATACTTTAATATGCTAAATTTGTGTACTTTTTTATTACTGTAGTGTCATGGTTTCTGTTCATAAAGCTGTGAGCACCGTAAGGTGTGAACAGCCTTACCAGGTACTCTAAAAAGAATTAAGCCGGCTGGATAACCAACCGGCTTATTTTACCCTTTGTTTCAGCTCTTTGATAAATCAAGCTTATCAATGTGCCAGATTTCATCAACATACTCCTGAATTGTTCTGTCAGAAGAGAATTTTCCACATGATGCAGTATTAAGTATTGCCATCTTAGCCCATTTTTTCGTATCTCTGTAAGCTTCAGAAATTGCTCTCTGGGCTTCGATATATGACTCGAAATCCTTGAGGATAAAGTACTGATCAGCCTTGTTTGAATTATAGGTGTTCAGAAGTGAGTTAAACAAAGGTCTGAAAAGTTCTCTATCATTTGAGAACGTACCGTCAACCAAATGATCCAATGTCTTCTTAACATTTGGATCTCTTTCATAAATCTCTCCGGGATTGTATCCTCCATTCTTTTCAAATGCAATTACTTCTTCTGATGTGAGACCGAAGATAAACATGTTCTCATCTCCAACCTCCTCAAGCATCTCTACATTTGCTCCATCAAGCGTTCCAAGTGTAATGGCGCCATTTAACATCATCTTCATGTTACCTGTGCCGGAAGCTTCCTTACTTGCGGTAGAAATCTGCTCTGAAATATCAGCTGCAGCAAATATCAGTTCAGCATTTGATACTCTGTAATCCTCTATAAATACAACTTTCAGCTTGCCATTTATTGAAGGATCGTTATTAATTACATCTGCAACAGAATTTATAAGCTTGATCGTGAGCTTCGCAGTCTGATACCCGGCTGCTGCCTTGGCTCCAAATATATATGTCTTTGGAGTGTAATCCATATCAGGATGTTTTTTAAGCGTATCATACACATACATAACATGAAGTATATTAAGAAGCTGGCGCTTATACTCATGAAGTCTCTTAACCTGCACATCGAATATAGAATTGGGGTCAACATCTATACCGTTGTGCTCCTTAATATATTTAGCCAGACGTATCTTATTGGCATGCTTGATCTCCATGAATTCCTTCTGGGCTTTTTTATCATTTGCAATATCCTTAAGCCCCTCAATAAGTGATAAATCTGTAATCCAGTTTTCACCTATTTTCTCAGTAACCCAATCCGCAAGGAGAGGATTTGCATGCATAAGGAAACGTCTCTGGGTAATACCGTTTGTCTTATTATTGAACTTTTCGGGATACATCTCATAGAAATCCTTAAGTTCTCTCTTTTTCAGGATTTCTGTATGGAGTCTTGCAACACCATTTACCGAGTGTCCGCCCACAATGGCAAGGTGAGCCATCTTTACCTGATTATCATACAAAATGGCCATACTTCTAATCTTACCCTGCACATCGATGCTTGGAAGATTTGAATACTGTCTCATGATCTGATCCACAAATCTTCTGTTTATCTCATCAACAATCTGATAAATTCTTGGAAGCAGTCTCTGGAAAAGGTCTATCGGCCATTTCTCCAATGCCTCAGCCATAATAGTGTGGTTAGTGTAGCAGCAGGTTTTCATTGTAACGTCCCATGCTGTATCCCATGAAAGGAAATACTCATCCATAAGAAGTCTCATAAGCTCTGCAACTGCCACAGTCGGGTGAGTATCATTTAACTGGAAAACTGCTTTTTCATAGAACTTGCTGATATCATCATGGCGTCTCAAATATCTCTTAAGTGCAGTCTGAACTGATGCAGAAATAAAGAAATACTGCTGCTTAAGTCTCAGTTCTTTTCCGGCTATATGATTGTCATTGGGGTAAAGAACCTCGCAAAGCTGACTGGCAAGATTTTCCTGCTCAACCGCTTTCTGATAATCGCCCTTGTCAAAGGAATCAAGCTCGAAGCAGTTGATTGGCTCAGCATCCCATATTCTCAAGGTATCAACCACACCATTGCCATAACCAACTATAGGAAGATCGTAAGGAATCGCACGTACTGACTGATAACCTTCCTGCCTGAATACATTTCTGCCCCTGTCATCAACGAAAACATTTACATATCCGCCAAATTTTACTTCCTTGGCATATTCAGGTCTTCTCAGTTCAAACGGATTACCATTTTCAAGCCAGTTATCAGGCGCTTCTACCTGATATCCATCTATGATCTTCTGTTTAAACATTCCATATTTATAACGTATTCCACAGCCATAAGCCATATATCCCAGTGAAGCAAGGGAATCCAGGAAGCATGCTGCAAGTCTGCCAAGACCGCCATTGCCAAGTGCCGGATCAGGTTCCTGATCTTCAATAACATTAATATCAACCCCCAGCTCATCAAGGGCTTCCTTAACCGGTTTGTATGCCTGCAAATTGATGAGGTTATTACCAAGTGCGCGTCCCATCAAAAATTCCATTGACATATAGTAAACAATCTTTGGATCCTGTTCGTTTGCCGCCTTCTGGGTTGTCATCCAATGATCAACAATCGCATCTTTAATTGCATAGGCAGATGCCTGGAAAATTTCCTGCGGTGAAGCCTCTTCGATAGTTTTACGATACAACGTTTTTACATTATATAAAACGCTTCTCTTGAATAATTCTTTGTCGAATGCTAATGGTTTTTTCTTCATCATTTCCCTCCTCTAAGAAAAGAACAATACATTGACATTATAACGTAATATCGCTCACTGGTGTAGTTGTTTTTACATTTTCCTGAATATATTGCTCATATATAACTAATTATCTTTTGCATTATCATGCTTACAGTGTAAGGCAGATAGTACAAAAAATCATAGTGCAACTTGTGAAAAATATAATATATGATTATAATGTAATTTAGGATTGTATGTTTTCTTGCATACAATGATTCTAATGTTTAGTTTTTATTTAAAGAAAGGGAGAAAAACATTATGAAGAAGTTACTTGCAATGGTGCTTACAGCATCACTTACTTTCAGCCTTGTTGCTTGTGGCGGATCTGCTTCCACTACAACCGATACAGCTGAAACCGCTGTAGAAGAGACATCTACAGAAGAGACAACAGAGGCAGCTGCTGAGGAAGAATCTACAGAAGCTGCTGACGCTACTGAAGAAACTGCTGAGACTGCTGACACATCTGACAAGAAAATCGCAATGATCACAGACTCAGGAGACATCACAGATATGTCTTTCAACCAGACAACATATGAAGCTTCAAAGGCATTTGCAGAAGCTAATGGTGTTGATTATCAGTACTACAAGCCCACAGAAGATTCTGATGAAGCTCGTATCGCAGCTTTCAACAACGCTGTAGCTGATGGCTACAATGTAATCATCGTTCCCGGCTATCTTTTCGCTGGCATGATTGCTAACGTTGCAGAAGCTAACCCTGATGTAACAATTATCGCTCTTGACTGCTCAGAGTTCGATTTCACAGACGCTGGAATGCCTTCACTTCCTGAGAACGTTTGCTCATTCACATATCAGGAAGAGCTCGCAGGCTACATGGCTGGTTATGCTGTAGTTAAGGAAGGCTACAAGAAGCTTGGCTTCCTTGGCGGAATGGCTGTTCCCGCTGTTATCCGTTATGGTTTTGGTTTCGTACAGGGTGCTAACGATGCTGCTAAGGATCTTGGCAACGCTGATGAAGTAGAAGTTAACTATGTATATGGTGGTCAGTTCTACGGTGACGAATCCATCACAGCTACAATGGATACATGGTATCAGGGTGGTACAGAAATCGTATTCGCTTGCGGTGGCGGTATCTTCTCATCTGCTTGCGAGGCTGCTATCAAGGAAGGCGTCAACGGCAAGGTTGTTGGTGTTGACGTTGATCAGTCAGGTACAATCGAAAGCCAGTACGGCGTTAAAGGCCTCTGCGTAACATCAGCTATGAAGGGTCTTGGTGCAACAGTTAATTCTACACTTACAGATCTCTTTGCTGGTGACTGGTCTAAGCACGCTGGTAAGATTGAGAACCTTGGTCTTATCTCAGGTGATGATGTTTCTGTTAACTATGTACAGCTTCCTACAGAGACATGGTCAATGACAAACTTCACAGTTGATGATTATAAGACACTTGTTGCTTCTATGTATGCTGGTGATATCACTGTTTCAAGCGATATCGAGACTATGCCTGCAACAGATATCAAGGTTACTGAGTTTGATAACATCCACTAATATATAGAATTTCTTAATTTTCTTAGAGATTCCATCTTATAAAATAACCGACTATTATTTTTGGAGCTGACGTACGAAAATACGTCAGCTTCTTTTTTTCTATAAGCAGTATTAAATTTTTAAAAAAACTTGCAGTAAAATATAGTTTCGGCCATGAAGTCATAGCAACCTAAATGTACTACTTAAGCGTGTTTTATGGTATTATAAGACTGTAAATTAATTACTTTAACAGAAAGGTGTGCCACTATGGAAGATTATGTAATTGAAATGTTGCATATCACTAAAGAATTCCCCGGCATAATTGCAAATGACGATATTACGTTGCAATTGAAACGCGGCGAAATCCATGCACTGCTTGGAGAGAACGGCGCAGGGAAATCCACTCTTATGAGTGTACTTTTTGGTCACTATACACCTGAAAAGGGTGTAATAAAAAAGGATGGCAAAGAAGTAAAAATCAGCAATCCAAATGATGCGACCGCACTTGGTATAGGAATGGTTCACCAGCACTTTATGTTGGTTGATATCTTTTCTGTACTTGACAATATCATTTTGGGTTCAGAGCCAAATAAATTTGGCTTTCTTACAAAGGCAGCTGCCAGAAAAAAGGTATTGGATCTGTCAAACAAATACAATCTCAAGGTTGATCCCGATGCTTTGATTGAGGATATCACTGTTGGAATGCAACAGCGAGTTGAGATTCTCAAGATGCTCTACAGAGAAAATGAAATCCTTATCTTTGATGAGCCAACTGCTGTTTTAACTCCTCAGGAGATCGACGAGCTCATGAAAATCATGAAAGAGCTCGCAGCAGAGGGTAAATCCATTCTTTTCATCACACACAAGCTTAATGAGATTATGGCTGTCGCTGACAGATGCTCAATTCTCAGAAAGGGCAAATATATCGGAACAGTAGATGTAAAGAACACTACAAAAGAAGAGCTTTCTTCCATGATGGTAGGCCGTAACGTAAAATTTGCTGTTGATAAAGCACCTGCACAGCCAAAAGAAGAAATCCTTAAGGTTGAAAATGTTTGTGTAAAGAGCAAACTTCACAACAACGATTCTGTCCACAATGTTTCATTCAATGTACGTGCCGGCGAGATCGTATGTATAGCAGGTATCGACGGAAATGGTCAGACAGAATTTGTAGGAGCTCTGACAGGTCTTGATGATATCGAGAGCGGCAAAATATCTCTTTGCGGCGAAGATATAACCAAGAAGTCCATACGATATAAGAGCACACATGGCATGAGCCATATTCCTGAAGACAGACATAAACACGGCCTGGTACTTGATTACACCCTTGAGGAGAACATGATACTCCAAAGATACTTTGAGCCTCAGTTTTCAAAGAATGGAATTTTGAAAAAGGGTGAAATGAGAAAATACTCAGACAAACTTGCTGCTGCCTTTGATGTCCGCTCAGGTCAGGGGGCTACCACAATAGTTCGCGCAATGTCCGGTGGTAATCAGCAAAAAGCTATTGCTGCCAGAGAAATGGACAGAGATCACAAGCTTCTGATTGCTGTTCAGCCAACCAGAGGTCTTGATGTAGGTGCCATAGAGAATATCCATGAAGCAATCGTTAAGGAACGTGACGCAGGAAACGCTATCCTGCTTGTTTCATTGGAACTCGATGAGGTAATGAACCTCTCCGACAGAATTCTTGTAATGTATGAGGGTGAAATTGTCGGTGAAGTTGATCCCAAAACTACTACCCTTCAGGAACTTGGACTATATATGTCCGGCGCTAAACGCGATACGAGAAAGGAGGCATAATTGTGAAGGAGAAAAAAAGTCTTTTTCAAAATCCCGGATTTCAAACACTTTTAGCTTCTATTCTCTGCGCAGTTTTTGGAATAATTCTTGGTTTTATCATTCTTTTACTGATGAATCCGGAACATGCGACTGAAGGAATGTTTGCTATCCTCAAAAACTTTTTCAAATATGCAAATAATAAAACTAATCTGATGTATTACTTCGGATCTACACTTGTAAAGTCAGTTCCCGTAATACTTTGTGCAGAAGCCATCCTCTTTGCATATAAAACCGGTCTTTTCAACATTGGTTGTGCCGGTCAGTATACAGTAGGCATCATTGCAAGTCTATATACTGCCCTCGCCCTTCATTGGAACTGGTTTTTCTGCCTCTTATCAGCTATTGTGGCAGGTGCTGTATGGGGTGCAATCTGCGGATTCTTTAAAGCATATTGCAATGTTAATGAAGTTATTGCAGGTATCATGCTTAACTGGATTTCGCTCTACATCTGTAACATTGTACTTGGTAATAAGATTTGCATGAATACCACAAAGTCTGAAACCTATGACATAGCAGGTAAAAATCCTTCCGGTATACTTCCGGCATTTCTTGCAGACTTTTTTGGTCAGAATAAATATGTTACTATTGCCGTTCCGCTGACAGTTATAGTTGCCATATGTATTCTTTTTGTTCTTAACAAAACAACTTTTGGTTATGAATTAAAAGCAACCGGTCACAGCAAGGATGCTGCTAAATACGCAGGAATGAATGCAAAAAGAAATATCATACTCAGTCTTGTAATTTCCGGTGCAATCGCCGGTCTTGCAGCTGGTCTGTACTATCTGACAGGAATTGAGCATTACAAGATTGCTTCCTCAGTACCCGGCATGGGCTTCTCAGGAATAGCTGTTGCATTCCTTGGAGGACTTAACCCTATTGGTTCAATATTTGCAGGCTTCTTTGTAGAATACATAACACTTGGTGGTCAGTATCTCAACACTAACTACTATAATCCTCAGGTTGCGGATCTGATGATCGCTATCATCATTTACCTTTGCGGTTTTGTTCTTTTCTTCAAGACAATAATGTCAAAGCCGGTAAGCAAGCTGGGTACAGCACCATCACCCACACCTGACAAAAAAACTGATGCAGCTGACAATACAGCTGACAAGAAGGAGGTGTGAGTATGGGATTACTTATTCAGTACACACTAATTTTCTCCGCTGTATTAATACTTGTTGCACTTGGAGGTATGTTTTCCGAACGAAGCGGAATCATCAATCTGGGACTTGAAGGTATAATGGTATTTGGAGCCATGTCAGGCGCTATGGTAATGGTACTACTTCCTGCAGATGCTTCAAAAATAACTGTTATCTTCCTGACATTGCTTGCTGCTGCCGCAGCCGGAATGGTTTCATCCCTACTGATTGCAGTCGCTTGTATTCATTTTAATGCGGATCAGACACTTATTGGAACCGCTCTTAACATGCTTGCAACTGCAGCAGCTACAGTTATTGTAAAAGCATTTAACACAGCACGCTCAAATGGCACTGATTTCTCAGCAAAACTTGATTATGTCAAAGGTCATGATGCTTTTGTCTTCAACGCTTTTGGCATTCAGCTCAGCTGGTTTATTATAGTAGCCGCATTATTACTGATAATCTCTATCGTAATGTTCTATAAAACCAAGTTTGCTCTTCGTCTGCGCGCCTGCGGTGAGCATCCTCAGGCTGCTGAGTCTGTTGGTATCAGTGTATATGCAATGAGATATTCCGGCGTACTGATCTCAGGATTTTTAGCTGGTATTGGTGGAATAATTTACATTGCTGCAGCAAACTCAACATGGCATTTCGACTATGGTGTTGCAGGTGCAGGTTTCCTCTCACTGGCAGTTATGATCTTTGGTCAGTGGAAACCTGAAAGAATTGCCTGGTCTGCAGTACTTTTTGCAGTATTCAGATCACTTTCTAACGTATATATGGGTATTGATTTCTTACATGCTCTGCCCATATCCGGAACTGTATACAACATCATGCCTTATGTGATTTCACTCCTTGTACTTGCATTTACTTCCAAGAATTCCAGAGCACCCAAGGCAGAAGGAATTCCTTATGATAAGGGACAAAGATAATTTGAAAGGATATAATTATGGATATTAAAGAAATTCTCAATCATTGCGATCACACACTTTTAAAGCAGGAGGCAACCTGGGATCAGATAAAAGAGATTGCTGATGATGCTATTAAATACAACACAGCTTCTATTTGTATTCCTCCATGCTATATAAAGAGAGCTAAGGAATATGTTGGTAATAAGGTTCAGCTTTGCACAGTTATAGGTTTCCCCAATGGAAACATGACAACAGCTACCAAAGTATTCGAGACAAAGGACGCTTTAGAAAACGGAGCTGATGAAATTGATATGGTAATCAATATCGGTGAGTTAAGAGCTAAGAACTATGACTATGTACTCAATGAGATAAAAGAGATCAAAGCTGCATGCGGCGACAAAATCCTAAAGGTAATCATTGAAACCTGCCTACTTACTGACGAAGAGAAGATTAAGATGTGTGAGCTTGTTACAGAAGCAAAAGCTGACTACATCAAAACATCCACTGGTTTCTCTACTGCAGGTGCTACTTTTGATGACATCGCATTATTTGCAAAGCACATCGGTCCCGATGTTAAAATGAAAGCAGCCGGCGGAATCGGAAGCATTGCAGATGCTGAAAAATTCATGGAGCTTGGCGCTGACAGACTCGGAACAAGCCGTATCGTAAAAATAGTCAAAGAAGAAAACCTTCTTTAAAAACATAAAGCTGATGGATGATCATTACTTCATCCATCAGCTTTTAAATTACTGGAAAAAAATAGTTAATTACCGAATAACACTAATTGCCTCTGTACTGTCTTTATCAGACTCTTCTACAAGACCGAATTCATCAACCTTTTTAATTATCTGATTCACAGTATAATTCCAGAGTCTTACTGTCGGATTTGGAACATAGTGAACACCATTATTATCTCTGGCAGCTATATGCTTCTTAGTATAAGAATACAGATTTATGGTTTCAACATCATTCTTCTTTGCCCATTTATTAAGTCCCTGGTTAAATCTCTGCATGATTCCATCATTATAATAGAGACAGTCTCCAAGATCTCCAAGCTTGCTGTTATCAGAGTAACCAATGGTACATAGAACCAAATGCAGATCTTTCTTCTTGTTCAGCTTTTTATAATATGAAGAATACTTTGAGAAATCGCCATGATCATTGGCACCCATCCAGGATACTACTACATCAAAATTATTCAGATTAACTTTTTTCAATGTGGATTTCATATATCCATATGTAGCACCGTCTTTAGCATAAACAGTAATATTGTTATATACTTTACCTTTGATCTCACTCTTTTTGGCACTAAACATGTCCACTGTTCTTGAATCTCCAATGAACAATACCCTGACACTATCATCTATACAAGTTTCACAATACTTATCAGAATGTGCTGCTTTTGAAACAAGCGCAAAATCTGCATCTAGTACAACGAAAGAGCTTGCAAGCATAATAATAGATAAAAAAATAGATACTTTTTCCCTGATCTTTGAAATAGAACTGCTCTTACTCATATATCTTCTCTCCCACCACTTAGAAAACCGCAAATAAACCATTTGCTATGAATAATTACTCTAATAAAAGTGTATAGGATAAAAGTGAAGATATACTTTACATACCCTTAAGTATCAATAAAAGATAATAAAATCTTTTTGAACAAAAATAAATATTGAGTTTATGTTTTATCCAATTTCTTAATATATACATATATGAAGAGTATTGCCATCAAATATCAGCTGTTCATCTGAATAAGTATCCCAATTTAAGCTACCAAAATAATCCGTCAGCTCCGACTTTGGTTCTCCTTCTGTGTAATCAGTTCCAAGATAATAGTTCAAAGAATATGTCCTGCTCCAGCCGGTAGCCTGGGCTCTTGTACTGCTTTCGGTTTTTTCAAAGCCTGTATCCTGCCAGGTCCTTGCCATATCGCTGTAATAACATAAAGTATCTACAGTACTTCCCGTCGCTGTTTCGTACTCTTTAATTTTCTCGCCTATTATATTGCACAGATACAAATCTGCCTGATTGCATCTATATCTCTCAATAAAACACTTATGGAAAATAGTGTATTCTGATATGCAGATTATCCCTATTAAAGCAAATGAAAAAACTTTAATCGCATAATTCAGTCTGTCTTGTCGCTCACCCTTCTTTAACTCTGCAATAACATAGATAATGATGATACCAAACAGTGATGCATAAGTATAAACAACCCTTGGTGATATTTCAGAGTCATTAAGGAATACTATGGCAAAACTCATTACAATACAGCCAATCGTCTCATATGTAATAAGTAAAAAGTGCCTTATAAAGTCTCTTCTTTCGTAGACAAGAAAAAGCACAATGATCACCGCAAGTATCATCAGCCAGGTGCTAAAGGAGCCTCCTCCCAGATATGAAAACTTTTCAGTACTTACACTTTTAATTGATCTGAAAAAGGCTGAAAATGACTCTGATAAACTACCTCTTTGAGATAATCGCTCTACCGGAAAAACGAATTTAGCCAACAGGAATGCGATCATCATCGGGATCAGATACATACATGCAACATATATGTTCTTTTTAATGAATTCTTTTGTATTAAGAGCAATAAAGGCCAGACAAAGCACCACATATAAGGCTATCAGTGTCTGATACATTAAAACCGATATCAGCAATGATATAAGAACCAGCACCGACCGACCAGCATTTCTTCCGGTTAAAAGACCTTCCGAATCATCCCTGTCCCCACGAAAGATCCTTTCTGTCAAATACAAAGCATATACATTCAATAAAATGACAAAACAGAACATTCCTTTTTCAATAAACAGAAAAAACTCCACAAAGAACGGATTTACAATAGTCACAAACGCTGTGACAACAGAAAGAATGTCATTCTCAAAGTATCTGTTAATGACACGTGAAAGGAGGAAAATTGAAAATCCCAAAAATAAAAATGCAGATAAATAGGATATCTGATACTTTATTCCTGAGGACAAATGTAATTGCTCAATCAGATAATACAGTGCTCCCTGAAGAACTCTTCCATTGTCATATATCTTCACTTTCCAGTTATCATCCATCATGAGAGCTGCATAAGAATCTGTTGCATATTCTATTGTTCTGTCTATTCCAAAATAAATCAGCACTAATAAATATGAGCATATAATACCAACTCTGGAATTTTTAACTGCTTTTATAAAATCCATAAATCCTCCCATTGCGAACAAAACTGTTTACCATGTACCTGATTGTAAAATGAAAACACTATTTACGGTTTTCTTAAGAACATGCTTCATAATATTTTGTAACACAATATCTGTATAAATAACAAATGATCCCTTCCTGTACTTAACATTTGTTTCATACAAAAAGAGATCATTTGTATTAATTAAAGTTTTTCAACACCGATTGTAACTTTTTCGCCGTTGATATCCCATTCCTTGGCATTTGCAACATCACTGTCATAAACAATTTCAGTAGCAAGTACCTTTGTTGAAATGGATTCAGCATTATCTTTTACGATAGCTGCAATCTTGTCGTTACCATTTATTGATAACTTGATGTGATCCATTACTTCAAATCCGGAATCCTTACGCATTGTCTGAACCTTACTGATAACTTCATACATGAAGCCTTCGTTTAAGAGTTCCTCAGACAGATTTGTATCAAGAACTACTGTAATTCCATGATCCTCTGTGCTCTCAAAGCCTTCCTTCTGAGCCATATCGATAAGAAGATCATCCTCCGTAAGCTCTACCGCTACGCCATTAACTTCGAACTTGAGTGCTCCATTAGCCTTGAGCTCATCCATAGCATTATTTCCATCGAGACTGCCTAAGTATTCTTTTATTCCGCCGAGTACTTTACCATACTTAGGTCCTACTGTCTTGAGCTGGGGCTTAAAGGTATATGTTGTGAAGTCTCTTACATCATCTGCAAAGATAACCTTCTTAACATTAAGCTCTTCCTCAATTATCTCCTGATAGAACTCAGATACAGACTTTTCAGCTTTAACGTACATCTGTCCGATAGGCTGACGATTCTTGATTGCAGCTGCGTTACGGCATGCACGACCAAGCACAACTATCTGAAGTACCTCATCCATGTTCTCCTCAAGATCCTTATCAATAAAGCTCTCATCAACAGCAGGGAAATCACAAAGGTGAATTGACTCCGGTGCTGATGCATCACTGGTTCTGACAAGATTCTGATAGATAGACTCTGTCATGAAAGGAACCATGGGAGCTGCTGCCTTACATACATTTACAAGAGCTGTGTAAAGTGTCATATATGCAGAAATCTTATCCTGCTCCATTCCTTTAGCCCAGAAACGCTCACGGCTTCTTCTTACATACCAGTTAGAAAGATCATCAACAAAAGCATCCAGTGCCTTTCCTGCTTCAGGTATTCTGTAGTTCTCAAGGTTCTTATCCACTTCACCGATCATGGTATTCATCTTGGAAAGAATCCACTTATCCATTACAGTAAGCTTATCCTTTTCAAGGGTATACTTGGAAGCATCAAAACCATCAATATTTGCATAAAGCACGAAGAATGCATAGGTATTCCAAAGAGTTCCAAGGAATTTTCTCTGTCCTTCCTGTACTGTCTTTCCTGCAAATCTTGAAGGAAGCCAGGGAGCACTGTTTGTATAGAAATACCATCTGATAGCATCTGCTCCGTATTTCTCAAGAGCTTCGAAAGGATCAACCGCATTACCCTTTGACTTACTCATCTTCTGTCCGTTTTCATCCTGCACAAGTCCAAGAACTATAACATTTTTAAATGCAGGCTTGTTGAAAAGAAGTGTTGCTTCAGCATGAAGTGAGTAGAACCATCCTCTGGTCTGATCCACAGCCTCTGAAATAAACTGAGCAGGGAACTGCTTCTCAAAAAGCTCCTTATTCTCAAAAGGATAGTGGAGCTGTGCAAAAGGCATTGCTCCTGAATCGAACCAGCAGTCGATAACTTCCTTAACTCTGTGCATCTTCTTGCCACACTTAGGACATGTGATCTCATACTTATCAATATAAGGTCTGTGAAGCTCACAGGTCTCTGCTGAAGGATCTCCTGAAAGCTCAGCCAGCTCTTTTCTTGATCCTACGGAAAGCTGATGTCCACAGTCATCACATTCCCAAATATTAAGAGGTGTTCCCCAATATCTGTCACGGGAAATTCCCCAATCCTGAATGTTCTCAAGCCAGTCACCGAAACGTCCCTTACCAATTGATTCAGGAACCCAGTTGATCTCCTTGTTATTTCTTATAAGATCATCCTTAACTTCTGTTACCTTGATGAACCATGAAGAACGTGCATAGTAAAGAAGCGGTGTTCCACATCTCCAGCAGTGAGGATAATCATGCTCCATCTTAGGAGCTGAGAAAAGGAGCTGTCTTGAATCCAGATCCTTAAGTACTTCGGGATCCGCACTTATAGCACCTTCGTCCATCTCCTTCTGTGTAGGTTTGCAACGCATTCCTGCAAACGGAGTCTCAGGCTTAAGTCTGCCTTCACCATCAACCATCTGTACAAGAGGAGCATCATATTTTCTTCCAACACGGGCATCATCTTCACCAAATGCAGGAGCAATATGTACGATACCTGTACCATCTGACATGGTTACGTAGTTATCACAATAGATAAAGAATGCCTTTTTATGCTGCTTCTCAGTCTCATCAGCTGCACACTGGTAAAGAGGCTCATACTCTTTGTATTCAAGATCTGTTCCAACATAGGACTCAAGTACTTCGTAGGGCTTTTCTCCCTCTTCCTTAGCAAGTCCGCCAAGAACTGTATCAGCAAGTGCCTCTGCAAGATAATATGTATATCCATCAGCTGCCTTAACTTTAATATACTTTTCATCGGGATTCACACAAAGTCCGATGTTAGAAGGAAGTGTCCAGGGAGTTGTTGTCCATGCAAGGAAATATGCATCCTCACCCTTAACCTTGAACCTTACAACCGCTGTGCGCTCCTTAAGTGTCTTATAACCCTGTGCGACTTCATGAGATGAAAGAGGTGTGCCACAACGAGGACAATAAGGAACTACCTTGAATCCCTTATAAAGAAGACCCTTCTTCCAGATTTCATTAAGAGCCCACCATTCTGACTCTATGAAATTATCATCATATGTAATGTAAGGATGATCCATATCTGCCCAGAAACCAACTGTGCCTGAAAAATCCTCCCACATTCCTTTATATTTCCATACAGATTCCTTACATTTTTTAATGAAGGGCTCCATACCGTATTCTTCGATCTGCTCCTTGCCATCAAGACCAAGAAGTTTCTCAACTTCAAGCTCTACAGGAAGACCATGAGTATCCCATCCGGCTTTACGTGGAACTGTGTAACCTTTCATAGTGCGATATCTCGGAATCATATCCTTTATGGCACGTGTAAGCACATGTCCGATATGAGGCTTTCCGTTAGCTGTTGGCGGTCCATCATAGAACATATACATATCGCCCTTGCTTCTGGTGTCTACACTCTTCTGAAAGATATCCTGATCTTTCCAGAATTTCTCGACTTCTTTTTCACGAGCGACAAAATTCATGTCTGTATCAACCTTCTTATACATAATTACTCCTTTCAGGAAAAATAAAAGCCCGTCCTTTGTAAAAAGGACGAGCCACAACTCGCTATACCACCTGTTTACACATACTCCCCTTTTCAGGTTTTATATGTTTCTCCATTACGGGGAGATTCCGACACAACTTACTTATCTGCCAAATTCAATCGACATACATCTTTCAGTCATGCAGCTCAGAAGTGATTTTCTGTGTTCTGTACTTGCACCTGTTCGCACCACACACAGGCTCTCTGTAGCGTTCCAAAAATACATACTGTCTTCGTCATAGCTTTTATTATGCAATTTAAAAATAATTTTATTCACACAAATATAAAAAGTCAATAGGTTACCATAATTTTTAATATCTCAGTTCTATACAATGTACGATTTGAAAACAGAAGGAATGAGCCATAATAACCTATAATTATGCTTTCTTTTTATTCACCAGTTTAAAAGCCAGAGGATACACTCCAAACATCACAAAAATTATTATTGCATACCTTAAAAATCTTACCACAAAGGCACCCATGGTGTATGATTCAAGAAATTCTTTTGAAAACGGCAGCTTAAGCAGCATATTTAAAACCAGATATATTAAGAAGCCGCCTGCGAATCTCATGATTATACTCAGTGGCTTTTTTGTCCCTTCAAATTTTACATATCGCTTTTCAAACTCTATCGCTGGGAAAAAACCTGCCATCAACCCCATTCCTGTATAATAATCGGTAGTTTTACAAAAGAAAAATCCGGTTGCAAACACTACGAAAATAATAAAATTAACGAGTGTCCTTTTCTCCTCACCGGCCTTTTCATATATAAATGGAAGAAGAAAAACTAAAATTGCTCCCACTCCCCATCCAAACATAACATCTGAAGGATAATGAACACCTACCACAATCCTTGAGATACCAATAAGAAACGGAAGAAGAAATGCTAAAATCGTAAAAATCCGGCCTTTTGTATATCTTGCAAGTGAACCATATATAATCGTCGAATTCATCGAATGTGCACTGGGAAAAGAATACCCCTGTGCTGCAACATCGTAAATATCAGCACTTTTATCCTGCGGTCTGTAGCATACGATCTCTTTGTGAACTATATATGGTCGCAGCCTTAATGCGATATTCTTAATAAAGCCGTTAAACACAACTCCTGTTATCACATTAGTAGCTATATAAATTCCAAACTGCTTGTCATAGCACCAATAAAGAAAGCCTATTATCACAATAGCTACTGCCTCTTCGCCTAAAGCGGATAGATGTGAAATAGCCAGCGCCCCTTTTTCTCCAAGCATATTTTGTAACCAGATCATTAAATGTGGCTCGAATTCAAAATAAAAAGCATTCCCCATAACATCCCCCTTAGAATACATGTAAGTCTATTTATTTTAGCAAATACTCCCATGTTTTACCATGTTGCAACCTACCTGATAACCTGTCAGAAACAATTATGTTATACTTTTTAAATCAATACTATTGGAGAAAAGATATGATACATATAAGAAATACTGATTCCTTAGACACTGCTGAGCTTTCTATATATAATGAGCAGTCAGAAGTACAGCTTTACCGTATAAATGAGCCAGAACCCGGAATTTTCATAGCCGAGAGTCCAAAAGTAATAGAAAGAGCATTAAATGCCGGATATGAACCTATTTCTCTACTTATAGAGAATAGCCAGATAAAAGGCGAAGCTGCTGAATTACTTGCGAAATTTGACTCTTTTCCAGAAGAAGTTCCGGTGTTTTCAGCAGATGACAACCTTCTGACATCAATCACAGGTTTCCATCTGACACGTGGCGTACTCTGTGCGATGAAAAGAAAGCCTCTGCCTTCAGTATCTGATATATGTGCAAATGCAAAAAGAATTGCTGTTTTGGAAAATGTTACCAATCCAACAAATGTTGGTGCAATAGTCAGAAGCGCTGCTGCACTTTCGATAGATGCCGTACTTTTTTCTCATGGATGCACTGATCCGCTCTATAGAAGAGCAATACGCGTTAGTATGGGAAATATTTTTCAAATTTCCTGGACATTCCTTCCCAAAAACTCAGGCACTGATTTGCTCAAAGATATGGGATTTTCTACCGTAGCCATGGCTCTTAGAGACGATTCAAGATCCATAGATGATCCGGAAATTTCTTCATCCGACAAAATTGCAATTTATCTTGGAGCAGAAGGTGACGGTCTCTTGGCAGAAACAATTGACAGCTGTGATTTTTGCGTAAAAATCCCCATGTCTCATGACGTGGATTCTCTTAACGTAGCTGCTGCCAGCGCTGTAGCATTCTACGCCATCTCACATTAGATTTAACTGAAAAAAACTCGCTAAGTACTCAAACAAAATAGCCTTCTGTTTTTCTGTTTATTGTATTCAGGACATTCTTTTTGTTCAGGCTCCAAAGTGGTTCTACCAAAAGCTTCCTTGGTCCATCTCCGGTCAACCTGTGCACAACAATACTCTCCGGAAGAATACGAAGGCTCTCCACCAAAAGATCGGAATACTCTTCAAGACTAAGAATATGAAATTTATTTCTTTCATATTCTTCATACATCTTAGTCCCTCTCAAAATCTGTAGATTCTGAAGCTTTATTCCATCAAGCGGAGGCTCAAGCTTTGACAGATAATCTATAGTAAGAAGCATATCCTCCCTTGATTCATGCGGAAGGCCAAAAATCACATGGACAATTACATCTACCCCTATCGCCTTCAGCTTACTGTATGCTTCCTCAAAAACATCAAGAGCATAACCTCTGTGAAAATTCAGTGCCGTTTTTTCATGAATTGTCTGCAAACCAAGTTCAATCCATACAGGCTTTATTGCCCGAAGCTCCTTTATCATTTCCACTGCTTCATCACTTAGACAGTCAGGCCTTGTCCCCAGTGAAAGAATAGCGATATCATCTCTTTTTATCGCCTCAAGATAGAGTTTTTTTAATCTATCTATATCACCATATGTATTTGTATAAGACTGAAAATAGGCAATAAACCGTTTTGCATCAGTTTTGCCCTGTATCCGCCTTTTGGCATCCTCTATCTGAACATCTATCGGAGCGATATCTGCGGCAAATTCTCCGGATCCTCCCTCTGAGCAAAAAGTACACCCCCCTGTAATCGGAGTTCCATCAGGAAGCCTCACACTTCCATCTCTGTTAGGGCATGTACACCCGGAAGATAAAGATAGCCGGTAAACCTTCTCACCATATTCTTTTTTCAAATACTCCGATAGCCTTATTGCCATGTAAATACCTTTCAAATAAGCAAGCCTAATCCGGCGCTGTAAACGGCATCAGGCAAAACCTAATGCCGTTACGATAACTCATTTCACAATATATTTGCTTTAGATTACACTTAATTCCAAAATAGTTCATCCAATGTCTTGTCCAGTGCCTTGCAAATAGCAATACATAAATTAATTGTGGGATTATAATTCCCCTTCTCTATAGCACTGATAGTTTGGCGTGATACATCACAAAGCTTTGCCAGATCCTCCTGTGACAAATCTTTTGCTGCACGGGCGGACTTCATTCTCAGATTTTTCATAATGTCCACCTCATTCCTTACTTGCAATATTTCTTCTTATAAAAATTAAAAGCGAAAGACCTGCAAAATATATTCCCATCAGAATGTAGAAAAGTGCGCCCTCAAATACTTTGATTCCTTCCTCTAAGGCTTTAAGATCATCAATAACACGATATACTCCGGTCAGCAGATATATAGTTCCTAATACGCCCCATGTTAAGCAAAATCTCTTCCAGCGATTCTCATTTGACAAGTCGAAATATGAATCATGTAAAACTGCGTAAAATGTATCTACAATAAGTCCTACATAAATAACCAGTATAACAATGGAAGAAGTATCCGGTGAAAAGGGCAAAGGAATATCTAAGGCATCTATTGCAAACCATGCAGACAATAATAATATAATTGAATAGAACCCATACCTGTCCCCTCTAAGCCTGTACAACTCCTGCATTTCATCATAATGCTGTTCACTACTACTCTTTTTTGCCATAAAAACAAATATGGCAATGAATAATATCATAACTAAAACATTCATAACTGATGATGTTGACATAATAGTTCCCTCCTTATCTATAAGTTACCGCCGGTTACCTCTCCATTTCCCCCGTCCTTATGGCATCATTATATCTGTTGATTTTATAATAGAATCGAATATGAATTATGTCAAGTATATTTGACATAATTCTATAGATTTTTGTATGGTATATTTTACATATCGACTTTATAAATTTTGATAAAATTCTTGTTGACAATAAATATATCTTTGTGTAATATATTTATTGCGTTGTTAAATAATTTATAACTTTGCGATAGTAGCTTAGTTGGTAAAGCGCCACCTTGCCAAGGTGGAGACCGCGGGTTCGAGCCCCGTCTATCGCTCTAACAGTTAAATTCCGAAATGCCTTGTATTGATGAGCATTTCGGAGTTTTTTTATTTGTCCAAAATCGACGATTTTGGTGTGTGTATACGTGTGAATGGTACTAGTGTCTTGTCTGAATGACAATTTGATAAATTACTTGTCTAATTCTCAATACGCTTCGTCATCTGGACCACGTCGGGTCATTTTTTTATAAGGAAGTACAACATGACAGAGACATTTTTAAAAATATCTACATGTCTTGCAGCATACATTCAGCAGAAGGACGAGAAGAAAAATAAAGAACAACTACAACAGTAATAATTGGAATTAACCAAAACTTCCGGCTTTTTTGTAAATAGTGTGTTAGGTTTTGGCATCTTGAATTGTATTATATTTAGAAGGCCTTCTAAAAGATATCAGAAAGTGAGTGTATTCATGGAGGAGAAAGAAGCAAGACGGTTGGTGGAGAGCTATACAGATATGATTATGCGCATTGGCACCAACTACCTTAAAAGTACTGTAGATGCAGAGGACATATGCCAGGCAGTTTTAGTTAAATACATTACATCGAGTCCGCATTTTGCCAGCCCCCAACATGAAAAAGCATGGGTTATCAGAACCACTATTAACATGTGCAAAAATGAATTGAAGAGTTCGTTTTTCAAAAAGACTACAGTGTTGGAGGAAGCAGATGACATAAAAGCTGCTGCTTCACCAGACCTTGGTATAACTGAAAAGGTCATGAAACTGCCCAGAAACTATCGCATTAGTATCTATCTTTTTTACTATGAGGGATATTCGGCAAAGGAAATAGCAGACCTGCTTGGAAAAAAAGAATCTTCTATAAATATGTACCTATCAAGAGGAAGAAAGAAACTCAAACTCTCCATCATGAATGATTTTGGAATGTCGAGTAGTATAAACGGATAGGCAGACAAGGAGAAACCGAAATGAGCGAATACAGAAACAAAGAATATATTGAATCCATGCGCCTTATTAAACTTTCTGATTATAAAAAGGAAAAGATGATATCAGACTTAACGAAAATTAGTCCGATTAGAAAGGAAGGCACGATGAAAAAAAGAATGGGAGTAAAGAAAATAGCGATAATAGCTGCTGCATGCGTTGCAGTTTTTGGAATCTTAGGATTTGCCTATAAAATGGCTGGTGGAATTGTTAGTCATTCTATACGTGATCAATATAGAAATTTTTCAGATCTGGCAAAGCTTGAAGAAGAAGCCGGAATAGATGTAAAAGCGTTGGATGCCTATGAAAGCGGATATACATTCAGGTCAATGTCCATAAATAACATAACAAGCTATGATGACAATAATGAAGCTACCAAATACAAAGGGATAAGCATTTCTTATGAAAAGGAAGGACTTTCAAAGCCTATAGGTCTGTATATGGAAAGTAGCATCTATGCATCCGACGGTAAGATGGATTATATTGAATGCAGAAATATTGATGGCGTTGATGTGTACTATAAACTGACACAATATAAGTGGGTTCCCAGCGATTATGAACTTACTGATGAAGATAAAATACGTATGGATGAAGGCAGCCTCCAAATATCAGTGGGGAGCCAGAAAGTATCAGAGACAACTGTTACAAATCTAACATGGACCTTAGATGGGGTATATTATGATATTGTTTATACTGAAGGTGCGATTCCTTCTGATGAATTATATGAAATTGCTGAAGAGATAATAAACGCAGAATAAGTTTAGGCGGCATACAATCACAATTGTGATTATATGCCGTCTTTTCAATTGACAATATTGGTGTCTACGAAATATTACCATTTTTAATTATTTTAAGGATTACACTGATACTAAATGGCCTAAAAAAGTGCGTGCAAATTAAAGCTCATTATCCTTCAAATACTCCTCTAAAGATTTTATGAGTTCTTCGCCATCCAGATTGTAGAATGTTTTTGTGAAGCACCCGGCGATCATTGGATTTAAATCCATGTCAAGTTCAAGGCTTCTTGCATCGGACTTAAAGCCGTAGCATCTTTTCCCACTGGCATAACCTATGCCCAGTTCAACACACGCACCTTCGTCAGGTACTCTGCCATCCATCACAAAAAATAGTATATCTGACTTCAGAATTTCCTCTCTGTCCTTAGCAAAAATTTTCTCTATCTTCTCTGCTTCTGTCTTTCCCTCAAGTTCAGAAGCAAGAAAACCATCCCGTTGCGGAAGGAACACATCATAACCGTGATTTTCAAGGATTGTTGCTATTTTGAGGTTATACTCTCGCTCTGCTTCACTAAAAAGCGGCGCTGCAAAATATATTCTTTTGCCCGTCGTGGACACATCAGCCTGTGCATGTACCACAGCTCCGCCATTATTGGTATTACCCTCCTTTTGTGCATGCTGCCCACAGCCGGTCGTTGCCGCCAGCATGATTACGGTCAAAGCAAGTGCTAATAATCTGTTATATCTCCTAAAAGTATTTTTCACTCTTATTAAACTCATAAACGCACCCCCTTTTATCTCACATTTATTTTATCATTTTTCGTTTATTTGTTTTGTAAAAAAAGAATTAAAAAGGATGGAATAAATTCTGCTTCGTGTTGAGGAACGCAAATGGGATAAGACCATCTGAGCGATGGAAAGGTTATGGAAAACAGCGTAATCAAGCAGCATTATGCTATTGATTTATTTTGAAAAAATCTGTAACTTTTGAATAAACAAGCCATTCTCCATAGAGGTCTCGGTAAAAGTATTATCGTATTTAGCAAGAATTGTGGCTACGTTGTACAGACCAAGCCCACGATCTTCGCCTTTTGAAGAAATGCCCTTTTTATACATCTGAGAAACAGATATTCCATGATCAATAAACGAATTAGATATCATAAAAAGGATACCATTGTCTATTGAGCAGGAATGCACATTCAAAGCAGGGTGGTCAGTTTCTAAAGCTGCTTCAATTGCATTATCAAGGTATATTCCAAGTATTCTCGATAAATCCATCGCATCTATATTGGGCTTTTCAATTTCGTCCGGGATATCAACGGTTATTTCTATGTTTTTGCTGGTAGCCAAAAGCAGCTTGGAATAAAAAATACTCTTAAGTTCCAGATTTTTTATCCGGGAAAGATTGGCAAGTGATGCATTGTTTTGCGTAAAATCCCTGGAAAGCGGCATTATATTCTGATGGAAAAAAGTATCAAGTTCGTCATATCTTTTTTCATCTATAAAAACTGCTAACGTAGATAAAATATTTACATAGTCGTGCTTGAATGAACGCAGGTTATTATAGGTTGCCTCCAGAGTGTCAGTGTATTCTTTAAGCGTATTAAAATCCTTGATTTTTTGCAGCTGCTCGAAATTTTTCTTAGTTGAGACAAGAATTATTGTGACAGAAACAATTGTCAGAACCATATATAGCGTGATCAGACCCACAAGCGGATAATAGCGATCTTCATCTATCCCCGCAGCTAAAGTCATAACTCCATATATGAAAAAAGCACAAAACGCCAATAAAAGTGTGATGAAAAGAAATAGCTTCTCATTTATTTGGTCAAAAATTACCACAAGATATTTTTGGTATAAATGCTTAAGAACCAGGATTATAGGCACATATAATATTGCTGCAGTTACAATGAGTTGTATAGCACTTGTAAGTTCAAGAGTTGAATGATCGGATGTATGCCTTGCATATGGGTCAGCGATAGCAGACGACAATAAAACCGAAAGTCCAATGATGATATATAGAATAAAAAATAAAGTTGAAGACTCTTTCCTGCCGGTAATCCATCTTAAAAAGATTGAAGGAGCTACAATGAAGATAATTATTACAGGCCGAATATCAAAGAAAGCTCTAATAAACGTTATAGAAAATAATAAACCAAAGAATAATATATAATCTTTTATCCTCAACAAGCGATTATAAAATGTAAATAAGCCTATAGTAAAAAGTATTGCAAGGCTAAAAGAATTAATTAAAGCCGCTTCCAACATAGCTACTCCTTGTAAAACCGGGTATTTAGATACTATTATAATCTATATCCATTCAATTTTGAGAGGTTTTCAGAATGATGAAGGTTTATTTATGTGAAGACAATTCTGAGCAAAAACTTCACTTACAAAAAATAATTGAAAATGTAATTCTGATGGAGAATCTGGATATGGAGTTTTCCCTTGCAACAGAGAATCCCTATATTCTTATTGATCAGATAAAAGCAGATCATAGCGTTGGTCTTTACTTTCTTGATATAGACTTAAAGACTGACATGACCGGTCTGGAACTTGCCAGGGAGCTCAGAAAATACGATCCCAGAGGTTTTATAGTTTTTGTCACAACCCATTCAGAAATGAGTTACATGACATTTATGTATAAGCTCGAAGCATTGGATTTTATTATTAAAGACGATCCTGAAGCACTTGGAAGAAGGATATCTGAATGCATTCTTAAAGCTAATGAGAGGTTTTCATCCAAGAATAACAAAACCGGGAATATTTATACTATAACAGTTGGCGATAAGGTATACACTATTGGCTATGACGAGATATTGTTTTTTGAAACATCTACTAATGCTCATAAAATACTACTGCACTGTAAAACGAGGCAACTGGAATTTTCAGGAAAAATAAAAGATATTGAAAATGCCCTGGACAACAGATTCTTTAGATGTCACAAGTCCTTTTTAGTCAACACAGATAATATAAAAGAAATAGACATAGGTAATAATATTATCCGAATGGTTACAGACGATGAATGTCTTTTATCATTTCGAAAAATCAGGGGATTAAAAGACAGGTTTAATTGCAGATAACGGCATAATCCAAGATTTACGTTCATGAATCTTAAACGTATAATACCTCTTGTTATTCTGACGAAAAAGATTCTATGGATGCATTTTAGTACATAAATGCGTATATTTTTCTTTCTTTTGTAGAATCATATTAGTAATAAACTATCGGAAAGGGAGGAAAATATTCTATGAACAATATTGTTAAGGGAGCTGTTATAACGATAGGAATTCTTATAGCGCTGATTGTAGTTAATATTATCTGTAACAAAACCGGTCATGAATTGGATTCACTATACACCGGAGTTGTAACATCAATATTATCAATGGCAATCTATGATAGAGTGTCTGATGCCTCAGCAAAAAAGCAAGCCTGATTTACCGGCTTTAGCATCTCACAACAAGAGCTTAATATCACAAAATCAAATATGCTTTATCATGACAAATCCGCGTAAATCGCTCTTTTATTGTAAAAACCTCAGATGATGTCTGAGGTTTTTGTTATATATCTACTATCTTAAATTAGATGATTTGTAGTCTATAAAGAATATACCTGATCCATAGACTGTCTAAAGAATAAGATCAGAACATTGTCTCTACCTCATAATATGTGGGATATACTATTTGTTAACGCATAAATTTATTCATTTTCACTTTTGTTTTCATTATAACAGAATTTTTTTAAAAAGTTATTGACAAGACAATTTAAAAAGGGTAATATGTGTTTTGTCGTCACGAAGACGGCTTCACATATACGCGATAGTAGCTTAGTTGGTAAAGCGCCACCTTGCCAAGGTGGAGACCGCGGGTTCGAGCCCCGTCTATCGCTCGCTGATTTAAATACCGGAAAGTCTAGTATTCATGGACTTTCCGGTATTTTTATTTGTCCAAAATCTACTATTTTGGTGTGTGTATGTGTGTGTATAGCTTCGTTTGATGCATCTGGAGCACCATTTGTCTGGCATTCTCTTGCCGGTCTTGTTCATCATAAAAGCGTAGCAGTTATTATCCTGCTACGCTTAACATAAACAAATTCCTGATGGTTAAAGTAAAAATAATCTCACAAAATCACTCTTTTACAACAGTCGCGAAATATATAACCTCACCACTGGTCATTTCTTCTATTAGTCTTTCAAATATTTTCTCATATTCTGCTGAATCAAGATTACTATGATCCTCGCCATCATTATTCTCATAGTAATAGGTTTCGTTTCCGGATTCGTCATAAACAACATGTATTGATTCCATTACTGTCAATTTATCATCTGCAACAGTATATTTACTTACAAAGTGATTGCCTCCGCAGTATAAATATCCATCATTTAAAGTTATCGGGTATGCTGTTCCACCGCTGCTTATACTGCCAACCTCTAAAATGGCATCTCCTTTATACTCAAACCCTGTAGCATCAATTGCTGCCATCTTTCCATCCATATTGTCAAAGGTTCCGCTGCTTACAAGAAGTAAAGATGTGCCTTGTACTGTAGCATTTGCATACCCCATGCCGTTCTCAAGCTTTTTATCAACTATCTGTGTAAAAGTATCACACCCTGATATATCTATTTGGGGAGCAACTATTTCTTCTGATTCTGCCTCATCATCAGGCATATTGGCACCTATCTGCTTTGCCGGATCATAAATCTGGGCAGCAACTCCTTCTATATCAAATCCATCAAGATCCTTATCTTCAGCGGAAAGTGAATATGCATAGCCCGTCTCAATATCAAACCAAAGGCATACGTCAACATATCCGTCATCACCGATATATCTGCTGGTTCTGCAAGGCATATTACCATCTGCCCAGTTCTGTAACGTTCCCTCATCGGTGACAGTCCATTCATAATTCATTCCGGAAATATCTACAATCTCTTCTCCGGGAACCGGTTGTTCTCTTGCTACTAATTTGGTACCATCCATCTCAAATGACATCTGTACCATTGTTCCGGGAAGTGCTGTCTCACTCTCTGCTTCCATAATGCTCCATTTAACATTTGTTGCGCCTTCAGGAGCACTAAAGCCATTTGGGCCATACTGATAAGCCTCTTCTTCAGTACATTCTCTCCATGGATTTGCCAGCCCTGTGTTTTTATCTGTTTCTGAATCCTCTTCTACAGCCTCAGCATCATCTGCTTTTTCTTCAGTTGACTCTGCTTCTTTTTCGATTTCCTGATCAGCACTTTCTACCGGTCCACTCTCTGATGCCTCAGTCTGAGTTTCAACATCAGTCATATTAGTAGATGAACTATCGGAATTACCACCACATGCAATTAAAGATAAAGAAATTGTTCCTATCAGGATAAGCGATACTAATTTGTTTTTCATTTTCTTCCCCCTAATTAGTGTCATTATGAATACCGCTACAGCAGTTCCATATGACTGTCCATTATTCTACATAAATCACTTTATGATGTATTTATGCGTGATAATTGATTCATTTCGTTCTAATAGTATCATTTGTTGTCCAACATATGTCCAACATAATACTTAATTAGTTAAAAATCAGCAAATCGATTCGATAAAACCTGCAAAGTCAGCTTTCATTACTCTCACTAAGCTAGTGGAATCCCTCACAAAAACTCCGTGTAAATAATTACCCCCGGTCCTCATCATTAGAGAAACCGGGGGCAATCATCACTATTCTATTTCACTATACTCAAATTACTGAGCTGCCTTTCTTGCATCAAGCATAGGCTGATATTTTTCTGTATCAAATGTTACAAGATCAGCAAATCCAAGACCCTCAAGCTGAGTTGTCATTTCATCCCACTGTGCATCGAAATCAGCATCATCCTTTGCGAATACCATTCTCCAGGAAGAATCTTTGATTACGTCACCGCACTGCTTACGGATAAGGCTGATATCTGTTGTATCAATTGCAAGAGCAATATTGATTGAAGGAACAACTGTCATCATGCCATTATTCTTAAGATATTCAACATCATCAGCAGCACCAAACTTTTCTGTCCATTCCTTAGTTGTCTTTGTCTGGTTCATTTCAATTGATGTAGACCACATATCTGAAGCATAAGGTTCACCTGTATCAGGATTTACGTCACAAGAAGCTACAATCCACTGATTGATCTGGTTGTTACCATCATTCCAGTTACCGCCACCCATTTCATCGGGTACGATTACTTCTGCTGAGAATCTGTTGAGACCATCTTCTGTCAATGTGTACTTACCATCTTCAATTGTGTATGTAAGTCCTTCTGTACCGGCATGCTGAATCTGAACACCTTCAGGTGATGCATACCAGTCAAGGAACTCCATAAGTCTGTTAAAGTTTTCATCTGAAACCTGAGAACCTACGCAGAGTACACGACCGTCTCCATAATAGGTATCAGAAGCCTGGTAAAGGTTTGTATCAGCTACGGGAATCTCTACATAGTTTGTTCCCTCTTCACCTCTTGCAGGGCTGTTCCAGAATCCATACTGCCAGCTATACCAATAGAGGTATACTCTCTTATCCTGCATCTTGGAAACGATTGCATTCCAATCCTGTGTTGCAGAATCAGGATCAACAAGCCCCATCTGGTTTGCTTTGTAGAAGAACTTAAGCATCTTGTAATATGCTCCGTCCTTATCGATGATAGGAGTTATGCTGTTATCTGTTCCAATAAGAACTGAACCGTTAACTTCCTGTCCATACCATTTTGCGATCTGTGCTACATTTTCCATGTATTGTGAATCCCAGTCTTTCCACATGCTGATAGCATATGCGGGATCACCATTTTCATTTGTCGGATGTGCATCCTGAATCTTCTTGAGGCAGTCAAGAAGGTCATCTGTATTCTTAAGTTCAGGTGCTCCTACTTCGTTATACATATCCCATCCCATACGAGGATATGAGTAAACATGAAGCTGCTTATAATCTGTAGGACCATTGTTGTTCATTTCGAGCGGAATAGCATAAATCTTTGAGCCATCACCAATCTGTGAATTGAACTCTTTGATCTGCTTTTCATACTTCATAAGATTAGGATATTTGGGAAGTGCATCTGTAAGATCATGGATAAGTCCTGATTCAACACACTCCGTTGCATCAGCATTATCAAGAATGATCAAATCTCCAAGTGCGCCAGCTGCACATCTTGTCTGATAAAGAGCTGCACCATCGCCTGATACCTGAGGTGCGATTATGTTAAGGTCCATATTGAACTTGTCCTTAACAATCTTTCCGTACCATCCGGGCTGGATACCCTGGAAGTTTGCAGCCACATCATAAAAATCTACTGTGTATGTCTCATCATGGTTAGCTGCAGGTGCTTCCGTAGCTTCAGCACTATCAGTAGCTTCTGTGCTTTCTCCGGAATCTGTTGCCTCTGTCTTTGTTTCTGTGCTGCTGTCCCCACCGCCTGAAGTAGTGTCAGCTCCTGTGCTTCCACCACATCCGGCAAGCATGCTTACAGAAAGTATAGCTGTAAGTGCCAGAGATGAAAGTTTCTTTAGTTTCATTTTCATTCCTCCTTCTTTAACCCCTCAAAAGGGTAATTTACTTGATTAGTTGTTTCTGCTGGTAATGAATATGTAATTTTGTTCGAACCTCTATGGGATTCTCACCAGGCTCAAAAGGAAGTTCTGCTCTTGCCTCTCTGGGATTCTCACTAGGCTCGAAAGTACCTCGCCAAGTGTTCACCCATGGCTCGCACTAAGCTCACAAATACTTCGCTAAGTGCTCTGCTCAGCCCTTTACTGCTCCGATCATGATTCCCTTTACAAAGTATTTCTGGAAAATCGGATAAACCAACATAATAGGAAGTACTACTATAACTGTAATTGTCATACGAACACTGGTCGTAGTCTGCGCTGTTGCTGCTGCCGCTGCAAGTGAAGCCGTACTTGAAGTGCTTTGTGCAAGTGAAGCGAGTGAACTTGCCTGATTAAGATACTGATAAAGCACGAACTGTAACGGATAAAGCTTCGTATCTGTCATCAGAAGCAGTGTGTCCTGGAAAGCATTCCACTGGCTTACAGCAGAGAAAATTGCAACTGTCGCCATAATAGGCTTTATAACCGGAATAATTACTTTGAAAAATACTGTAAGTACTCCTGCACCATCCATCTCTGCAGCTTCCTGTAATTCCTTCGGAACTGATTCAACGAAGGTCTTTGTAAGAATCAGATTGAAAGGTGATACGATTGCAGGAAGTATATATCCCCAGAAATTGTTGGTAAGATGCATTGATTTCATTACCAGATACCAGGGAATAATACCGGCATTAAAATACATGGTTGCTACAACAACTCTGTACCAGAATTTTCTTTTCCACATCTTTTCCTGAGTGAACATAAATCCAAGAAAAGCAGAGGCAAAAACAGTTAATCCTGTTCCAAGAATTGTTCTTAAAAGTGATATCTTAAATGCCTGCGGAAGTCCTTCAATCCTGAATGCAGAAATATAATTATGGAAGTGTATCTGCTGAGGCAAAAACAATATATCGCCTCTGGCACTGATATCATTAGCGCTAATTGTATTGATGATTATGTAATAGAAGGGATACAAACATAAAAATGCAGCTATCGAAAATACAATGTAGCAAACAATTTCAACTGCCCTATCCCCTGCACTTACATGCATCTTGGTTTTATTTGTAGTCTTAGAATTATTTGTAGATGTCATACTATCCACCGTCTTTGTCATAGAATGTGTAATCGCCATAGTTTTCACCTCCAATTACAGAATACTCTCACCGCGAATTGACTTGGAGGCTCTGTTAACTACGAATAAAAGTACAAGGCTGACAAGACTCTTCAGCATACTTATCGCAACTGAAACTGAATAACCACCACTTCCCATTGCCATGTTATAAACATACAGATCAAGAACCTGAATATAATCCTTATTAAATGCATTCTGGAAAACGTAGTATTGTTCCATTCCGTTGTTCAGGAAATTCGCTACATTTAATACAAGAAGTACAAAATATGTAGGGAGCAGACTTGGTATTGTTATATTCCAAATGATCTGCATTCTTGTGGCACCATCTACTCTTGCTGCCTGAATCAGTTCATCATCTATACTGGAGATTGCTGCAATATACATGATTGCTGCCCATCCGAGATTTTTCCAGGTAAGCCATAACCACTGTGTAAACCATACATGTGATGAGGATTGAAGGAAAAGTATCGGAGTCGTGATCAAACCTGCCTTTGTAAGAAGTGAATTCATCATTCCGGTACTGTTAAACAGTGAGAATGCTATTGAGTAAACCATTACCCAGCTTACAAAGTTAGGAAGAGTCGTTACTGTCTGAACGAATTTTCTAAACTTGACACCTTTAATTTCATTAAGAAATACAGCGAAAAGCATTGGTAACCAGCTTGTTCCAAGTGTAAGACCACTCATTGCGAATGTGTTTTTCAATACCTGTATGAGCTGTTTTACCTTTACATCACTACTAACTAGTGAAGCAAACCATTTAAAACCGACAAAAGCACTGTTTGCCAAAGTTTTTGGTGGCTTATAATCATAGAATGCATACAACCATCCATAAAGCGGGTAATAACTAAATAGTAAAACCAACACTATAAATGGAAGCACTAATAGGAAAAGTTGAAATGAATACGCTTTTTTCTTTGTCAATTGGCACCTCCCTGTTTATCGAGCTTTAGAAAAACTCACTAGAATACATTTAAATATTAGCCTCTTCAAATCATGCTGGTCTATTCATATATTGTCATTTTGCATATAATTATTGCTATTAATCATTTTATTTTATGCATATTATTGACATATTATTTTTAAAGCGCTTAAAATAGTCCATGATTCGTTATTTTATACTAAATATGTACATGTTTTATCGCAAAAGTGTACAATTTATCTCGCTTAATGTTTAATGGAGGACAGAAATGATATTTTATGTAGACACAAATGCTTTTCGTGATGGTGACGGTTCTGAAACAAGACCTTTTAAGACAATCAATGATGCAGCAAAAATTGCTAAAGCAGGTGATGAGGTTGTAGTAAGACCGGGTATCTATAGAGAACATGTAATCCCTGTTAATTCAGGTACGGAAGATGCAAGAATTACATATCGCTCCGAGAAGCCTCTCGAAGCTGTTATTACAGGTGCCGAGTTAATTACCGGATGGAAGAAAGAAAAAGGTACTGTTTGGAGCGCAAGAATAAGTAATTCCATTTTTGGTGATTTTAATCCTTATAAAGAGCGCGTTTACGGCGACTGGTATTTTTCACCTAAAATTCGTCACACCGGTTCTGTTTTCATCAATGATCTGATGATGTACGAAACAGATTCATTGTCCGAATGTGAAAAAGGCGAACCGGATCCCTTCGCATGGCATCCTAAGGAAGCAATGTATTTATGGTATACAGAGCAGGACAAAGATGAGACCGTAATTTATGCAAATTTCCACAAGCTGGATCCCAACAAAGAGAAAACCGAGATTACTGTAAGAAGAAACTGCTTCATGCCTGATCAAAACGGTATCAATTATATCACTGTAAGCGGTTTTGATATTACAAAAGCTGCTACAACATGGGCTCCTCCAGCAGCATATCAGGATGGTATGATCGGACCTCACTGGAGTAAAGGATGGATTATTGAAGACTGTGAAATAAGCAATAGCAGATGCTGTGGTATTTCACTTGGAAAATATCTTGATCCCGAAAATGATATGTACTTTACAAAGCATCATGTAAAGAGTCCTACCCAGATGGAGCGTGATGCTGTCTGCAGAGGTCAGTATCATGGCTGGCTAAAGGAGAACATAGGACATCATATTGTAAGACGCTGCAATATTCACCATTGTGAGCAGACAGGTATTGTTGGAAGAATGGGCGGCGTTTTCTCAACTATTGAGGATTGCCATATTCATCATATCTGCAATTCACAGCAGCTCGGTGGCGCAGAAACTGCCGGCATCAAACTCCATGCAGCGATTGATGTGACAATAAGAAGAAACCATATACACGACTGCATTATGGGTGTATGGCTTGACTGGCAGGCTCAGGGTGCAAGAGTCACTCAAAACTTTATGCATGACAACTGCAGACCTGAAGGAATCGAACAGGCTCCCGGAGCAATGTTCAACACAGATGTATTCATCGAAGTTGGCCATGGCCCCACTCTGATTGATAACAACCTTCTGCTTTCACCTGTTTCAATTACTATACCAAGTGAAGGTATCGCTGTTATCCACAACCTTATACTTGGAAGCTTCAGCCTGATAAATTCGGGTGTGGACAGCATTGTAAACGATCAAAGAGAGCCCAGATACACTCCTTACCACATTCGTCACCGCACCGAGGTTGCCGGATTCATGACCATCCTTCACGGTGATGACAGAATTTACAATAACATTTTTGTTCAGCAATATAAGATTACAAATAAGGAAAAGACCGCTGCAGATGCAGATTATGAGGTAGTAGGAACAGCTCCGTTTGATATATTCCCCACATATGAGGAATGGAATGATCAGTTTGATTTTGAAAAGAACCCTGATATGGGTGGCCTTGCAAAAGCACACTTTGGTCATCTCCCTGTCTGGGTTGACGGTAATGCATACTTTGGTGGCGCAACTGTTTATCATAAAGAAAACAACAAACTTGTAGACACTAAATCCAAGGTATCAGTTTCAATAACTGAAAAATCCGGAAGCTGGTTCATCAAATCAGACTTATTCAATAAGCTCGGTGATTTTTCATGTGATATTCTCACTACAGAATCACTTGGAAAAGCCTTTGAACCTGAACAGTACTTTGAGAACCCCGATGGAACCCCTATAACCTTTGATAAAGATTACTTTGGAGCTCACAGAGATCCCTCAGCGATTCCCGGACCTTTCCTTGCAGGTGGAAACAGTAAGGAAATACTTGTGTATAAAGATTAATCGATCCTACAATGTAGCTGTTTTATTTTCAGCTATATCATTTAAATAAAATTTGTAAAAACAAAGCCTTCCCAAACTGCGGGAAGGCTTTAATATTTCTTTCAGACTGCTAAATGTAACAGCTGTGTAGCAATAGTAAAATATGCAAGAAGTGATATAGCATCCACAATTGTTGTGATCATAGGAGATGCCATAACAGCGGGGTCAAAACCAAGCTTATCTGCACACATAGGCAACAGGCATCCTATACTCTTTGCAATAATAACTACAAGAACCAGTGTAAGGCAAACAACTGCAGCAACAGAAACTGCCAGTCTGTCAATCACCAGCAATTTTACAAAATTTGCAACGGATAGTGTTATTCCACAAAGGACTGCGACACGGACTTCTTTCCACCAGACCTTAAATATATCTGCAAATTCAATCTCTCCAAGAGACAAACTACGAATAATAGATACACTTGCCTGAGATCCCGCATTACCACCGGTATCCATCAGCATTGGGATATAAGCTGTAAGTACCACATATGCAGAAAGTGCATCTGAAAACTTTGTAATAATAGCCCCTGTAAAGGTTGCACTTATCATCAAAAATAATAGCCATGGCATTCTGTTTTTATAAATATCGAAGATTCCTATACGGGAATAAGGCTTATCTGAAGGGATAATAGCTGCCATCTTCTCGATATCCTCAGTTGCCTCTTCTTCGATGATGTCGACAACATCATCAATGGTGATAATACCGATCATTCTATTCTCGTTATCCACCACAGGCATGGCTGTAAAGTCATACTTCTTGAACATGTTGGCAGCTTCTTCCTGGTCAGTCATAGTATTTATACTAATGACCTTGGTGTTCATGATGTCACCGATTTTTTCTTCTCCATCCTTTATGAGAAGATATCTGAGCGCCACTGTTCCTACCAGTATTCTCTGGTTAGTAACTACATAACAAATATTAACTGTTTCTGAATCCAGACCTATCTTCCGTATTCTGGCAATTGCCTGAGAAACTGTCATATACTCTTTAAGATCAACATACTCTACAGTCATTATTGAACCTGCAGAGTCCTCAGGGTATCTCAAAAGATGATTGATGTCTGCTCTTGTATCAGGTCTTGCATTAGCAAGGATTTTCTTTACGATACTGGCTGGCATCTCCTCCAAAAGATCCGTCGCATCATCAGCCATCAGGTTATCGATAATATTACCGGCTTCTTTATCTGAAAGAGACTGAATGATATATTGCTGATCCTCAATTTCAAGGTTGGCAAAGACATCCGCAGCCATGTCCTTAGGCAGAATGCGGAACATCTTCAGTGAGTCTTCGTTTTCCATATCATCCATGATTGCAGCGATATCAGCAGTATTCATGTCCGCAAAAGCTTGGCGGAGCTTAGTATACTGCTTGCTCTCGATGAGGTCACGGATTACGTCCATGATTGTATTTTCTTCCATGGAAATCTCCTTTCGGTGTGGTTTTTAATTAAGTTCGTACTTCGAGGCACAGGTTTATCGCTACATATATGATTGTCCTGCTTCATTTAACCACCACCCTTCATTTGGAGATTTCCCGATATGCGGGATATTTTGAAAAAGACTGTTCCGGATTCATTGAAAACTATCATAGTTTAGAGAAACTTTGGAACACCCTTTAGTTTAACACATTTAGAAAAAAAAACCATTATTAAGTAAAAATAATGAATAAAAAAAACTGAATTCATCTGCATGCTTTTCTGTATGCAAGCTATAGAAAAACGAGCAACAAATCTTTGCTGCTCGTTTAATCTATAATTTATATAAAATTGTTCTTATGAAACTTACATGCTCTCGTGGCAGGTTCTGTTAATTACGTCAAGCTGCTGCTCTCTTGTAAGGTCGATGAACTTAACAGCATATCCTGATACACGAATTGTGAAGTTAGCATATTCAGGCTTTTCAGGATGTTCCATAGCATCCTTAAGCTTTTCAACACCAAATACGTTAACGTTAAGGTGATGAGCACCCTGATCAAAATAACCATCCATTACACTAACAAGCTTATCTGCACGCTCTTCATCATCATGTCCAAGAGCACCAGGGTTAATTGTCTGTGTATTTGAAATTCCATCAAGTGCATACTCGTAAGGAAGCTTAGCAACAGAGTTAAGTGATGCAAGAAGTCCTGACTGCTCTGCGCCATATGCCGGATTTGCGCCGGGTGCAAAAGGTGCGAATGCAGGTCTTCCATCCGGAAGAGCACCTGTTGCCTTACCGTATACTACGTTAGATGTAATTGTAAGGATTGATGTTGTAGGCTCAGAGTTTCTGTATGTATGATTCTTCTTAACCTTTTTAAGGAAAGTCTTAAGAAGCCATACTGCTATCTCGTCTGCTCTTTCATCATCGTTACCATATTTAGGGAAGTTACCCTCAATCTTGTAATCAACAACAAGACCTGACTCATCACGGATTGTCTTTACTTTTGCATACTTGATAGCGCAAAGAGAGTCAACAACATGTGAGAATCCTGCAATACCTGTTGCAAATGTACGGCGAACATCTGTGTCGATAAGAGCCATCTCAGCTGCTTCGTAGTAGTATTTATCATGCATATACTGAATAAGGTTCAGGATATTTACATAAAGGCTTGCAAGCCAATCCATCATCTTATCATATTTGTGCATAACCTCATCAAAATCAAGGTATTCTGATGTAATAGGTGCATATTCAGGACCTACCTGCATATGATTGCCCTGCTTATCAAGGAATTTCTCATCCTTACCACCATTTATAGCGTAAAGCAGACACTTTGCAAGGTTTGCTCTTGCTCCGAAGAACTGCATCTCTTTACCTGTCTGAGTTGCTGATACGCAGCAGCAGATGCTGTAATCATCACCCCATACAGGACGCATAACATCATCATTCTCATACTGGATAGAAGATGTTGTAACTGAAATCTTAGCAGCATACTTCTTAAATGTCTTAGGAAGTCTTGATGAATAAAGGACAGTAAGGTTAGGTTCAGGTGAAGGTCCCATATTCTCAAGAGTATGAAGGAAACGATAGTCATTTTTAGTAACCATGTGACGACCGTCCATTCCAAGTCCACCAACCTCAAGTGTTGCCCATACAGGATCACCTGAGAACAGCTGGTTGTAGCTGGGAATACGTGCAAACTTAACCATACGACACTTCATTACAAGGTGATCGATAAGTTCCTGTGCCTCTGATTCTGTAAGTGTACCTTCCTTAAGGTCTCTTTCAATATAGATATCAAGGAATGTTGAAACACGTCCAACTGACATTGCAGCACCATTCTGAGTCTTAATAGCTGCAAGATATCCGAAGTATAACCACTGAACAGCTTCTCTGGCGTTGTTAGCAGGCTGAGAAATATCAAATCCGTATACTTCAGCCATTTCCTTCATTCCACGAAGTGCTCTGATCTGCTCAGCTATCTCTTCACGCTGACGGATAATATCATCTGTCATAACTCCGCATCCGCAAAGTGCAAGATCTTCCTTCTTCTGCTCGATAAGGAAATCTATACCGTAAAGAGCAACTCTTCTGTAATCGCCTACGATACGTCCACGTCCATAAGTATCCGGAAGACCTGTAACGATATGGCTGTGACGTGCTGCCATCATCTCAGGTGTGTAAGCATCAAAAACTGCCTGGTTATGAGTCTTATGATACTCTGTAAAGATCTTGTGGAACTTTTCATTTACCTTATAACCATAAGTATCAGCAGCCTGCTCAGCCATCTTGATACCACCATAAGGCATGAATGCTCTCTTAAGCGGCTTATCTGTCTGAAGTCCTACTACCTGCTCAAGATCCTTCATGGATTCATCAATGTATCCGGGACCATAAGCTGTTAAGCTTGATACAACCTCTGTCTCACACTCAAGTACGCCGCCGTTCTCACGTTCCTTCTTCTGAAGCTCCTGAAGCTTACCCCAGAGCTTATCTGTAGCGTCTGTAGCGTCTGCAAGGAAGCTCTCATCACCATCGTACATAGTGTAGTTATTCTGGATGAATTCTCTCAGATTAACTTCATCCGTCCACTTGTTACCTTTAAAACCTCTCCATTGTTCTTTCATAAATCTTCACTCCTCTCTATTGCGTTAACAAACCACCCTCAGAGTCTATGTAAAGCTGCTATCGCAGCAAAAATAAATAAATTTGGTTTATATTTTCCCTGCTTTACTATATATAGTATAGGGAAATTAACAAACCACAAGATATATTTTTTTACTTTGACACCAATTCGTATTGTCACATATACTGGCTCACTTTTCAACTAAAATCCCATAAAAAAAGCCATAGCTGATAACTTTTGTCAACTTTGGCATTTTTTTAACATAATTTATGTATATAGTTGTTACTTTTTTAACTTAAATTTGCTCCGAGAATTTTCTTGGCGTTTTCTATCCTGTCAGATGAAGGTGCTTCAACACCCTCAAGCTGATATGGAATACCAAGCTGCTCCCACTTATACTTTCCGAGTGAATGATAAGGCAATACATCTACTCTTTTCACATTGGATAGCGTATCAAGAAATTCTCTTGTCTTTTTAAGATAATCATCATTATCTGTGATTCCTGGTACAAGCACATGTCTTATCCACACAGGTTTTCCTATCTCTGATAAATATCTGAGGCAGTCCTTTATGTTCTCATTCGGTTTACCTGTAAGCTTGATATGCTCCTCATTATCTATATGCTTTATATCCACAAGCAAAAGATCTGTATTATCAAGTAACTGATTAAACTGTGAAAAGAAAGGTTCCTGTCTGGTAAATGGCTCAGCAGCTGTATCAATACATGTATTGATTCCTCTTTTTTTAGCTTCTGCAAAAAGCTCATTTAAAAAATCCAGCTGAAGCAGCGGCTCTCCACCACTTACTGTAATTCCGCCCTCTTCTCCCCAGTAGCTCTTGTATCTCTCAGCTCTGTCCAGAAGCTCTTCAACTGTTCTTACATCATCGGATTCAGGATTCCAGGTGTCTGCGTTATGACAATACTTACAACGCAGATTACAGCCCTTTAAAAATATAATAAATCGAACTCCGGGTCCATCTACTGAACCAAAAGTCTCTATTGAATGGATTTTTCCTTTTGTCATTGGGTTTTCTTAATCCTCGTTATCTAAATTAATTCTTCCAGTCCTCGACCTGGTTACTAAGCCACTTGGCAAACTCATCAATTCCTTCACCTGTCTTGGCACAAATAGGAATAATCTCAGCCTTGGGATTTCTCATATGAATGTATTCTTTACATTTTTCAAGATCGAAATCAAAGTATGGAGCAACATCAATCTTATTTATAAGAACCACATCACAAATGCTAAACATTAAAGGATACTTAAGAGGTTTATCATGTCCCTCAGGAACTGAAAGGATCATGGCATTCTTTGAAGCTCCTGTATCAAATTCTGCAGGACATACAAGATTACCTACATTTTCCAATATTGCCAGTTCTACATCTCCTTCAACAAGAGCATCCAGGCCCTGTCTTGTCATATCAGCATCAAGATGGCACATTCCACCTGTGTGGAGCTGGATTGCTTTTACACCGGTTTCTGCGATCTTTTTTGCATCAACGTCAGAATCAATATCAGCTTCCATAACCCCTATCTTATACTTATCCTTAAGGGCTCCGATTGTTGCTTTAAGAGTTGTTGTCTTTCCTGATCCGGGTGATGACATCAGATTAAGAAGAAAAATTCCTTTATCTTTAAGTTCCTTTCTAAGGAGCTCAGCTCTCTCATCATTACTTTCAAACACACTTCTTTTAAGCTCAATTACTCTGGTACTCATAACTAATCCTTTCAAAAATAATATCTAAAATGTTTTATCAATCTATTTATTTGCTTTTTTCTTATCTTTCTTTACTTTAGATTTATCCTTAGTCTTTTCCTTAGACTTTTCTTTTACCTTTTCGGCAGTATTCTCTCTATCAAACACTCCCGCTGATCCCATTGCTTCGTTGATAATTTCCATATCATCAGTATTCATAAGATCTGTGATAACGGGATGGTTTTCGATAAATGAAGGATCTACATCTTCATCCTCAAAGCCCTTCTTCATGGCAGGAAGGCGATACTTTCTCTCATAGAGATCAACTGCAATCTCAAACTCCTGATTCTTTTCCTCTTTCAAATGCTCAATATACTCATGTGTATCGAACAATCCTTCGCTTACTTCCAGGAGACATACTGCTATATTGCTACAATGATCAGCAATTCTTTCAAAATCCGTACCAAGTTCTGAAAGGCTAAAACCTATGTCGATGGTGCATTTACCTTTTCTTAAACGTCTGACATGTCTTCTCTTCACTTCCATATTAAGACCATCTATGACTTCCTCAAGAGGCTCAACGGATTTAGCAAGCTTTAAATCCTGATTTTGGAAGGACTGGAATGACAGATCAACAATTTCCTTAACGGCATTTGAAAAAATACGAACTTCTTCACTCGCCTTTGCTGAGAAATGTTCATTTTTCTCATGCATGTTACGGGCAATCTGTGCAATATTAAGTGTATGATCACTTATTCGCTCAAAATCTGTTATACAGTGAAGTATTATTGAAAGTGTTCTTGAATCAGTCTCTGCAAGGTGATGATTGTTGATCTGCATAAGATAAGTACCCAGCTGATCTTCATATCTGTCTACCTTTTCTTCGAGGCGTCTTACTTCATCTGCAACCTCAGCTTCATAGTTTTCCAAAAGAGGAATAGCCTTTTCAAGCCCCTCTCTTGCAAAGCTTGCCATATCAACAGCAACCTGTTTAGTCTGTTCCAAAGCAAAAGGCGGATTTGAGAGGAATCTGGGATCCAGTTTTGTGATTCCCTGCATCTCCTCCTGCTCTTCTCTTTCCTTCTCATCAATCGGAATAGTAGAAAGTGCCATCTTAACAAGCAGTCCTGAGAAAGGGACCATGAGAGGTGTTGCTACCAGATTTATAAGGGTGTGAATTGAAGCAATACCAACCATTCCTGCTGTCTCATGCATAAAAGCAAAATCAACTGCTGTATGGATAGCATAGAATATTATCATGAAAGAAACTGCCTTGATCACATTAAAGTACAAATGCATAAGTGCTGTTCTTTTACCATTTTTGTTAGCTCCCAGTGAAGAAAGAATTGCAGTTATACAGGTACCCACCTCAGCACCTACTACAACCGGAAGAGCCACACTATATGGAATATGAACAGACGCAGCCAAAGCCTGCATAATACCTATCGTTCCTGCAGAGCTTTGAATTACCATAGTGAAAAGAATACCTACAAGAAATCCTACAACAGGGTTACTGAAGGTCATAAGTACACTCTGAAATCCAGTATTGTCTTTAAGCGGTGATACAGCCCCTGACATCATACTCATTCCGTACATCAGAACAGAAAAACCAATAAGTATTAGACCAATATTATTCTTTTTATCATTCTTTGAAAACATGTAAAGAACTATACCGATTATTGCTAAGAATGGAGTAAATGAAGTTGGCTTTAAAAGATTAATGAGAAAATTGTCACTGCTTATAGCATTCAAACTCAGCAACCATGCGGTAAAGGTTGTACCAAGATTCGCTCCAAGAATAATATTGACAGCTTCCTTAAGTGTCATTATCCCTGAGTTAACAAGACCAACAACCATTACGGTTGATGCTGAAGATGACTGAACAAGTGCAGTAACTCCTACACCAAACAGATATGCAATGATAGGATGAGCTGTCACTTTGCTCAGAGCCATCTCAAGCTTTCCACCGGCAGCCTTGGTAAGACCACCACTCATTACATTCATACCATACAGAAACAGAGCTAATCCTCCGAGAAGCCCTGTAATTAACGAAAACAAATCCATTGAATTCATCCATACCTCCTACTTTTGGGTATTACGTAATAATATGCCTCTTTCCTCAACTGTATCGTAACTGAAATAAAGTCAAATATCAAGCACCATTCTCACATACTTACCAAATTGAGCTTTAGATGGTTCAACTTTTATCCCATCATGGTATTCCTCCCCATAGATGTTTTCTTCTATATCCACTTCTTCTACTTTAACAAACCCCAGCTTTTCACAAAGATGAATAGAAACCAGATTCTCAGCCTTTACAAAAGTCTGCATCTTCTCAAACTGAAGAATTTCCCTTCCATATCTTATGATTGCACTGCACACCTCAAAGGCATATCCCTGACGCTGATATTCCGTACCTATTAAAAAACCAAGCTCCACATCATTGAAGCCGCTTCTTATACTAAACCCGGCACGGCCAATAATTGCGCCATCCTCTTTCCTGACAACGGTCCATGTTCCGAATCCCAAAAGTCCGTATACTTTTTCAATATAATCTCTTGTATACTTTTTCTCATCTTCAGGGTTCTTGAATAGTCCCTCCATATATCTTGTCATCTCGGGATCTGCATATATTTCATAAAATGTATCCACATCCTCAACTGTGGTTTCCCTTATCAGACAGCGCTCTGTCTGCAATATATTCCAGGGAAGATTGGCGTATCTCTGATAGGCCTTTTCATATGAATCAGCCACAACTTCTTCAATATCAGTAAATACATATTTTAATCCCGGAAAAATCTCGCTCTGATTTTCTTCATGCTGTATTCCAACGACATAGGCTCCGCTGCATAACAGGATTTCTGCAAGATCGGAAGAATCTGTCATAAAAAGAATATTCCCAAGATTGTCCTCACTTGTTCCCTCCATAATTCCGAGAAGGAGCTTTTCTTTAGTCTGAATAAGCATGTCCGGATAAACTATCCGGCTCTTGAATCCCAGATCTGTCAGATAGGTAGATGCACTATTAATTTTTTCGCTGATATTAACATCAGTCTGATATTTTAAGACAAAAATGATTTCCCTAAGCAACTTTTCTATACCTCATCTATATTGTATAATTAATCGCAGTTTTCTACCATGAAAACCGAAATAAATAAATTTCAGATGAACCATGAATAATAAAGGAGAAAATAATGGCTGAAACTAAAAATCCTATTGTAACTATTACCATGCAAAACGGCGATGTCATAAAAGCTGAGCTTTACCCCGAGATTGCACCTAATACTGTTAACAATTTCATATCCCTTATAAACCACAATTTCTATGATGGTGTTATTTTCCATCGTGTTATAAAAGGTTTCATGCTTCAGGGTGGTGATCCTGAAGGAACAGGTATGGGTGGCCCCGGCTATTCTATTAAGGGTGAGTTTTCACAGAACGGCTTTAAGAATGATCTTCTTCATACTGAAGGTGTTCTTTCAATGGCACGTACACAGATTCCTGACTCTGCAGGTTCACAGTTCTTCATTATGCACAAAAATGCGCCTCACCTCGATGGAGCCTATGCTGCTTTTGGTAAGGTAATTGAAGGAATGGATGTAGTAAATAAGATTGCCGAGACTGAAACAGACTGGCAGGACAGACCTACCACCGAACAGGTAATGGAAAAAGTAACAGTTGAAACATTTGGAGTAACTTATCCGGAACCGGAAACACTTTAAAAAAGCCCCTAAAAAGGGAGGATGCCAAGGAAACTCATGTTTCCTTGGCATATTATGAAAAAGTTATTTTTATTGGTATTGCCTTTCTTCATCTGACATCTTTAGTATACCGAAAATAAATGTCTAAGAAATAATCTGGCGTTAATAGTCTTTTAACGTTTTATGAACAAAAAATGAACGGGCAAATTCACTGCCCGTCCACATAAACGTCTATTTTTTATCTTTTGGAACCATGATCGTCACGGCTTTATTCTCATTTCTGATATCTACATATTTATGCTCTCCACCAAACTCGCCATCTCTGGTCCATGCAATACTTTCCTTGGATTCAAATATAATGTGCTTTGTCTTAAAGCAGTACATAAGCTCTGTATTGATATCTCTGTTTATGAAAGCCGCCATCAGATTACTCATATCCAGCATATTATCCGGGAGCTTAACCAATGTAACCTCAAAGACACCATCATCCAGCTTGATATGCTTACCGGTAATATCCTTAAATCCGCCTACTGACATTGAGTTTGTAACCATTCCGAAAACAAAATCATCTTCAATCACACCTTCATCTGTTGTGACCTTCATATGATAGGAACGAATTTCGGACAAACGTCTTGCGCCTTCTATAATATATGCCATATGTCCAAGAACATTTTTGATATCCTGCTTGGTAAGGTATGAAACATCCGTAAACAGCCCAAAAGCTGCAATGTATACAAATGTATCCTCATTCATTACACCAATATCACAGGCATACTCTTTTCCATTTACCAGGGCTTCTGCTGAAGCATGCATAGCTGAAGGTATTCCAAGACTCATGGCAAAATCATTTGTGGAACCGGCTGGAACATACCCAATAGGTATTCTTTTCTCAGATTTCCACATTCCGTTTACCACTTCATCAAGGGTTCCATCACCTCCACTGCAGGTAACGATGTCATATCTGCTGTCCCTGTTTCTTACTACTTCTATGGCATCACCACTTTCCTGAGTCGGGTATACAGTGACTTCATAATCTGCTTTTGAAAAAATATCTATAATATCCAGCAAATTACTTCTTATTCGTTCCTTGCCAGCCTTTGGATTATAGACAAAAAGCATATTTTTTTTGCTCATACATTCCTCCATAATTCGATAATTTGAACTAAGAGTACTTTTTGCTCGCCGCTGCTAAATTTTTAGCATTAAAATTTATCAAGTCCGCAAGTTCACATCTAAAGCGGGGTCTTTTAATCGTGTTTGAACAGATCCTTTCAAAGCAAGGGACGTGTCATAGAAAATACCAACGGAATTTCCTCATAATAAGATTAAAAAACCGGTTACATTCATTATATAGAATGTAACCGGTGCTTTCCACAAATTTATTAATTAAGAAAGCTGCAGGTTTCCCATCAAAAAACTTTCCATTCCTGCTACTGCATCCTTTTCATCAGAACCATCAGCAATTACAGTAACTTCCTCACCGCTGCTAAGGCTAAGTGTCATCATTCCCATGATGCTCTTCGCATTAACTTTCTTTGACTGTGCTTCAATGTGTACTGTGCTGTCAAAACGACTGGCAAGTTGAACCAACTCGGCAACTGGACGCGCCTCAAGTCCACCTGGAAGCTTAATCTCGATAGATTTTGTGATCATAAATTCCTCCTCTTACTGCAGATATCGCAGCCTCACTCAACCTCTAATCTTGTCTGCGAGCTCACTTAGTTTTCTAAGCCTATGATTAACACCTGATTTACCTACAGGTGGATCAAGGTATTTCCCAAGCTCCAACAATGTTGCATCCGGATATTGCAGCCTGACTCTTGCCATATCTTCAAGACCCTTCGGAAGATTCTCGAATCCGTAATGATCTCTTAAATATAGTATATCAGTAGTCTGTCTCGAAGCTGCATTGACTGTTTTGGTTATATTGGCCGTTTCGCAATTAACCCTTCTATTTATGGAATTGCGCATTTCCTTGACTATGCGTTCATTTTCCATATTCATAAGGCTTATCGGAGCTTCCATTACATTGAGCATATCTACTATAGATGTACTCTCTTTAATATAAACGACATAATACTTCTTTCGCTTTACAATTCTTGCTTCTATGTCAAAGCTCTCTATCATCTGTTTCAGATCATCAGCAAATTGCTTTGATACACATGCAAATTCTAGATGATAAGACTTACTTGGATCGCTGACCGAACCAATACATAAAAATGTGTCTCTTAAAAATGCTCTCTTACAACAGGACTGCTTAACTAAACTATGACTTATTCCATCCTCAGCTGTCCTGATATTTCCGTCCTCATCAGTTATATGAATCGACTTTAATATAGAAGAAATCTCTCCTCTGCCTTGAAGTACAAGTTGATAAACCTTACCTCCAATATGCTTTTGAGCTATTTTATCGAACACGCTAGCCTCTATATTAAATGCTTTTTTTAGGATTGTAAAGAACTTTCTAGTCTGAACCTCTGAATCAGCTTGCAAAAACACAGTGTACAAGCCGTTTTCATCACATTCGACTGCACCACATAGCAGAATGAGTGCAGATAGTTCAGATAATTGACAATGACGAGGCGAGGCAATCTGTTTTGCCAGCTCATTTTTTACATCACTTGAAAATGACATGGTTTTCACCTAACATGCTTCAAATCTCGGTGATAAATCTTAACACCAAAATCGTCTTCTTCCTTAAGTCTCTTATATATCTCATTGGCTATTGTAACTGATCTGTGCTGACCTCCGGTACATCCTATGGCAATGACAAGCTGATATTTACCTTCATTTATATAGCCCGGCATAAGGAATCTAAGCATATCCTCCAGTTTGTCAAGGAACTGTCCGCATTCTGGAAAGCTCTTAACATAATCCTGAACCGGTTTGTCATTACCTGTCAGATGCTTAAGATCATCAATATAAAATGGATTTGGTAAAAATCTCACATCAAACACGAGATCCGCATCTGACGGAATACCATGCTTGAAACCAAATGAAAGCACCGTAACCATGAGATTCTTATGTTTCTCATTAGAGACGAATATTCTCTCCATCTCCGCCTTGAACTCACGGGTTAATAGCTGAGAAGTATCAATTATATAATCTGCCTGCTTACGAAGTTTTGCCAACATGGTTCTTTCTTTATTTATTCCGTCTTCAATTCTTCCGTCAGGCGATAACGGATGCCTTCTTCTGGTCTCCTTATATCTTTTAACCAAAACTGCATCTGAACACTCAAGAAAGAGTACTTCAACAGGAAGCCCTCTTTTCCTAAGCTCTTCAATTACTCTGGGAGCATCTTCAAATCTTTGTCCTGATCTTACATCCAGACAAAGTGCAACCTTTTGAACCTCGCTATCAGGCAGAGTAATAAGTTCAGCAAATTTTTCAAACAGGCTTGGCGGCAGGTTATCAACACAGTAAAAACCTGCATCCTCAAGCATGTGAATTGCAGTGGATTTTCCACCACCGCTCATTCCAGTAACAATAACTATTCTCATTTTTCGAAATCTCCCAAAAGAATCACTTCCGGGGAAAGATTAACTCCGGATGATTTAAATACCTTTTCCTGAATATCTGATATCAGTCTATATACGTCTTCTGATGTAGCATTCCCCTTATTTATCACGAATCCGCAATGCTTCTCAGAAACCTGTGCACCCCCTACTGAATATCCCCTAAGCCCGGCATCCTCTATAAGTTTACCGGCGAAATATCCCTCCGGTCTCTTAAAGGTTGACCCTGCGCTGGGATATTCAAGTGGCTGTTTGGAAATACGTTTTTCCTTGAGCTCATTCATAAGGCTTTCGATTTCGTTTTTTTTGCCCTTTTTAAGCTCAATATCACAGCCTGTAATTACATAATTTTTCTTTTTAAATATGCTAGTTCTATATCCAAATTCCAGTTCATCAAGATCAAGTTTCCTAAGTGAAGCGTTTTCATCAAAGGCATATACACTTCTAACCACCTGTTTCATTTCTCCGCCGTAGGCTCCTGCGTTCATCACAAGAGCTCCACCAATAGAACCCGGAATTCCGTGTGCAAATTCAAAACCGGTCAACTCATTGTCTCTTGCCAAATTGGCTACTGCTACATTAAGAGCTGCTGCTCCGGCCTTTATATGATTATCCCCTGTCATACTGCATTTTGAAAAGTCTCCGCAAAGTGACAGGACTACCCCTCTGAAACCTGCATCTGAAACCAAAAGATTACTACCGTTTCCCAAAACATAGTAATCTTCCTTTGGCTTCATTTTCATCTCTTTCAAAAGATTGAGAATACTAACCAGTTCCTCATCGGAGCTTATCTTTATAAAATAATCGGCAGGCCCACCAGTTCGAAAAGTGGTGTGCCTGCTCATATCTTCATTTTTTATGATGCTGTCTTCCGGAAGTATTCCGGCAAGTTTTTCATCTAAATCAAATCTCATAATACAGAATCCAAAACAAGTTTAGCTGCTCCAAAAATTCCTGCATCATTTCCAAGCTTAGCAAGAGCAAACTTTGTTCTCTTAGCACCCGGGAATACATACTTTTCAAAAGAAGGGCGCACAAGATCAAATAAAATATCTCCTGCCTTGGAAACACCGCCACCAAATACGATAATCTCAGGATTGATGGTTGATGCGATCATTGCAAGTCCTTTTCCAAGGTAATCGCCATAACGCTTAAGTGCCTCATTAGCAAGGTTGTCTCCATTTTTAGCTGCATCAAAGATATCCTTACATTTGAATTCTTTTCCGCGAAGAACACAGTCCTCATCGCTCTCCTCAAGAAGTCTGTTCATCAGAAGAACTGCTCCGGTAGCACTTGCATACTGCTCAAGACAACCCTTGTTACCACATCCGCAGGTAGCTGTTTCATCATCATTAATATGAATGTGACCTATCTCTCCGCCTGCACCTGTTGCACCATTAAATATCTTTCCTTTGTGGATAATTCCTCCACCTACACCTGTACCAAGTGTAACCATAAGCATATCTTTGTAGCCCTGGCCACCACCCATCCAGTATTCGCCAAGTGCTGCAACATTTGCATCATTACCGCACTTAACGGGTATCTTTACAAGATCATGGAGCTCATGCTTCATGTTGAATTCGCTCCATCCAAGATTAACTGCCTTAAAAATTGTTCCGTCATCACTGAAGGGTCCGGGTGCTCCTGCACCTACTCCTACAACCTGAGAATCCTTTATTCCTCTTTCTTCCATCTTTTTTCTTATTGATTCTGCTATATCAGGAAGAATATTTTTTCCTTCGTCCTCAGTTCTTGTGGGAATCTCCCACACTTCAATCTTGTGTCCATCCATGTCAAGGAGTCCGATCTTTACGGTTGTACCACCTATATCAACTCCAAATACATAGCTCTCCAATAAACTGTTTCCCTGGTTTTCCATACAAAAACTTCCCCTATCTTAATTTATTAGTCATCATCCTCGCGGCTCTTGGCAAGCGAGTTCTGTACTCTGTTGTAAAGTTCCTGAGCAGCATTGTAGCCCATCATCTTCTGTCTGTGGTTAACTGCCGCAGATTCACAGATAATCGCAAGGTTTCTACCCGGACGGATAGGAATCCTGTGACATACTATTTTGTTTCCAAGATACTCTGTATATTCTTCCTCAAGACCAAGTCTGTCATATTCCTTGTCTTTATCCCACTCTTCAAGTTTGATTGCAAGATCAATATTCTGAGTATCACGTACACTCGAAACACCAAACAAAGTCTTAACATCGACAATACCAATACCACGCAGTTCGATGAAGTGTCTGGTAATATCGGGAGCTGTACCGATAAGTGTTACATCACTTACCTTCCTGATCTCTACTACATCATCAGATACAAGTCTGTGTCCTCTCTTGATTAATTCAAGAGCAGCTTCTGACTTACCAATTCCGCTTTCACCGGTAATAAGAACTCCGACACCATAAACATCCACCAATACACCATGAATAGAAATGCAGGGTGCAAGCTCAACATTCAACCATCTGATTATCTCTGCCATAAATGATGATGTGGGCTTCTTGGTTACCATGATCGGAACCTTTTCCTCAATCGCAATTTTTACAAATACGGGATCCGGTATAAGATTTCTGCAGAAAACAACACATGGAATATCAAAAGAAAGGAACTCCCTATAAACACGTTCCTTCTCTTCAATCGGTATGGATTCCATGTAAGTATATTCAACGAATCCAATGATCTGAAGTCTTGTTGCTTCAAAATGTTCAAAATAACCCGCCAGCTGAAGTGCCGGTCTGTTTATATCAGGTTGATGGATCCTTATCCTGGAAATGTCCAATTCAGGTGTAAGATTTTCCAGCTCCATCTTTTTAATAACTGTTTTTAGCTTTACCGTTGACATTCGATACCTCCCTCTAACTTACCACAGTTTAGCACAAACACTGGGCTTTTACAATTCAGCGGAATGAAAGAATTCATAGATCTGCCTTGCCTGATTCTCAGGAATTTCAGGTACTTGTTTTAGAGTTTCCACATCTGCATTTCGAATATCCTCAATGGATTTAAAATGTCTCATCAAAGCTTTTCTTCTTGCAGGACCAACTCCCGGTATCTCATCAAGTGAGCTCTTTACCTGCGCTTTGCTTCTAAGAGATCTGTGGTATTCTATTGCAAATCTGTGAGCCTCATCCTGAATTCTTGTTATCAGCTTAAAGCCTTCTGATCTTCTGTCGATTGGCAGTTCTTCATTATTAAAATACAGGCCTCTTGTCCTATGGTTGTCATCCTTAACCATACCGCATACCGGAATGTTTATACCAAGCTCCTCCAGCACCTGCAGACAAATATTCACCTGACCTCGTCCACCATCCATGAGAATCAGATCCGGGAACTTCGTAAAACTTCCATATCTTGCATCTATTTCCCTGACTTCAAGCTCGTGTCTTTCCTCAAGACCATGCATCAGTCTCCTCGTCAGCACTTCTTTCATACATGCATAGTCATCAGGTCCTGACACGGATTTAATCCTGAACTTTCTGTAGTCACTTCGTTTCGGTTTACCTTTTTCATAGACTACCATGGAACCTACATTTGCAAAGCCACTGATATTTGAAATATCATATGCTTCCATTCTTGAAAGTCCTGTAATACCCAGGAGCTTTTCTATTTCCTTGACCGCTCCTATTGTCCTTCCTTCTTCACGCTTTAGCCTCTCCTTATCCTTGCTTAGAACAAGAGCGGCATTTTGGGCGGCAAGCTCCATCAGTTTTTCTTTCTGGCCTCTCTCCGGAACCTTTAGATATACGCGGCTGCCCTTTCGCTGAGTGAGCCACTTTTCAATAATGTCCATATCCTCAATCTGTTCCGGAAGCATAAGTTCTCTTGGTATAAAAGGAGTTCCGGCATAGAACTGCTTTACAAAATTCAGCAATATCTCCTCCTGGGGATTTTCAGATACATGTGTCATATAAAAATGTTCTCTGCCGATAAGTCGTCCGTCTCTTACAAAGAAAACCTGCACAACTGCATCGTTTTCATCTGAAGCAATTGCAAGAATATCCTTATCCTCCATTGCCTGATCAGTCATCTTCTGCTTTTGTGCAACCTGTCTTACACTTGAAAGAAGATCTCTGTAGGTGGCAGCTCTCTCAAAATTCAGTTCTTCAGATGCTTCTTCCATCTTATCAGTGAGGTCTTTTATTATCGGAGCATAATTTCCCTCAAGGAAATCCAATGCTCCCTGTATTCTCTTGGCATACTCCTCTTTTGAAATTCTCCCATCGCATGGAGCAGAGCATCTGTTCATATGAAAATTCAGACATGGTCTGTCTACCCCGATGTCCCTTGGTAAAACTCTGTTACAGGTTCTGAGTCCATAAATCTTATTTATGAGCTCTATTGTGTCTTTTACTGCAGCTGCACTTGTAAAAGGACCAAAATACTTGGACTTATCCTTTTTCATAAGTCTTGAAAACAGTATTCTTGGAAACTCCTCTGAAACCGTTACCTTAATGTAAGGGTAAGTCTTGTCATCCTTAAGCATAGTATTATAGCGCGGGCTGTTTTCCTTAATAAGGTTATTCTCAAGGACCAGCGCTTCAAGCTCTGAATCAGTTACAATATATTCAAAGCGCGCTATCTGTTGTACCATTCGATCTATCTGAGGTCCTCTTCCTACTATTTTTCGAAAATAAGACCTCACACGATTGTGCAGGTTTACAGCCTTCCCGACATACATTATGGTGTCATTTTCATCTCTCATAATGTAAACACCGGGCTGATTAGGTAATTTTTTTAATTCTTCCTGAACGTCAAATTTTTCTTCCATACTCTTTATAATATCAGAAAGGCTGCCGCAGCGCGGCAGCCCACAAAACTTTTAATTATTTTTACTATCAAAGTTATCAGGAACATGTGAGAAACGTCCGCCTGAAGGCTGTTCCTTATCATCATTCTCTGATACGACATTCTGACTGTTTCCGGTAGTAATTGTCTGTCCGCCGTCATCATTCACTTCAGCTTCAAAAATACTACCTACTGTTCTTTGCTGCATCATGTTTTCAAAAGGAGCATTTACCTGATTGTTATAGCTTTGCGGATTAGCATAACTCTGCTGTCCGTACTGAGCATTATCAGGTGTTGTCTGATTCTCCGCAGGAAATGAAATAGTCTCTTCCTTTGGTTTTTTCTCCTTAATTGGAACATTTTCACCTACTGCTGCAGATTCAGGTCTTGTAGCATATATTCTACCGTGCTTTGAAGCCTCTATCTCCTCTTCAGTAGGTTCCGGAATATTCTCAACCTCACGATAGATAGTCATGAATTCCTTACCGGTAATAGTTTCCTTTTCGATAAGGAACTGAGCAATCTTATCCATTGTGTCGATATGATCTCGGATTATCTGCTTAGCCTTCTCGTAACAATCAGCAAGAAGCTTCTTTACTTCCTCATCTACTAGATACTCGGTCTGAGGACTGCAGTTGAGCACTCTGTTTCCGTCCAGATATCTGTTCTGAATGGATTCAAGCTGCATAAGTCCGAATTTATCACTCATACCAAACATTGTGATCATGCTTCTTGCCATTGATGTTGCTTTTTCTATATCATTCTCAGCACCGGTTGTTACTGTATTAAAGATAACCTCCTCAGCAGCACGACCTCCGAGAGATACGATAATGTCATCAACAAGCTCGTCTTTTGTCTGAAGATATTTTTCATCTTCAGGTACCTGCATAACATATCCAAGTGCTCCCATGGTTCTGGGTACTATGGTTATTTTCTGTACAGGCTCTGTATTCTTCTGAACAGCACTGATAAGAGCATGTCCAACCTCGTGATAAGAAACTATCTTTCTCTCTTCTTTACTGAGGATTCTGTCCTTCTTTTCTTTTCCGACAAGAACCTGCTCAACAGCTTCCATAAGATCCTGCTGGCAAACATATTCTCTGTGTGCCTTAACCGCATTTATCGCAGCTTCGTTTATCATATTAGCAAGATCAGAACCTACTGCACCGCTTGTAGCAAGGGCTATTGCCTTAAGATCTACAGTCTCATCCATTTTGACATCTTTTGAATGAACCTTAAGTATTTCCTCACGTCCCTTGAGATCCGGCTTATCAACAATAACTCTTCTGTCAAAACGTCCGGGTCTGAGAAGTGCCTTATCAAGTATTTCAGGTCTGTTTGTAGCTCCAAGAACAAGTACACCCTTAGATGAATCAAAACCATCCATCTCTGAAAGCAGCTGGTTCAGAGTCTGCTCACGCTCTTCATTTCCACCGCCATACTTGCTGTCACGGCTTCTTCCGATAGCATCTATCTCATCAATGAAAATAATACAAGGAGCATTCTTGCTGGCTTCTGCAAAAAGTTCACGAACACGGCTTGCACCGACACCTACATAAAGCTCAATAAAGTCTGAACCCGCAAGAGAATAGAAAGGAACATGCGCCTCTCCGGCTACTGCTTTTGCAAGAAGTGTCTTACCTGTTCCGGGAGGTCCCACAAGCAGTGCACCCTTTGGAAGCTTTGCACCGATTTTCACATATCTTCCGGGATTGTGAAGGAAATCAACAACCTCAACAAGGGATTCTTTTGCTTCATCTTCTCCGGCAACATCCTTAAATGTAACCCCTGTCTCTCTCTGCATGTAAACCTTTGCATTGTTTTTACCGATACCAAGGGGGCCACCGCCTTTAGACATACGTCTGAATACGAATGACAGGATGAGCCACATCAGCAGTATTGGAAGAACATAATATACTGCAAATGAAATAATAGCGCTGGAGGAATCAGGTACTTCACTGCTTACCGGTATGCCTGCATCCAAAAGTCTCTTTGTAAGAGTGGAATCATCCTCCGCTTTTCCTGTGTAATAATTCATTACGGTAGTAGATCCGTAAAAAGGATTGTATTTAAGTTGATCAGAACTTACTTTGGGGATAATTGCTATCCTGTCATCCTCTATTACTACGCTCTCAACTTTCTTTTCAGCGATCATCTGAATAAATTCAGAATATGTAATCTCCTTGTTACTGGTAGAAGTTACTGCTCGCATGAAATATGTCATAAAGAGTACTGTAACCAGAGCAGCGACAACCAAAAGCAATATATTTTGCTTCTTGGGACCGTTATCTCCTCCTCCGGATCCATTATTGTTGTTATAATTGTTATCCATTGCTTACCTCTTAAATATTGTATTTCGTTCTATTATAAGTATAACAAAATCATAAATCAATTGTGCACATGTGAAATTGAGGACACAATTATTAAATTTTTATAAACTTAAAACGCATTGTTTACTTCAGATAAATCTGAAATTCATAGCTTCAATGAACTCTTCACTAAAAGAATCCGTCTCAGCAAGAACTAAGTCTTTTGACTTTTCTGCTATATCCTTAATGATCAATTCTGTACTGCTCTGTAAATCCCGGACATCTTTATCAGGACTATTTATATCTTTTCCATCAGGATGTACCGTAGTTTCTATAAGCTTTTCGCAGCCCAAAAGTGAAGTATTTCCTACGCAATCTATTACCCCTCCTCTTAAAAATTCTTCCGGGAACATATTAAGATATCTTATTTTTTCTGTATCAAGATGCTCTGAAAAGCCTCCTGCCAGAAATACCTTATCTATTTCACCGGCTCTACAGCCATGAGCTTTAAGCAGGCTGTCTATCCCACTCCTTATAGCGGCCTTTGCCAGCTGTACTGCACGAATATCTTTTTGAGAAAAAACAATCTCTTTTCCATCAGCTGATGAATATAATCTTATTCCATCATCAAACAGACCATCTATAAGAAGTCCTGTCTCATCTATGAGTCTTGTTCTGCAAAGCTCTGAAACCAGTTCGAGTACTCCACTTCCGCAAATTCCTCTGGGTTCTTCATTTTTTATAGTCGTAATATCTGCTTCATATCGTTTTCCATCAGTTTTGTCTAAAGTAACATGCTCAATTGCCCCGGGTACCCCAGCCATTCCACAGGAAATTCCTCCACCTTCAAATACTGGTCCTGCTGCGGTAGAACATACACTTATATTCTCTGAATCAGCGACTGCCATCTCTCCATTTGTTCCAAGATCGATCAGCATGTACTTCTTATTTGCAGGAATTTTATCAAATGAAAGAGAATACATTCCCGACACTATATCAGCTCCAACAAATGCAGATATTCCGGGCATTATCACAACATTTATGTTTTCACTGTCACAAAAGTCACCAAGTAGTCCGCTTCTTATCTTTTCAGGCATCTGAGATAATTTTGTTACAGGGTAACTGAGTCTTACCGGTTTATAAGGCGATTTTCCAAGCCCCTCACAGCTATCTCCCATAAGGATATGAAGCATTGTTGTATTTCCAGCTATGACTATAGTTTTAAGCACAAAATCCTTCTTATCATATCTGTCTTCATAAGCTTGTTTGTCTGAGATAAAAATTCCAAGAAGCTCTGTGATAACCTTCCTTAGATCATTTATGACAAGTTCCTGCAGCTGTTTGGCTTTCCCACTGCAATCTGCCTGGATACGACTGATGACATCTGCACCATAAACAGCCTGGCTATTCATGGTACTTGTTTTTTTTACGGTATTACCTTTATTTAATAAAGATGCTGCTATCGTGGTTGTACCAATATCAATCGAGATACTGTAAAAATCATTTCCGCAAATATTATTTTCTTCTATATCAGAGACATTCGCTCCCTTCCCGTATAGGCTTTCATTTCCTGTCTTGCTTTTCCTATCTGATAAGTAATCGCTGTCTTTGACTGATATATTTTCACTGTCAGAAATAAAATAGTCTCCCAAGCTCTCCAGCACTGCATCATGCTTTATCAACGCTCTGCATGATAATCTATAACCATTATTAAGCTCTTCCTCCGATAGAAATTTCCTGTCTGCTACCGTGACCGCTGATGCACCGCTTTTAAATCTGACAACACATTTTCCGCATCTGCCCATCCCTCCACAGGGCATGTTACGTACTATTCCTTCCCTTATGAGTAACTCAGAAAGAAGGGTCCCCTCATTTATTACATAGCTTTGTCCTTTATAAACTAATTCACATTTCTTCTTCAAATAGGCTCACCGATCTAAAAATGATTTCTTTTCTCATACTCCATAGAATATTGAATTTGTTCAGGAATTCGAAATTCATATTGGACAGGTCCTCGCAAAGCGAGGGGCATGTCCTGTAAAGACAGGATTCTTTAACGCTTTTTCCTTATTGCGTTCAAGAAGTCATGCAATACACCTACTATTATACTATAAAACGAGAATACAAATATGCTATTTCACTAATAAGTATTATTTATCTGTTATTTTATCGTTTTAGATTGTTTTTGTTCGCATCTCGTTGTGACTTGTATTTCAATAATTACAAAAAATGGCAATTTACTATATATTTGATATTATTTTTCAAAATTACCCTGTCAATTGTGTTATAATTTTTTCAGTGTCTGACAATGATCTGACAATAATACATAATAACAAATATGTGAAATTAAGGAGGGTATGTAAATATGGGAATTTTAAAGGCTGGAATCGGTGCTGCTTCAAGCGTTCTTTCTGATTCCTGGAGAGATTATTTCTACTGCGATGCAATGCCAAGTGACACTCTTGCTATTAAAGCTGCAAAACGCACAGGTAAGGGAAGTTCAAATACAAAAGGTAACGATAATATCATTTCCAACGGTTCAATTATTGCAGTTGCTGATGGTCAGTGCATGATCATTGTGGATCAGGGAAAGGTTACTGAAGTTTGCGCAGAACCCGGTGAGTTCGTATATGACGTAAGTACAGAGCCCTCTCTTTTCTACGGTAGCCTCTCTGACAATATCAAAGAGACATTCAAAAAAATAGGTAAGCGTATCAGCTTCGGCGGTGATGCTGCTAATGACCAGCGCGTTTACTATATAAATACTAAGGACATCATTGGAAATAAGTATGGAACAGCTAATCCGGTTCCTTTCCGCGTAATTGACAGAAACATCGGTCTTGATGTAGATATCTCAATTCGTTGCCATGGTGAATATAGCTACAAAATTGTAGATCCTATTCTTTTCTACACAAATCTTTGCGGCAATTTCCAGGGCGAATACAAGAGAGAAACCATCGAGTCTCAGCTTAAGAGTGAGCTTCTTACAGCTCTTCAGCCTGCTTTTGCAAAGATTTCCGAAACAGGTGTCAGATATAGTGCCCTTCCGGGTCATACAACTGAAATCGCCGATGCATTAAATGAAGTCCTTTCATCAAAATGGGGCGGCACCTATGGCATCGTTATTTCAACCTTTGGTATAAACTCTGTTAATGCTTCTGAAGAAGATGAAAAGATGATAAAAGAGCTTCAGAAGAATGCTGTTCTCACAAATCCTAACATGGCAGCCGCTACCCTTGTAGGTGCTCAGGCACAGGCTATGCAGGATGCTGCAAAAAATACAGCAACAGGTCCTATGATGGCATTTGCAGGAATGAATATGGCTCAGCAGGCAGGTGGAGCAAACGCTTCAAATCTCTTTGCCATGGGTCAGCAGGCACAGCCTGTTCCTCAGCCTCAGCCCCAGATGCAGCCTCAGAGTCAGGCAGGATGGACATGCTCCTGCGGTACTGTAAATAATGGCAATTTCTGTTCCAATTGTGGTAAGCCGAAACCGAGTGCTGATTGGACATGTTCTTGCGGTACCGTTAACAGTGGTAAATTCTGCTCTAACTGCGGAACACCAAGACCACAATAATTTTATATAGGAAAAGTCTATGGGATTAACCGAATATGAATGCCCCGCCTGTGGCGGGGTGATGAATTTTAATGCTAAAAACCAAATGTTATCCTGCCCCTACTGTGACACACAGATAAAGGTAGGCGATTATGTTGCTCCAAGACAGGCAGAACAGGATAAAGATGCAAAAGCTGACAGTAACGAATGGCTTTCAGAAGGTACAGAATGGAAGCCCGGAGAAACTGATGGCATGGTAGTCTATTCCTGCCAATCCTGTGGTGGTGAAATTGTTGCTTCAGAAAATGAAGGTTCACTTACCTGCCCTTTCTGCAGTAATAATGTTGTTGTCAAAGAAAAGTTTGCCGGTGATTTGCGTCCTGATTACGTCATTCCATTTAAGAAAAACAAGCAGGATGCTATGGATGCATATGCAGGATATGTAAAAGGAAAACTACTTCTGCCAAAGGTATTCTTTGCCCAGAATCATATAGACAAAATTCGTGGAATCTATATTCCTTACTGGCTGTATGATGCAAAGATAAATGCAAACTACAATTTCCATGCAACAAAGGTAAGAACCTGGAGCGACAGTGACTATAACTACACAGAAACAAGTCACTTTGATGTAGTTCGTGAAGGAAATGAAGAATTTTCTCATGTTCCTCATGATGCATCAAAAGAAATGCCTGACGATCTGATGGAATCAATAGAACCCTTCAGTTTTGGTGAAGCAGTTCCTTTTAACAGTGGTTATCTTGCAGGTTTTCTTGCAAACCGTTATGACGTAAATGCAAAGGATACCCAAAAACATATTCTGGATAGAATGAAGCATACCGTAGAGGAAGACATTAAAAATTCTGTAACCGGTTATTCTTCTGTAAATATTTCATCAAAAGACCAGAAGATAAGCTCTTTAACGCATAAATATGCTCTCTATCCGGTTTGGCTTCTTAATACCAGCTGGAACGGAAATAATTATCTGTTTGCCATGAATGGGCAAAGCGGCAAGTTTGTAGGTAATCTTCCTGTGGATAAAGGCAAAGCAGTCCTTCTTTACATTTTATCAAGTCTGGGATTCACAGCTCTTGCCTGTCTTATTTGCCTCATCATTATTTCTTTTTGATATTAGTAGCCCGGAAGGATAAGTATATGAAATGCAAAAAAATTCTAAATAATCTAATGCCTCTGCTTATCTGCATGATCCTGACATTGCCTTTATTGTCTTCTTTTCAGGTAAAGGCTGACGGTAGCGGAATGGTGGATCCTGTTTATTGCCAGGATGGAACACTTTTCCCAGTAATAGATGCTGCGGATCTTATGACAGATGATGAAGAGAACGAGCTTGCACAGCATATTTATCAGGTTGAGGATAAATATGAATCGGCTATAGTAATAGTTACTATAGATGATCTGGGTTCAAGAAATGTTGAGGAATATGGCGATGATTTTTATGACTATAATGGATATGGTTATAATGGAACAAATAACGGAATATTATTCCTGATCGACATATCCACAAGACAATGGCATATCACCACAACCGGTACAGCCATTAACATATTCACGGATTCAGCCCAGGAAGATCTGATTGATGCCTGCAAAAGTAGCCTGTCTGCAGGATACTATTATCAGGCCTTTGATCAGTTTGTATCCGCTTGCGATGAAAGACAGCAGGATGTAATTGACAGTAAAACCTTTACTACCGGAAAATTTCTTATATGTCTGATCGTAGGTTTAGTACTTGGATTAATTGTACTACTTATGTTTATTGGTCAGTTAAAAACTGTTCATTGGGAAGCAGGTGCATCCAACTATTCTCAAAAGGGACTTTCTCTTTCCCGTAAACAGGATCGCTTCATTAGAACAACAGTTACAAAAACAGCAAGACCAAAAGAAAGCTCCGGCTCTTCAACCCATTCCGGTTCTTCAGGAACTTCACATGGTGGAAGCAGCGGCTCATTTTAAAATAACCTGACATAAAATAATAAGTTCACTTGCACAGATAAAACCTTACCGTTCCAAAGCGGTAAGGTTTTTATATTTTTAGAGCACTTACCAAGGCTTTTCACGAGCCTGATCCTGGCTTGTTATACAAAATTTACAAACATCACTCTTTTTTTATAAAATGCCTTAATATTTATTGATATACTAGAGAATAGGAGAAAAAGATGCGTTTACGTGATTATTTTCATTTAAATGTGTGGTTACTGCCTATTCTTGTAATACTTGTTCCAATTATGCTCATGGTATTTGGCAGTTCCTACTTAACTACACCAAATACATATTATTTGACTGTTCTTGAAGATGGATGGTCTGTTCAGTATGACAAAATCAGTCTGTCTGATACTAAACTATCTGAGATCAATCTTGGGCCTTCTCGAAAAGGTGACAGCATTATTTTCAGTAATACCATACCCACCGAGCATGTGCCTTCAGCCTGCTTAATGTTCAAAAGTGTTCTTGCAGTGGTAACAGTTTCCATAGATAGCGAAGTTATTTATACCTATGGTAATGAATATCTGGAATCCGGGAAAATGATCCCAAAGCATTACAATTTTATTCCGCTTAACAAACTTGATAATCCTGAAGGAAAAACTTTTACTATAAAGCTTGTTTCTTCTGAAAATAATGCATTTTCAGGTATACCATCTGTTCGATATGGGAACAGGTATGATCTTGAGCAGGAATTCATGCAGGGAAAACGTCTGCCTTTGTTCGTCGGATGCTTCTTGTGCATGTTCGCTTTTATACTTCTTACATTATCATCATATCTTTACATGTACCATAGTCATGACCTGTCTCTGTTTTTTAGTTCTTTAATATCATTTGTACTTGGTGCCTATAATCTGGCATTTAATGATATTTTTTGCTTTTTATCTGATGCTGAATCCTTTTTTACTTTTCTTGAGTATATAACCTTATACCTTGTTCCTTTTGCAATTATAGCTTTTCTGATATCATCTCACCCTGAACTCAATTCTAGAATTAATACAATTATCATTATTATCAATATCCTCTTTCCATTAATTGCACTGATCCTTCATTTCACAGATATTATTCATGTTAATATTTTCATTCCTGTTCTTCATATTATTGCTATAGCAGAAGCAATATATGAACTTCCACAGCTCGTACTCAATATTTGGAAGGAACACAAAGACAAAATTAACACACCTGAATATACAGGAATAACATCCGACAGTCTTCTTGTAATTGGCCTTGCCTTTTTCATAGTCTGCTCAGTAATCGATATAATAAAATACAATATTTTAAAGCTTTTCTTTGGTGGCGCAGAAGCTTATGCTGATATCAATTTCATGACAATTGGTGCTCTATGCTTTGTTCTTACCTTGTTCCTATCCTACTTTTATCATGGAATAGAGCATATGAACGCGGTTTACATGAAAGATCATCTTGAAGGACTTGCTTATACTGACTCACTTACAGGCCTTATGAACAGAGCAAAATGTATGCAATACATGGCTTCAGTTCATGGAAAATTTGCAATTATTAGTATCGATATGGATAATCTTAAAACCGTAAATGACAGTCTCGGGCATCAGGAAGGTGACCGCATGATTAGATCATTTGCGGACATAATGAAGCAGTCCTTTGTCGGATCTTCTTTGATTGGAAGAACAGGCGGCGATGAATTTCTTGTTGCAATTGAAAATCCCGATAAAGATATTTGTGAAAAAATGATTGCTGACTTAAAAACCCGCATGCAGATTTTTAATAAAAATGAGAAAAATATCAATCTGTCAGCATCCTGCGGCTATGCCTACAGCTATGAAGCTGACGAAAATGATGCAAGCAGTGTTTTTGTTCTTGCAGACAACCGGATGTACAAAGAAAAAGAAACCCATCATCAGGCTAAATTGGACAGATTCGTGAATGATATATTTGGTGGTTCTGAATCAGATGAAAGGAGACAATAAGTTATGAAGAAACGCATAATATTCCTTATTATCTCCATATTAACTTTTATAGTGATAATAACAATATGTCATTTCCTGTTTCTTCCAAAACTGACCAGTCCTGTTATAACTCTGGATAAAAACTGGAATATTCAATATAACGATTTTACTTTGGATAATGTATCTATAAAGGATTTGGATAGAAGTCTGCCTTCTTCTTCTTCAAAAGGCGATATTCTAAGATTATCAACCACGCTGCAAAATAGCTCTGATTATTCATTTCCGACACTCATGTTTCTTTCGAGATACTCTGCAGTGGAAGTTTACATCGACAACAAGCTTGTTTTATCAAAATTCACTGACAAACTTGCTCAGGATAAATATATCGGTTGTTTCTATAATATTGTAACTGTACCATCCAGTGAGAACACTCAGCAGTTGGATATTATTTTATTCAGCTCCGAAAACAGTGCCTACAGATATTTTATTTCACCTACTTATGGGGAATACCATGATGTTATCAGATCCTATATTTTCAAGCACATATTTCCTTTGTCCAGCGCCATTTTCCTGATCATATTCGGTATAGCATTTTTAATTATCACTTTAAGCTTTTACAAAACTCTGCCTACAATTCTTTCGCAGCTCTTTTCTTCTTTGCTTTTCATTAATGTTGGCATTTGGATGCTATGCTATTTCAGACTTCTCGACTTTTTTATCAATACACATGGAATCACCACAGAGATAGAATATCTATCTCTATATATAACGGTTCCTCTTACCTATATAATAATCGGTTGCATTCAGGATCATTACAAAGACTGGATTTTCCTTGTTGTAGCTTCTACAAGTTCAATAATATGTATATTTTTGATTGTTCTTCATTTTTCGGACATTGCAAGAATGAATAGAACTTTAAGATATTTCCAGTGCATTTCGCTAATGTGCTCCATTTTCCTTATAGTGGTCATAGCAAAAGACATTAAGCAGAAAAAGATTTCACCTTCCGAAACCATAGAGCTTATAGGACTTAGCTTTTTTTCTCTTTCATATATATTAAACTTTGTGGCATTCACATTTGAGATTTTTCATATTTTCCCGGAATCAATTCTGACTGTAAGATTAATTCCTATGGGCGGTCTTATTTTCGTTTTTGCAAATCTTATTAACTATTTTATTTATATCTCTGAGTCATTTGCCATGAGAAAAGAGTATGCCTCTCTTACGCATCTGGCCTATGCTGATGGTCTTACTGACCTTCCCAACAGATCAAGATATGATAAATACACTGCAGATCTTGATAAGGGAACAGCTGAATATTGCATCATAAGTCTTGATCTTAATGGTTTAAAGGAAATCAATGATAATGACGGACACGCTGCTGGTGACAAATATCTTCAGGAATTCTCATCTGTACTAAAACAGTGCTTTAATGAAAAATGTTTTATAGCCAGAATTGGCGGTGATGAATTTGTTGCAATATTAAAAGAACCTTATTTTTCAGATATCGATTCAATCCTTACAAGACTTAAAGATGCTCTGGAAATAAAAAACATTCTTTATCCGGGATATAGAAGAAGTGTTGCCTGCGGTTATGCTTTTAGCACAGAAGTTAATCCAAAGGACTCCCACAGCGTATATCTTCTCGCTGATAAAAGAATGTATGAAAATAAAAAGATAATGCATGAAAGACTTGGTATTGCAGCCAGAATATAAATAGTTAACACGAGACAGATGAACATGTAATATGTCATCCTGTCTCGTGCTTTTGTCTACAAGAAGTCATGACTTTTTGTGGGCAAAAGCGGAAATCGCCCGCAAAAATCCTGCCTTCGGCAGGACACGCCCCTCGCTTCGCGAGGACCTGGTCCAATACGATTCCCGTTTTTCTGAGGAAAAACAGGAATCTATAGATTC